>CAYVQO010000203.1:0-2504 GCA_964452835.1 uncultured Sphingorhabdus sp. | reverse complement strand
ATCCGCAATTCGGACCGGCGCACGGCCTGAACAGGTTACAAAATCGACGGGTTGCGCCGCTGCGACGACAGGCGGCATGCGATGAACCGTTAGCCCTTGGCAAAGCGCACACCATCGCAAAACAATAGGCAGCGGCATCTATGGCGGCGACAGTCGGCATGGACAGGGGGTTCGCTTACTCAGGAGCAACCAATGTCAAAGCTCAAAAATCGGGTCGCTGCCACCTTGGCCATATTTTTTATCCTGCCCTTTGCCGCAGGGATCGTTCATGCGGCGGAACCTCCAAAACCGGCTAAACCAGCAGCGGACTCGATGCCCGCCCGTGCGCCGGACAAACCGCCGCCACCGACCATTGATACCAATAATGATGGAAAAGCAGATGCTTGGGACCGCGATGCCAATGGTGTGCCGGATGCTTGGGACCTTAACGATGACGGGAAGCCGGACTTGCTCGATAATGATGGCGACGGCAAGCCAGACAGTGGCAAGGCCCCGCCGCCGCCACCGGAGCCTGAAGGGGCGCCCGAGGGACAATAGCCCAGGTCGGGGGCGCATGGACTTGCCGGGGCGTTTCTGGTCCGCCCCGGCAGTCTTTTCAGCTTTTGGTCCAATAGCCGTTGCCGGCCTTGCTCAGCATCGGCTCGCAAATGGCGTGGCTGCGGCGATAGGCGTCAACGGCCATGCGGCAGCCGGGCAAATGCCAGTCGTCGATGATGATGATGCCACCAGCGCTCAGCCGCGGGTATAGATGTTCCAGCGACGTCATCACCGAATCATAAGAATCGGAATCGAGCCGGATCAAGGCAAATTCTTCGTCGGCCAAAGCGGCAAGGCTATCCTCAAAATAGCCCGGCACAAACTGGATGCGTTCATCCAGCAGGCCGAACCGGGCAATATTGGTCTTCACCTCGTCAAGCGATGCAGCCCACCGATCTTCCCATAGGTCAACTGGATCATGCCGGAACTTGGTGTTTTTCGGGATGCCCTGAAAGGAGTCTGCGGCAAAAACTCGCCGGTCTGCTATTGCACAGGCGTCTAACAATGCCCGCATCAGGATGATGGCGCCGCCGCGCCAGATCCCAGCCTCTATATAGTCTCCGGGCACACTGCGTGCCTGCAGATCGCAGATCGCCTCCTCAATCAAATCAAGCTGCCCTTTTGACAATAATGTCATTGGCCGGGCGTCGGGTTCGATTAGCCAGCGACTGCGCTGCTGGTCATAATGGACTAGCGCGTTGAATTCGGCAAAGGGCACGCCATTGCCCAGCGCTGGATAGTTGCAAATCGCCTGCTTGATCTCTTCAATATAGGCAGCCGATGCCGCCTGATGGGCTTCTGTCATGCAGGCAGGAAGTCGGGAACCGACAAATAGCGTTCGCCCGTATCATAGTTAAAGCCAAGCACACGGCTGCCCGCAGGCAACTCCTTCAGCTTTTGCGCAATTGCCGCCAGTGTCGCGCCGGAGGAAATGCCGACCAGCATTCCTTCTTCGCAAGCCGCACGGCGGGCCATTTCCTTTGCATCCTCAGGATCAACCTGAATAACGCCATCGATCAGCTGGGTATGCAAATTGGCCGGGATGAAGCCCGCGCCAATGCCCTGAATCGGGTGCGGGCCGGGCTGGCCGCCACTGATTACCGGGGACAGGGTCGGCTCTACGGCATAGACCTTCAAATTGGGCCAGGACTTTTTAAGCACTTCGGCACAGCCAGTAATATGGCCGCCCGTGCCAACGCCAGTGATCAGCACATCAATCGGGCTGTCCGCAAAGTCGGCAAGGATTTCCGGTCCCGTCGTGCGCACATGGACATCGACATTGGCGGGGTTTTCAAATTGTTGCGGCATCCATGCGCCGGGGGTGCCTTCAACCAGCTCAATCGCCCGTTCGATTGCGCCTTTCATGCCCTTTTCACGCGGTGTCAGGTCAAAGGTCGCGCCATAGGCCAACATCAACCGGCGGCGCTCCAATGACATGCTTTCGGGCATGACCAGCACCAGCTTGTAGCCCTTTACCGCCGCGACCATGGCAAGGCCGACGCCGGTGTTGCCGCTGGTCGGCTCTATGATGGTCCCGCCGGGTTTCAGGCTGCCGTCCTTTTCCGCAGCCTCGATCATGGCAAGGCCAATCCGATCCTTGATTGATCCGCCGGGGTTCGACCGTTCAGACTTGATCCACACTTCTGCGTCACCAAAAAGCCGCTGCATGCGGATATGCGCGCTGTTGCCGATGGTATCCAGGATCGAATTGGCCTTCATGTCGTGGCTTCCTTTGTCTTGGCCGGTTGGGCCTCACGAAATTGCGGTTCGAATGTGCGGGCATTTTTGAGTTCGGGGAACAGCCAAGCCCAAATGCCTGTTACCATTATGGCTCCTGCACCGCCAAATACAACTGCGCCAACAGGGCCGAGCAGGGCAGCGGCAAAGCCCGATTGCAATTCGCCCAGCTCGTTCGACGCGGAAATGGCAAGGCCAGAGACCGAACTGACCCGCCCGCGCATATTGTC
>CAYVQO010000202.1:0-2522 GCA_964452835.1 uncultured Sphingorhabdus sp. | reverse complement strand
TGCCGGCCGCCCGAACATCGTCCACAGTTTGTATACGCTCAGCAGCGATGTTGGCCCGCGTTGTTTCAATGACATCATTGACCATCACGCCAATTTGTTCGCGCACCAATTCGGGCAGCAGTTGATCGGGCCGATGTTGTGGATAGCGCCTGCAAATGGCCTCAAAGCGGCTGGCGACAAATGGCAGTTCCAGCAACCGGTCCAACGTCAGCAATCCAGCCCTGATACCATCGTCAATATCATGATTGTCATAGGCAATATCGTCCGCAACCGCAGCAATCTGTGCCTCCAGCGAAGGCCATTGGCCAAGCGCAAGGTCGAAGCGCTGATTGACCTCGGCCAGCGCCCAAGGGGCATTCAACACCGGGCCATTGTGCTTTGCCAGCCCTTCCAGCAAATCCCAGCTGAGGTTAAGGCCAGGCCATAGCGGATAGGGCGTCTCCAACTGGGTCAACGTGCGCAGCGTATGCGCATTATGGTCAAAGCCGCCAAAGGGCTGCATCGCCGCCTCCAGCGCATCCTCACCCGCATGGCCAAAGGGCGGATGGCCAATATCATGCGCAAGGCACAGCGCCTCGGTCAGATCTTCGTCCAGCCCCAATGCACGGGCAATGGTGCGGCCAATTTGCGCAACTTCCAGACTGTGGGTCAGCCGGACCCGATAATGATCGCCATCAGGGGCGACAAAAACCTGAGTCTTGTGGCGCAGGCGGCGGAAAGAGATTGAATGGATGATCCGGTCACGGTCACGCTGAAAAATATTGCGCGGTCCGCGATTTTCGCCCGATGGTTCGGCATAGTGCCGCCCACGGCTATGGTCAGGATTACAGGCATAAGAGGCGCGGCCAGTCATGCCTTGCGCCTTTGCACGGGGTTTACAGATTTCGCCAGCGCCTATTTTGGCCCGATACCTATTTTAGTTTTGTGACTTCTGCCGCCTTGTCGCTTTGCCAGATAAAGCCGTCGCCGCCTGCCTTGCGGAAATCCGCTTCCCATTTCTTGGCAGCCTTCATGTCCGGAAATGGCCCGACCAAAAGCCGGCGTGTCTTGCCCCATGTCGCCGTCCAGCCCTCGCGATTGGCAAATAGCGTCGGGGTCTTTTTGGCCATGCGGCGATAGTCAAAGCCAAGGCCATTGGCATCAGCGCCTGTGGCAATCTGCACCCAGATACGCGGGGTGGCCGCTTGCGCCTTGGTAGCCTTGGCAGCAGGCTCGGCCTTTGCCGCAACCGTTTCAACCTTGGGCGCAGCTGGCTTTATCTTCGTCAGATCAACGGGTGCAACGGATGGCTTTTTCTCATCTTCCGGCACCTCTATGGATTCCACAAGCGCACCAAGATCAAAGGGCTTTTCCGATGCAGGAACGCTTACCGGCGTGATTACAGCTGCAGCCGATGGACCCTGCGCGTTCACGGCAGGATCGACTGGATTAAGTTCGAAGCCCGGCGACGGGGCATCACCCTTTGCGTCAGTCGCAACCGCAATTTTTGTATCGGGTTCAGCAGGTGGAAGCCGGTCAATTATCACCGGTTGTGGCCTTAGCTCTGCTTGCGCCTCAATGGCCTTTGGTTGAGCAGCAGCCGTCACCAATGGATCACCCTGCGCAACACGCTGTTCCTGCACCACCTTTGGCTCAGTTGCCATGCTCGAAGCGGCAGTCGGCAAAATCGGCCCAGCGGGGACAGCTTTTGGCGCGCCACTTGACGGCATTACCGCAGGCCCGGTTGCCGGAAGTTCCGCGGTGCGTACCTCTGGCTTGGCAACCACTGCAGGCGAAGGACGGGCCAGCGCAGGCAGCGCGATACGAACGGGCGGGCGGGCTGCCTCTGGCGTGGGCAATTTATTTGCGGCAACCGTCGAAACCTTCGCCTTTGCTGCAGCGTCAATGGCCTCTTGCGCTGACGCAGTTGCGATGCCTGGGCTACGCTTATTGTCCTTGGCCTTCTTGTCAGGCTTTTGGCTCTTCTCAGGCTTTGCCGCAGCGGTCTTTGCGCCCAAAGGCTCGCCTGTCGGGATCAGCCTCGCATCGCCCCCAACAGAGGCAGGCTTCGCACTTGTGGACGCTGCCCCAGTTGCTGCGGCCATGGTGCGCACAGAGCTGCTGTCTTCGCCAATGTTGGAACCAACCGGGAAATGGCCAAAATGCATGGCCGCCGCCTGCTGCGCACCTGTCAGGCGCTGCATATTGCGGAAATAGCCATCCATGCGCCGTGCTTCGCTATCAGAGAGAAAACCGAGGGCGATTTTTCCAGCCTCACGGTAATCGCCGCGCGATGCCAGCATTAGCGCACGCGTTCGCCATGCCTCAGGATTCTCCTTTTGCAACAGCGGAATGAGCATCCGGTCGGCATCATCTTTGCGCCCGGCAAGCGACAGCGATATGGCGTGGCGCAATGTCAGCTCATCGCTGCCGCCATAGCTGGCTGCCAGCGTATAATCCCGTTCTGCCCGTTCAAAATTGCCTAGCAGGTCGAAAGCAAGGGCGCGTTCAAGGGCAAAGCTGCGATCGCTGGCCCCCAACCG
>CAYVQO010000201.1:0-2575 GCA_964452835.1 uncultured Sphingorhabdus sp. | reverse complement strand
AGCCACCAGCGCAATGACCATGGCTTCTACAGAGATCAGCGGTGCGATTTTGTGGCATAGACCAAAGCCGATGGTCGCAACGCCAAAGACGACAACCGCCCATAGCATTTTGGCACCGACATTGTGCTTCAGCGGCCGGAATGCCAGAAACAGCGCCACGGCGGCTGCGCCAAAGGCAGGGGCCGCGCGCATCTGCCCCAAGCCATCGGCGCCGACATGCAGGATATCGCGGGCATAAACCGGCATCAGCGCCGTTGCGCCAGCCAGCAGCACGGCAAACAGATCAAGCGTGATCGCACCCAGCAGGAAGCGCTCTCGCCAAGTGTAGCTGATCCCTTCGGCCATTTGCTTCAGCGGGTGGCGTTCCCGATCCATGGGCGGCGGGTACACCGGTCGGATGAATGTCACAGCGGCGGATGCCAGCAACAGCAACGCCGTTGCACACCAATAGGGCAGGGCGGCATCGCGCTCATACAGCAGCCCGGCAAGCGCAGGGCCAATGACCGAGGCAGATTGCCATGCGATAGAGCTGAGCGCGATGGCCTTTGGCAGCGATTCTGCTGGAACGATATTGGGGACAATCGCTGTCATCGAAGGGCCCACAAACACGCGGGCGACCCCGTGCAATGCTGCCAGCAGAAACAGGATCGGCAGGTTCAGCTGATCGGCATAAGTCAGCCAGCCCAGCGTGAAGACAACAAGCATATCGATGCTGTTGGCAAAACGCGCAACGCTGCGCCGTTCCCACCGGTCTGCCGCCCAGCCAGCAACGGGCGTAAGCAAGGCCAGCGGCACAAATTGCACCAGCCCCAGCAAGCCGAGCTGAAACGAGGCTTGCTTGATGGACATGCCATAGTCGGTTCGGGCAACGTCATAGGTCTGATACCCAATGATCACCACCATCGCCATCGTCGCCATCACCGCCATGAAGCGCGCCAGCCAGTAGAGGCGGAAATCGGGTATGGCCAAAGGGTGGGGCGGCGTAGGATGGGGTGCGGACGACATGCTCTTGCGCTCGCCTAACCGCTTGGGCGGGGCGGCGCAATCCACTCTGTGTTTGCGCCGCCCATAGCGCTGCTATTCCTTAACCGGCGCATCCTCCAGCGGGCTGTTGCCGCGCCACCAGCGGCGCAGGCCCGCGCCAATCGGGCTTTTGACAATCAGGATGATCGCCACAATCGGCAGCAACCAGGGCAGGATCACGCCAAAGAACATCAGCATGACCGACAGCATGGTCGCCATGCTGCTGGACGAAGCAGACCAAGCATCGCCAAATACGCCCGAACCGCCAAGGCCCATATTGCCGCTATAGGTGAACGCGACAGGAGTGGTCGCAATGCGCGCCTCGCCTTCGCGCCGTTGCTGTTTTTCATCACCCAGCATGGCGCGCAATTCCTCCGCCCGGCGGCGCAGCTCGGTGCGTTCGTCATTGGCCAGGCCCGTGCCCGCAAGCCGCGCCTCGATGCGCTTGACCTCGGCCTCTATCCCGGCGCTGCGCACTTGCGATGTTTCAATCGCCGCCCCGACATTTTCGCCAGTGACATTGCTGGTCGCCAGCACGCCTTCTGCCTTTTCGACGCTGGCGATGGCATCGCGACCGAATTTGCGGGCGATGGCGGGGTCAAGCAGGAACTCCATTCGGCCTTCAGGATAGCCGCGCTCGCTCTGGTTGAAACTCAGCCCCGTAATCTGGCAGCGCGACAGGCCCAGCGTTTCGCACGCAGCAGCATGTTCGTCCTGCACCGCCTCAATCCGCTCACCAGGCACGCGGAAATCATATTGATACTGGAACGCAACCCCCGGGGCGACACTGGGCGAGACGGCCGCCGGCTTGTTGAACACAGCACCGCCACTGCGCGAGGCAATGGGCGCGTCGCTTGCATCGGTTGCGGCCTCGGCGGCGACCGCAGGGGCCTCTTCCTGGACATCAACGGTGGTCGCGGCAGTCTCGGCCGCATCCTGCTCGCCGCTGCACGCAGAAACCAGTGCGAGCAAGGGCAGGGCAATAATCAGGGACAATTTACGCATGACAGCTCTCCTCAAAATGCAGCCCCCTGTTCCGGGCCGCGCTTTGATGTGATGTCATATCATCGAGCGCCAGCAAGGCCTGATTGACGCTACGGCATGCTAATGCTCCCTTATGTGAAGAGATTATGTAAATCATGCAGCGCAACAAATGGCGGAAATCGAGCAGGCAGCGCAGAATCGGCATTGCCTGAAAATTTTACATTTGCGCGGGCAATTGCTGCGCCGCAGCGTTAACATAACTAATTTGATTGAGAAAACGACTCGGCCAAATCTTCTTTGTGTCTTTGCGGCTTTGCGTGATAAAAATATTTCACGCAAAGCCGCGAAGGCGCAAAGAAGGATAAAATGCCAACCGACGCCGATCTGATGGAAGCCAGCCTGATTGCCGTCGCGGATAGCGGCGTGGAGTTGCGCCACCCGCTGTTCGCGCGCTGGTTCGCCGCATGGCCGGATCGGGCGGCCAGCTTCATCAACGCCGATGCCTCCAGCCGCCGGATGACCGATGAAACGCTGGAAATGATGTTGGGGCTGGCCAAGGGGGAGGAGC
>CAYVQO010000200.1:0-2633 GCA_964452835.1 uncultured Sphingorhabdus sp. | reverse complement strand
TCTTGAAAGGTCAAAGGTTCGCGGCCAGACATATGGCCAGCCCCTTGGCGGAGCGAAGATCAATAATCAACCCGCTTCGCTTGACACCAATGGCGACTCCGCGTAATGGCTGGTCATCCGATCACTGGTAAAGCCAGCAGCACATTCGTGTGCCCGCTGGTTTTTCTGCGTTTTCGGCCCATTCACTTTCGCGATGAGATGGGGCGAATCATGGTTCGTCCTGTGGAGCAAGGAGCAAGAAATTGGCACGTATTGCCGGGGTTAACCTCCCAACCAACAAACGAGTGATTATTGCACTCACCTATATCCATGGCATTGGCCGCACCAAGGCGCTGGAAATTGCCGACAAGCTTGGCATTGATCATACCCGCCGCGTGCAGGATCTTTCGGACGCCGAAGTTCTGAAAATCCGCGAAACCATCGACGCCGGCTACACTGTTGAGGGCGATCTGCGTCGCAACACGTCGATGAATATCAAGCGCCTGATGGACCTGGCCTGCTATCGCGGCCTGCGTCATCGCAAGGGCCTTCCCGTTCGCGGCCAGCGCACGCACACCAATGCGCGCACCCGTAAGGGCAAGGCGAAACCCATTGCCGGCAAAAAGAAGTAAGCGCGGGTAACCGCAGCTTCTTCCAGACAGGATTAGGAAAACATCATGGCACGCGAACCTCAGCGCATCAAACGGCGCGAACGCAAGAATATCTCGGCTGGTGTGGCGCACGTCAACGCCAGCTTTAACAACACGATGATCACCATCACCGACGCACAGGGCAATGCGATCAGCTGGTCCAGCGCCGGCACCATGGGCTTTAAGGGCAGCCGTAAATCGACGCCTTATGCGGCGCAGGTTGCTGCTGAAGACGCTGGCAAGAAGGCTGCAGAACATGGCGTCCGTACGTTGGAAGTTGAAGTGAAGGGCCCAGGCTCTGGCCGCGAGAGCGCACTGCGCGCTTTGCAGGCTGTAGGCTTCACCATCACTTCGATCCGCGACGTGACGGCAATCCCGCACAACGGCGTCCGCCCGTCAAAGCGTCGCCGCGTATAATTTTCCGGGCGTGGCTGCTCCGCGCAGCCGCTCCTTCTCCCGGTCGGGGCACAACCTGGCCAAAAAATTCAAATCGGGCTGACCCGGACGGTGCACCAAAACCGGCTCAGTCCCAACTCTAGGGGATATCCATGTCCGTCAACATGAAGAACTGGCAGGAACTGAAAAAGCCCATGGGCCTTGAAGTGAAGTCGGGTGGCGACAGCCGCCGCAAGGCTACCTTCGTCGCCGAACCGCTGGAGCGTGGCTTTGGCCTGACGCTTGGCAACGCACTGCGTCGCGTGCTTCTTTCATCGCTGCAGGGCGCAGCGATTACCTCGATCAAGATCGAAAATGTGCTGCACGAATTCTCGTCGCTTGCTGGCGTACGCGAAGACGTGACCGACATCGTGCTCAACATCAAGCAGGTTGCCCTGAAGATGGAAGGCGAAGGCCCGAAGCGCATGCAGCTTTCGGCCACTGGCCCCGCCACGGTCAAGGCTGGCGATATTGCCGTTACCGGCGATATTCAGGTGATGAACCCCGATCTGGTCATTTGCCATCTGGATGACGGCGCGAGCCTGAACATGGAAATCACCGCTGACACCGGCAAGGGCTATGTCCCTGCTGTTGCCAACCGCCCTGCGGATGCGCCGATTGGCCTGATTCCCGTGGACAGCCTCTACAGCCCCGTCCGCCAAGTCGCCTACAAGATCGACAATGCGCGCATCGGCCAAGAGCTGGACTATGACAAGCTCAACCTGACCGTCGAAACCGATGGCACAGTGACGCCTGAAGACGCCGTGGCTTACGCTGCGCGCATCCTTCAGGATCAGCTGCAGGTCTTTGTCCACTTTGAAGAGTCAATGGCTGCAAGCTCGCCGATGATTGGCCTTGCTGCGGCTCCGGCATCAAGCGACGAATCGGATGCGAACCAGCTCAACCGTTACCTCCTCAAGAAGGTGGACGAGCTGGAGCTCTCGGTCCGCAGCGCCAATTGCCTGAAGAACGACAATATCATCTACATCGGCGATCTGGTGCAGAAGAGCGAAGCAGAAATGCTGCGCACGCCCAACTTCGGCCGCAAATCCTTGAACGAAATCAAGGAGGTGCTCTCGAGCATGGGTCTGCGCCTTGGCATGGACATTCCCGGCTGGCCGCCCGAGAATATCGAGGAAATGGCCAAGAAGCTGGAGCAGGAGTTGTTGGGTTAAAGCTTTCCCTCTCCCGTCGAGAGGGTTGCGAAGATTTGGCAGCTTGCTGCCTAGTCGAAGCTGGGTGAGGGGATCACCGCTGAAGGCAGACACCCTCACCAACTCCGCCTAGGCCTTCGGCCAAGGCTTCGTATCCTCTCCCAAAGGGAGAGGAAAAACAGGGCAAAGGGCCACCCTTAATTGGCCTGGATCGGGGTACCTTATACGGCCCCCATACGAACGAAGGAACGAAACATGCGCCATAAAGTAGGCCAACGTAAACTCAACCGCACTGGCAGCCACCGCATTGCGATGCTGCGCAACATGGCGGCTTCGCTGATCAAGCATGAACAGATCACCACCGGCGTTGCCAAGGCGAAAGAACTTCGCCCCTATGTCGAAAAGCTGATCACGC
>CAYVQO010000199.1:0-2679 GCA_964452835.1 uncultured Sphingorhabdus sp. | reverse complement strand
CCACATCAAAATCCAGCCCGATATCCGCCGCTGGCGCGCTTTGCGTGAGGCGACCGACCGAGATGTAGGTCACGCCGGTTTCTGCCTTGGCACGGATCGTTTCCAGCGTGATGCCGCCAGAGGCCTCTGTCGGCACACGCCCCGCGACCAGCCTTACCGCTTCGCTCAGCTCCGCCACATCCATATTGTCGAGCAGCAAATGGGTGGCGCCGGCAGCCAGACCGGGTTCAATCTGTTCGATCCGGTCCACCTCCAATATGATGCGTTCGACGCCCGCCGCCTTTGCGCGACGCACAGCTTCCTCCACCCCGCCGGCAACGGCAACATGATTATCCTTGATCATCGCCGCGTCCCACAGACCCATACGGTGGTTTGTGGCCCCGCCCATGCGGGTTGCATATTTTTCCAGCATGCGAAGCCCCGGAATGGTTTTTCGCGTATCGAGCAAGGTGCAGCCGGTACCAGCAATGGCCTTTACATAGCGGCGCGTCATTGTGGCGATGCCGGACAGATGCTGTACCGTGTTGAGGGCCGAGCGTTCGGCTGTCAGCATCGCCCGCGCATTACCCTCCAGCTGCATCAGATCAGCACCAGCCTCCGCGCCATGCCCTTCAGAGGCCAACAGACGGATTTCCATATCGGGATCAAGATACCGAAAAAAGGCCATGGCAATGGGAAGCCCGGCAACGACAATCTGATCGCGGCTGTCCATCACGCCAGAGAAGCGGGCATTGGCCGGGATGACGCTTTCGCTGGTCACATCGCGCCTCGTTGGCCCAAGGTCCTCGGCCAGCGTTGCACGAACAAAGCCATCAAGATCGAAATTTTCCAGCGCGAAAGTCATGACACCAGCTAAGCCTTTTCGTCCCATAGTGAAAATAAAAAAGGGCGGCTTCGCTATGAAGCCGCCCTGCCTGGTTCACCCCAGGATCCTATGCGCTATTGCACCACCACTTCCACACGGCGTGCGTTGGTGTTGTCACCCGTTGCATCTGTGGTCTCTGCAGGCTTGACCAGCTCAACGGATGCCGCCGGGATACCAGCTTTTTCAAGCGCTGCCTTCACCGCCTGCGCCCGTTTTTTGGACAGTTCGGCATTGGCAGCGGCGTTGCCTGTGGGATCATTAAAGCCTGAAACCGCGAGCTTCGCTGTGGGATTATCTTCGATATATTTCTTCACAGCCGCCGCAGCCGCCGCAAGATCATTGGTAACATCCGACTTGGCCGTATCGAAATAGACCGTCAGCATCGGTTTCCCGTTGCGCTCGCCAGTCGTCACGCCAGCGCCGACAGGGATGGGAGCAGCTGGCGCAGGCTCAGCCGCAACCGGAGCAGGTGCAGGGGCGGCCATCGTAGCAGCAGGTGCCGGGGCCGCCACAGGCGTATCCCTGGAATAGAGAATCCACCAGGCGAGCAGCGCGGCGAGGATGATACAGCCAAGGACAAGCGCCGCAACGCCGCAGCCCCAGCCGAAAATGCCATCATCAGGGCTTAATGCTGCGCTCCGCTCCGCAGGTGTTGCTGGCCGTGCGCGTGCAGCAGGCGCTTCCGCTTCGGGGGCGGCGGCCATCGCAGCCAAAGGCGTTGCCGCAGCCGGAACCGGGGCAGCAGCGGCCGGGGCGGCGGCGGCGGGAGCAGCAGCCAATCCAGCAGCACCAGCGGCGGCAGCGGCAACAGCAGCGCCAGTGCCACGCGCCGTACCGCCGAAGATACCAAGCGCATCAAAATGCTCCGCGAGAAGATAATAGACCGTCACGCGATTCTTCGTCCGGTCAGCCTTCATCCGTTCCCCAACCGCGGCAATGGCTGCATCCAGTTCGGCATCGCTATGGGTCAGGCCCAGTTTTTTCTTCAGGAAATTCTGCCGGACACGGTCGGTTTCCTTGCTGTCGGAAAAGGATACCAGCGAACTGTCCACTTTTTGTAGCGCAATGCCGCAATAGCGGACAATCGCCTTCACCACTTTCTCATCGGCGTCGGCGACATATTTGCGAACGTCCGCTAACCAATCTTGAGCCATGCTATCTCTTCCTTCCATGCCCATAGCGCGCCATGTGACGCAGCAAAATGCACCTCCCAATTGCATGACAGTCGCTGCCATGCCTCCGACGCTTGCGCGCCTAGAGTTCTCTCTCGGAGTGGAAGAAAGGCAAGCGGCAATTTGCGCCGCCGACTCCGATTTTGCGAGTTTATACAATGATTTTTGTAGGATGGCGAATCTTTGGATTGCCATTTGATGGACGGCGATAGTGGTATGACCTACCGCTTCTTGCGCGCCTGAATCTCAAGAAAGCGGGCCCGCGCTGCGGGACATGGCGGCATGCGCCTCTCTAAATCAGAATATATCTGCCGCCGCTCCTCAGCTGACCAAAAAGTCTGCCAGCCGGTCTGGCTCGACAGCAACAGTGCGGAATAGGACAATATGCGTTTTCGGTAGCGCTGATAATGCGCGGCAACCTGCCGGGCCAGCACCCGGTCGATGATTTTTTGAGATACCTTCCCCGCTTCGCGAAGCTCAACATGGTTCAGGTCCATACACATCGCAACTTTGGCGCGTAGAGCGCCATGGTTCATGGCTGACGTGACACGATAGCCGGACCAGCAGACGGATATGGCAACAACCGTTATAAAAAGCAGCACAAGCACCAATGCTGAGCGGAGCGCCAGCCCGGTCACCTTA
>CAYVQO010000198.1:0-2711 GCA_964452835.1 uncultured Sphingorhabdus sp. | reverse complement strand
GCTGCGTTCGCCCTGGCGGTTGCCGCCGCCCAGCAGACTTTCCGCGCTGCGCCGACCTTCGCCGCGCCGGAAATCGGCTGGGTTTGAGACAGTTCGATCGGCCTCGCTTGCGCTGGCTTCCGTGCCGACTGCGGCATAGGCCGCAGGACTTAAAAATGTTGTCGCGGCCAAAGCTGCAAGCAAAAGATGTTTCATGGCATGGCTCCTTTTTCGAGCGTCAAGTTAATCAATTGGACTCAATCGGGTTGGCGGTCAGGCACAGAACGCGGTGCTGGAGGCGTTCGTTGGGCCGGTGGTTCGGAACGCGGTGTGGCCGGCTGTGATCTGGGTGCCGGGGGCTGTGCACGCGGCGCGGCAGGTGGCTGGTAAGAACCGCCCTGTTGCTGTGTGGCATTGCCCGAAGGTTGCTGCCAGCGGCCAGCGCCGCGACCTTCTCCACCCCGGCCCTCTCCACCACGAGGGCGATCAGGGCGAGCAACGGGCTGAGGAGCCGCTGCGGGCTGCCCGTTGTCGCTCAAAACGTCTTGGCCATTGCGGCGGCGGCCTTCGCCACCACCCCGGCGCTCACGCCGCCCATCGCGCCAGTCATCACCACCAGCGAGTGGTGGGGGCGGTGTTGCTTCGGGCTCGCGGCCCGGACGGGCGCTGCGCCTGCCGCCGCCCTGTTCGGGCCAGGCAATGGGTTGGTCTACAACCCCGTCGCGGGTACCATCGCTGTTATAGCCATAGCCGCGTCCACGGCGATGTTCACCATCATGGCCGCGACCCCGGCCGCGATGCTCGCGATACCATTCATGGCGGCGACCCGCCCAATAGCGGCGATGATGATCGCGCATATGATAGCGGGAACCACGATTGTCGAAGATGTAATAGCCATAACCAGGATACCAGTAGCTGTCATACCAGCCACCACCGAAGCCGATGTTATAGAAGCCGTAGCCGCTATCGCAGGCATAATAGCTGTCAAACGGGGCATAGGGATCGCAATCATATTGGTTATAGGCATAGCCATCGTCATAATAGCCAAGTCCCATATCGTAGACGCAGCCTGACAAGCCAACAGTCGCAACGGTCAACGCAGCGAGCCTTGCTGCCAGCCTTTTCGATAATCCTGCCATAATCCACCCCATTTACTGTGCCGTCCGCTTCGCTGATCCATTCGTCGAATCGACGGCACGCTCTATCGTGAGCTGAGAATTGCAGCTTTCCGGTTGAATTGCATCTGAATGATGTTGTTGGCTGCCGTTCATATTCAGGGGCAGAAAGCTGAATGGCCTGACGTCCTGACCCCAGACGCTTGCGCTTTATTAACACTAATGGCAGTAAGCGGTTAATCGTTCAGTTAAACGCCGGAGTTCTCCCATGGCCCTTGCCAGCAGCGAAGCCGCAAACCCGCATTGGGTGAAGCGGAAGAAAAAAGGTAATCTGTCGCATATTCCTGGCGAAAATGGTCCGCCGATTATTGGCACGACCTTCCGCGTGCTTCGTGATCCCGCTGCCTATGGAGACCATATGGTCAAAACCTATGGCAAAGTGTTCCGGACCAACAGTTTTGGGAACCCCAATGTCTCGCTAGTCGGGGCAGAAGCCAATGAGTTGCTCCTTTTCGACCGGGAGAAACTATTTTCATCGGAACAGGGATGGGGGCCGGTGCTGAACCTGCTGTTTCCACGCGGGTTGATGCTGATGGATTTTGACCATCACCGCATGGATCGGCGTGCGCTGGGTATTGCTTTCAAGCCAGAGCCGATGCGCGGCTACACACAGGATATGAACCGCATATTTCGCGAACAGCTGAAAGGCTGGCGTGGCGAATTGGCATTTTACGCCGCGATCAAGCAACTGACGCTGGATGTCGCGGCGGATTCCTTCTTGGGCGTCCCGCTGGGGCCAGAGGCGGACCGGATTAACAAAGCCTTCGTCGACATGGTGGCAGCATCGATTGGCGCGGTGCGTGCGCCTTTGCCCTTTACCGCCATGGGGCGGGGTGTTGCGGGCCGCAAATATCTGATCAGTTATTTTGGGCCGCAGATCGAGGAACGTCGTCGCAATGAAAACCGGCAGGACATGTTCAGCCAGTTCTGCCGCGCCACCCGCGAAGATGGCCAGTATATGACCGATGGTGAAATCATCGACCATATGAATTTTCTGATGATGGCGGCACATGACACGATTACCTCATCGGTCACTTCGATGATCTGGATGCTGGCAAAGCATCCCGAATGGCAGGAAAAGGTGCGGGCGGAATGTCTAAGCATTGCCCCGGCCGGATCAGATATTGCCTTTGCCGATCTCGATAAGTTCGAGCTCACCGAATATGTGTTCAAGGAATCGTTGCGGATGATCCCGCCGGTCCCGTCAATCCCGCGCCGTGCGCTCCGCGACTTTGAATTTATGGGCTATCATATTCCGGCGGGAACCGGTGTGAATATCAGTCCGGCCCATGTTCACAAAATGCCCGAATATTGGGAAGAGCCGGAAAAATTTGATCCGATGCGCTTTACCCCTGAAAATTCAAAGGGACGCCATAAATATGCCTGGGTGCCCTTTGGCGGCGGCGCACACATGTGTCTTGGCCTGCACTTTGCCTATATGCAGATGAAGTTGTTCATACACCATTTGCTCACACAAGCGCGTGTGGAGATTGCCGATAGCTATGAGCCTGAATGGCAGGCCTGGCCGATTCCGAAACCGAAGGATGGGTTGCGGGT
>CAYVQO010000197.1:0-2719 GCA_964452835.1 uncultured Sphingorhabdus sp. | reverse complement strand
GTCAATTTCGTTTGCAGCGATGCCAGCTGCGTCCAGCACCTCGTGCATAACGCTCGACAAATTGGTCACGGCATGGCGGAACACCTCGCGCCCCTGCATGCGCAGCTTGCCGACTGTACCAGTGGTCGATGGGCCACCATCAACATAAAGCAAGTCACAATGCCTGCCATCGGCATGAAGTTTGGTCGCAAGCGCCCCACGCACTCCTACCTCGCCAGACAGCACCACGGCCCCAGCGCCATCGCCAAAGAGCACACAAGTCGCACGGTCCTCCCAGTCAAGGATGCGGCTGAAGGTTTCGGCCCCGATCACCAGCGCATTTTTGGCGGAGCATGCGCGGATCATGCTTTCCGCAACCGAAAAGGCATAGAGGAAACCGGAACAGACTGCAGCCACATCGAAGGCAACGCAGCCATTGCAGCCCAATATATTCTGCACCTTGGTGGCACTGGCAGGGAAAGTCTGGTCGGGCGTTGCCGTGGCAAGGATGATCAGGTCAATGTCCGCTGCATCCATACCAGCCGCTTCGAGCGCTATCTTTGCCGCAGCCGCCCCTAATGTGGCTGTGGTCTCCTCCGGCCCGGCAATATGGCGGAACTTGATACCCGTGCGTTCCGTAATCCATTCATCGGACGTATCGACCTGCGCTGCCAATTCTTCGTTGGATACCCGCCGCTTGGGAAGCGCCGAGCCCGTGCCCTTTATCACGGCGCGAAGGGCAGGCGCGGTCATCCCTCGATCACATCCTTATGTGCGATCTGTTCGATGTCCTGCGCGATGCGCGCTGTGATGTCATCTTCTACCAGCCGGGCAGCAACCTCTACCGCATTGGCGACGCCTTTGACGCTGGCGCTGCCATGGCTTTTCACAACCACACCGTTGAGGCCAAGGAAAACCGCGCCATTATGGTTGTTGGGATCAAGATGATGCTTCAGCAATTCGGTCGCCGGGCGTGAAACAAGGAAGCCGAATTTGGACCGGACCGAGCTGGTAAAGGCGCGGCGCAGCAGATCGGTCACAAAGCGGGCAGCACCTTCAATGGATTTCAGCGCAATATTGCCGGAAAAGCCATCGCAAACCACGACATCGCATTCGCCGCGATTAATCTTGTCCGCCTCGATAAAGCCCTGAAAATCCATGTGCAGTTCGGGCGAGTCACGCAGATGCTGCGCGGCAAAGCGCAGCGAGTCGGTGCCCTTCATTTCCTCTGTGCCGATATTGAGCAGGCGAACGCGGGGGCGCTCGAACCCGAAAATTATCCGCGAGTAAGCCGCACCCATCACAGAAAATTGCACCAGATTGCGCGCATCGCATTCGGTGTTCGCGCCCAGATCGAGCATCACCACATCGGCCTCGCCCAGCGTCGGCAGCAAGGCGGCAAGCGCTGGCCGGTCTATGCCAGGCATGGTGCGCAATGCCAGTTTGGCCATTGCCATCAGCGCACCGGTATTGCCTGCACTGACAGCCGCTGCAGCCTCACCGGCCTTCACAGCGTTAATCGCAAGGCCCATCGAGCTGTTGCGCGATTTGCGCAGTGCCTGGCTGGGCTTGTCATCGCCGCTGACGACTTCATCAGTGTGCAGAATTTCCGACGCAGCGCGCAAATTGGGATGATCGTTGAGGGCAGCCTTGATCTGCGCTTCATCCCCAACAAGCAGGAATTTGAACCGGTCGTGCCGGTGCCGCGCCAGCGCCGCGCCCGCGACCATCACGCGCACGCCTTCATCGCCGCCCATCGCATCAATGGCGATACGCGGGGCTGAAGTCACTGGTTCGTCTCCCTATGGGTCGAGAGCGACAGCTTTAGGCGACAGCTAGGATTTCGCGACCGTTATAATGGCCGCATGCCGGGCACACATGGTGCGGACGCTTCAGTTCACCACAGTTTGAACATTCCTGAAAGGCTTCAACCTTCAGCGAATCATGGCTGCGACGCATGCCGCGCTTGGACGGCGAAGTTTTTCTCTTGGGGACAGCCATTTCGGCACCTGTTCCGTTTCAAAAATCAAAGTGTTTCTGCGGCCTTATGGCAGAAACGCGGCGCTGGCAAGCAAGGCCAGAATCGGCATCTGAACACCCAAGGCTGCGGATGAGCGGCGGCTAATACCGATTTTTCCCCGCTTTGCAAGTCCTTGGAGGGCTGATAGTCAGGCGCCCAAAATATCAAAGCCGTAACAGGGAGGATCGCATGCTTAGCTTACCCATCACACTTACCATCGCTGCGGGTGCCGCACTGGTCAACATTTGGCTGATGATCCGCTGCGGCCAGGCGCGGACCAAAGGGCAGGTTTCCATCGGCGATGGCGGCGATGAATTCCTGATCCGCCGCATGCGTGCGCATGCCAATTTTGTAGAGAGCGCGCCCTTTGTGCTGGTACTGATTGCTGCTCTGGAAGCAACACAGAGCGCAGGGCAATGGCTCTGGTATGTCGGCATCATCTACATCTTCGGTCGCCTCGCACACGGGCTGGGCATGGATGGCGGCACCTTTGGCAAGGGGCGGATGGTCGGCACGCTCATCACGATGCTGACGCTACTGGGGCTGGCGGGCTATGCGCTGTGGAGTGTTTATACCGCGGGTTAAGGCACTTCAGGCGAGCGCATAATCCGAAACATAAGCATTGGTCTTGCGCTCATGCCCGAAATTGCTCGTCGGGCCGTGCCCCGGGATGAAGGTCACATCATTGCCCAGCGGCCACAGCTTTTTGGTGATCGAATC
>CAYVQO010000196.1:1468-2753 GCA_964452835.1 uncultured Sphingorhabdus sp. | reverse complement strand
GAGATTGACCCGACCATCGCCAAGCTTGCCGAACTGAAAGAACGCATGGCCGCGAACAGGGACCTGCCGACGCATGTCCGCGACCGTATCGGGCGGATGCACGAATTTATCGGTACGTTGACCGATTGGTACGCGCAGGTGCGCGGACTTAAGAAGAGTACATTGATTGCGCTGATGAAGCTGGGGGCAAAGGTCGCCCGCTTCGTGCCAGGATCAAAGGACTAACCCGTAAAGGAGAAAGCCAATGCCACCCGAACGATCGCGTAAGCATCAGTTTCTATTTTTACAGAAATGAAAGAAATATTCTCTCCCGATAAAGGACCTGACCATGACTGTTTTAGCCTATAGCCTCTATCTCATCCTTGCCATTGGCATGACCATCTGGGTTGCCTGGACACTCAGCCACAATGGCAAAATCTATCTCATCCGCTGTTTTGGCCATGATGCGGAACTGGCGACCAGCATCAATCATTTGCTGGTTGTCGGCTTCTACCTGGTGAATCTGGGCTTTATTGCCATTGCGCTCAGCGCTGCAGGCGAGGTGGAAACCACCGTACAGCTGATGCGCTTCCTTGGCTGGTATGTCGGTCTAGCCGTGCTGGTGCTCGGCGGTATGCACTTTTTCAACATGGGTGCGGTGACTCGCCATGGCAAGAAGGTCGCCGAATGGGTGCATGATGCCGCACCGCCGCCTGTCGAGCCCGAGCCTGTCGAGCGGGCGCTGGCCACCACCAAGCGTGACAGCATCTTGCGGTAACAACGAAATCCACCCCCTTAGGGGGAGGTTCCGAGCATAGTGAGGCGGAGGGGGCCAGACTCATTCCCCCTCCAGCCCGCCTTGCGGCGGGCCACCTTTCCCATTGGGGGACGATTGAACGGACTAAACCGAGTCCAGCGCCTCGCCAAAATCGGCGATCAGATCATCAGCATCCTCAATGCCAATGGAAATGCGCACCAAATTGTCGGTAATCCCCAACGCATCCTTGCGTTCCTGCGGTACCGACAAATGGGTCATCGCCGCCGGGTGGCTGGCGAGCGTTTCAGTGCCGCCCAGGCTGACCGCAAGCTTTGCAATTTTCAGCGTGTCAAGGAAGCGGAAGCTTTCCGCTTCGCCGCCCTTGATAAAGACCGAGAAGGTCGATCCTGCGCCGCTGCAATGACGGTTGAAAATATCCTGTTGCCGCGGATCGTCGATCATACCCAGATAGCCCAACCCCTCCACCTTCGGGTGGCTTTTCAGGAACGCGCAGACCTTTGCGGCATTCTCACCCGCTCGCGCCATGCG
>CAYVQO010000196.1:0-1368 GCA_964452835.1 uncultured Sphingorhabdus sp. | reverse complement strand
CCATAACATAATTTGTTTCAATTGAAACTATATTGCGCCCCGTCAGTGCACAGTAGCCACGCCCCATACCGCCAATACAATCAGCGGAATTCCCATAAGGTCGATCCACAGCCCGGCCTTTAACATGCGCGGTAAAGCAACATGCTGTGTGGACCATGCAATTGCATTGGGGCCCGTGCCCGACGGCATCATGAAGCCCCAACTGGCTGCAATTGAGGCGCACATGGCAAGCAGCCATGGGTCGGAACCCGTTGCCGCGATCAGCCCTGCAACCACTGGCATTACTCCGGTAGCGGTCGCTACATTGCTCGCAAATTCGGTGATCAAGATGACCAGCGCAGTGATTGCCGCGGCAATCACCAACGGATGGACGCCTGCCAGCGGCTTTAATGCCTCACCCAGCCATCCCGACAGGCCCGATGCCGTAATTCCCGCCGCCAGCGCCAACCCGCCGCCAAACATCATGATCACGCCCCAGGGTGCGCGATCGGCTTCTTTCCAAACCAGCAACGGCCGTCCGCTACCGTCCGGGATCAGAAAGAGCAGCAGCGCGCAAGCAATGGCTATGCTGCCATCGGTGACTGAGCCTTTGGGGAGCAGGTCTTCCAACAGCGGCTGGCTGAACCAGAGGCCAATCACCAGCAGGATTACAGGTACCAGCCTTTTTTCCGCCTGGCTCCAAAGCCCTTGTTCACCAATTGCGCCGCGTGCGGCACTGGCATCGAAGGGCAGGCGGTCGATATTCTGCACCCGTGCCAATATCCATGCCGTTGCCGGAACCGCAACCAGCAATATCGGCACGCCGTAAGCCATCCAGTCGACAAAGCTGATCTCGATGTCCAGCTGCTTTTCGATCAGTCCTGCCGCAATGGCGTTGGTTGGCGAGCCCACAAGGGTGCCCAGCCCGCCAAGCGAGGCGGCAAAGGCAACGCCCATCACCAGCGCGCCAGCCATGCCTTCTGTCTCATCTTCGCCAATCCCGCCTGCCGCGATTACCGCAAGTGCAATCGGCATCATGATCAGCGCAGTCGAGGTGTTGGAAATCCACATCGACAGGAAAGCTGTCGCCGCCATGAAAGCAAGTAGCAGCCCAAAACTGCTTTTGCCCGCCATTCCCAGCAGTGCCAGCGCAACGCGCTTGTGCATTCCGGTTCGTTCAATTGCGAGCGCGAAGAACGCCCCACCCAGCAGCAGGAAGAGAATCGGCGAATAATATTCCTTGGCAGTATCTGCCGCAGTCAGCACGTCCATCAGCGGCAGCGCGAGGAAAGGCAGCAAGGCAGTGACTGTTAGCGGTAGCGCCTCTGTCATCCACCAGATCGCCATCAGCACCGTCAGCGCCGCGACATGCCATGCCGGTGCCGCCAT
>CAYVQO010000195.1:0-2824 GCA_964452835.1 uncultured Sphingorhabdus sp. | reverse complement strand
CACGACGTGCAGGCACTCCGTCCAGCTATTAGGATGCTCACAGCCTTCCAGGCCGACAGGAGGACAAAATGACAAACTACACCGACACAGTTGCAACAAAATGTGCCATTGAGGCGGTCTTCGCAATCGATGTTCTGGATAAGCAGCACATGTTGCTGATCGAACATGTTTCAACAGATACAATGCTGGGCGATTGTGGGCTTGGACCGCAAAAATGCGCGATCCTCCAAGAATGGGTGAATATGCAGCGTGCTGCTTCCGGAAAGCCGCCGCTTACCCCGGAACAAAAAATCTCGCCGTCGACAACCATCCAGCAGGTGATTGACTATGTTTGCTAAGCAGTCGCGCCTCTGCGTGCTAATAGTAGGGATAACGATATCTGCTGTCGCACACGCCGATGACGGCACACCAAATGCGTCAAAGTTGGACATCGCCTTGACGCAGGAAGCGGCCCCGGAATCAAAACCCTGGGAGGATCCGGCGCGGATTTCGATTACCATCAATCCCGATGGTCCTGACCAGTTCAGCATCCAGACGAATCTGGAAATCGGTACGAAATTGACTGTGCCTGATGTGGAAAAAATGATTGGTCGAAAGCGAACCTTGGGTGGATATGTCCGTTACCAGCGTGAATCAGGAGGCGAGGTAAAACAAAACAACCTGGAATTTGGAGGCAAATTTTCGACTGGCTATGACATCGCCGCCCTGCTGGCTATCCCAACCGACATTGGCCTGATGCCGATCACGCCCGAAGCCAGAGAGCGGTTGGCGAAACTGGCGGAAAAACGGGGCAAACATCTCGACGTCGCATACGAATTTTCATCGGGCTATGCGCGCACCGCCTCATATCCCGATCTGAAAATCGCGCCATGCAGCACGACATCCAACTTGCCGCAATGTGCGACGCAGACAAAGGAATCGATTCGAACAAGTCTGGCTGGGACGGTCTTCTGGGGCGTTCTAGAGGATAATCTTGGAACAGGGCTGGCCTATTCCATTTCGCCGAAATTTGGCATTGACCACGATCTGTTATTGAATAGCCCGCTCGACAGCAAAACGGGTCTCAGTACACAGGGTGGTTACCTCTCGGCGGTGGGCGGCATCGGTATCGTATTGACACCCAGTTTTGTAAATCCAGGTTGGGAACTGAAAGCTACGGCGCAAGTCCGGAAAAAGGTGCAGGCATCGACTTCGCGATCACCGAATATTGAAAACTTCGCCGAGAAATTTGAGGCTTCGGCTACCTACTATTTTATCCGGCCATCGCAGCCGGGCAAAAAAGACTGGCGGGCAGGAATCGGAATGACCTTCTCAGCCGGTGGCGATCCATTGACCGGGAAAGCGGACGAAAAAAAGTTCGTGATTGCCTTCCGGTTAGGGAAGTACTGATTGGACAGACAGGAGTATTGCCATGCAAAAAGTCTATGAAATCGACAACGTCAGCATCACTGTGCTGGAATCCAACCCACCCCAACTCTCGATCAGTATCGAAGGACAAACCTCTAAACCCGGCTTCACCAATTTCCATCTAGAACATTATGTCTACATCACACCGCCCGAAGACGGCATCTACGATGCGGACATGGTGGCAACGCCGCCTAGCGGCCCTGTGATTCAGGTTATCAGTCCGTTTGAGCATCAGGAAGTCTGGGAAAACTACCCGGAGGAGCATCTAAACGGCATGCGCACTCATGGCACAACCAATGATGTGGTGGTTATGCTTGCATGATTGGGGGGGAGATGGGCGGAGCTGTAAAAATTCCGCCTTTCTCTTTTTTACTTTGTTGGCAATAAACTGAACGACATGGCGCCCTTGATCAGATTCGTAGTGGCGATAACAACGCCCGCCTTGGCGCTTTGCGCCACATCTGCGCTTGCGCAGGAAACGGCCGCTGCTCCATCCGCCGAAATCACCTTCCAGCCTGGCACGGGGAGCGCCCAATCCGGCCTCGGCCCGTCTCCCAGCCCCAGCCAAAGCATAGCATCGCCGCGCGCCGTCCAAGTTTCGCGCCTCAGCTGCGCCAGCCTTCCTGCCGCACGAGCCCGGATCTTGGCGGTTTATGAGCCGCTCGATGCGGAAGCGGCACCCGCTGAACTGGCGGAAGATGCTCCGCCGCCTTCACTTGCCCAGCCCGGCAATCGCCTTGACCGCGCCCTGCTTGACACGGCGTTGGTCAGCTACACACGCCACCATTGTGCTGGCGATACCGGTAGTGGCCCCTCGGCCATTGTCGTCGTGGATTTCGCCAAGCCCTCCTCACAGCCCCGGCTTTATTCGATTGACCTGCAAACCGGCCAAGGCATCGACACGCCTATTGCTGTCGCGCATGGCATTGGTTCTGATCCCAACGACGATGGCATCGCTGACCGGTTCAGCAATGTTTACAACAGCCTTTCCTCCTCACTAGGTGCAGCACGAGGGGCGGAGCTTTATTATGGGGCCAATGGGCTGTCACTGAGACTCGACGGGCTAGACCCATCAAACAGCCAGATGCGGATGCGCGATATTGTCGCCCACAGCTATGCACCCCAACGGCGGCGTTATTTCAACGCCAGCCTGTTGAATGCGCGGCAGGGGACACCGGGAACCAGCGAGGGCTGCTTCGTGGTCGCACCCGAATATCGAGATTGGCTGTTTGGGTTGTTACGGAATGGTGGATTTCTTTTTGCCGGATTGGGCGGGGCGCGAGTGCAGGAGATGCAGGCGGTGATCAATCCACCGCCACCACCGCCACGTTATGAAGGCGAAGTTGTCTTTGTCTCGGGGACTGGTGGTTAGGCCAGCAAACGCCGCGCAATTGCGCGGATGTCATCGCCCATATCC
>CAYVQO010000194.1:0-2869 GCA_964452835.1 uncultured Sphingorhabdus sp. | reverse complement strand
GGCGAATAGAGGATTTCGCCTGTTGCTCGGTCAGGCCGATGGCGCGCAGCACATGACTGGGACGACCAGAGCCGCTGGCGCACGCGCTTCCGGCGGAGAACAGGACCTCGCGGCATTCCGACATCAGCCGGGCAACGTCGAGGCCGTCGCGGCGGATGTTGAGGTTGCCGGTATATCGGTGGGCCATTTCTCCATTTGGTTGCCAATCGGGGAAAAAGAGCTCGCAAGCCCGGTTCCACAAAGTTTCGACATGAACAGCATCAGTATCCATCCGTTCCGCTGCAAGCTTCGCCGCAGCGCCGAAACCAGCGCAGAGAGCTGGTGAAAGGGTGCCTGACCGCAATCCCTGCTCTTGCCCGCCGCCATGGATCAGCGGCTGGAGTTCGACGCCATCACGCACCCAAAGCGCGCCAATTCCTTTCGGTCCGTGGATTTTATGCGCGGATATGGCGATCAGGTCGGGGCGGTCCGGAATGCGCTTGCGGCCATAGCCTTGGACGGCGTCGCACAGGAGAAGACCTCCACGCGAATGCACTTCGTCGGCAATGTCATTGATAGGCTGGACTGTTCCAATTTCGTTATTGATGAACATCGCAGCGACCAGGCCCCCGCGCAGGGCATCTTTCGATCCAATGCGCCCATCATTTTCACAGGTCTCAACCGGCAGAATCTCACCGCCCAGCGCTTCGACACAATCCAGCACCGCCGCATGCTCGGTCGCAAAGGCCGAAACCGGCAAGCCAACTCCCTTGACGGCCAGATTGATCGCTTCGGTCGCGCCACTTGTGAAAATCACCCGCCCCCCGGCAGGCAACAAAGCCCCCACCTGCTCTCGCGCAACCTCGACCGCTGCCGCAGCCTTCCGCCCACCCGCATGCGCGCTGTGCGGGTTCCAAAAACCGTCTTTCAGCCACGACTCCATGGCGGCAAAGGCCTCAGGCGCAAGCGGCGTGGTCGCTTGATAGTCGAGATAGATGGGCTCGCTCATGCTGCCTGCGCGCGGTCCTTGATGCCATGCCATGCGGCGATGAAGCGATCGATATCGGCTTCGCTTGTTGTGGGCCCGAAACTGACCCGCACGACCTCGGATGCTGCCTTGTCATCCCAGCCCATCGCGCCCAGCACGTGGCTGACCTTCAGCGTTCCCGAAGAACAGGCGCTGCCAGCCGAAACGGATATCCCGGCCAGATCGAAGCCGATCAGCTGGCTGGAGGCGGAAATACCGGGCATGCGGTAGCTTGCGATGGTCGGGATACGCGGACTGTCTTTGGCGACAACTTCCCCAATCGCCTCATCCAGCTTTGCCCGCAACCGGACCGCTTCTGCCATCCAGCCAAAGCCTGCTTCCAGCGCCGCAGCAAAGCCCTTGACCGCAGGCAGATTCTCCGTGCCGCGACGATAGCCTTTTTCCTGCCCGCCGGTCGGCTCCAGCAAGGCCAGATCGCGCAGCAACAGCGCGCCGATCCCCGGCGGCCCACCCAGCTTGTGCGCTGACACGGCGATCAGATCGGCATCGGGCAACGGCATTTTGCCGGCACTTTGCGAGCAATCGGCGAACAGCAGGCCCCCGTCCGCGCGGATCGCCTCGCCCAGTTCGGCAAGCGGCTGGATCACCCCGGTTTCGTTATTGGCCTGCTGGACCGCATAGCGCCTGCCGCTCGCGATGTTGGCCAGGTGAACCAGCCCATCCGCACCGACCGTCAGCCGCGCTTCTTTACCAACCGCCGCCAGCACGGCATCATGCTCGACCGCACTTGCCACGGCATCAAAGCCAAAAAGCCCCAGCGAAATCGCCTCGCTCGCGCCGCTGGTAAAGATCAGCTCGCCGTCCCAGCCAAGCGCCGCCTTGATCCGCGCGCGGCCATCCTCCAGCGCCGCCCGGGCGGCCCGCCCCTCGCTGTGCGGCGATGACGGATTGGCCCAGCGCTCAAGCGCCTCCGCCATCGCTACACGCGCGGCAGGCACCACCGGTGTGGTTGCGGCATGATCGAGATAGAGACGCGGTTGAGACACTGACATCCATGACAGTTGCGAAAATCGCATTCGCTTCTATATAGCCTCCGTTCCGCTGCATAGCCCATGCCGCACCCATCTCGTCACGATTGAACCTGCACATATGCCAGCCATTGCCATTCCCGGTCCCGAAGGCCGTATCGAAGCCCGCTTTTCCCCGCCGCCGCGCCCCCGCGCGCCCGTTGCCATGATCCTGCACCCGCACCCGCAAGCCGGCGGCACAATGAATGACCGGATCACGCAGGCCATGTACAAGACCTTCGTCAACCGCGGTTTTACAACGCTGCGCTTCAATTTCCGCGGTGTCGGCCGGTCAGAGGGCGAATTCGACAATGGCATTGGCGAATTGTCCGATGCTGCGGCGGCGCTCGACTGGATCCAGGCCTTCCATCCGGAAGCATCGACCACCTGGATCGCGGGTTTCAGCTTCGGCGCGTGGATCGGCATGCAGCTGCTGATGCGCCGCCCCGAAATTCGCGGTTTCATCTCCGTGTCGCCGCCAGCGAACATGTATGATTTCAGCTTCCTCGCGCCTTGCCCTTCGTCGGGCATCATCATCCACGGCACACAGGACGAAGTGGTCAACCCCAATGCCGTGCAGAAACTGGTCGATAAGCTCCGCACCCAGCGGCACATCACCATCCACCACGACGAAATCCCGCGCGCCAACCATTTCTATGAAAATGAAATGGACATGCTGATGGCGTCTGTCGACAATTATCTCGACATGCGGCTCGATCCGGCTTGCCCGATCAAGTGAATTAGCGGGATTGCGCTGTTACCAGCGTATTCCCGCTCTTGTCCGGCACCGTCCAGATCGCGACATTGGCGAAAATCACCAGCGCAGCAGCGACCA
>CAYVQO010000193.1:0-2914 GCA_964452835.1 uncultured Sphingorhabdus sp. | reverse complement strand
GAAGAGGACCGCGCCTCGGCCGTGTGCCAATTTTGCGATACCGATTTTGTCGGCATGGATGGCGAAAATGGCGGTCGCTACGAAGCCCACGATCTTGCGGCCAAAGTTGCCGCGCTTTGGGGCGAGGGCGCCGAGCACCGCTATGTCGTGCTGACTGGCGGCGAACCGATGTTGCAGGTGGATGATGCGCTGGTCGATGCTCTGCATGCTGAGGGCTTTACCATCGCCATCGAAAGCAATGGCACGCTCCCGGCACATCCAGGCATTGACTGGGTCTGCATTAGCCCAAAGGCTGGCTCTGACGTCACTCAACGCAGTGGCAATGAACTAAAGCTCGTCTGGCCCCAAGCGGGCACCGACATTGAGTCGCTCGAAAGCTGGGCTTTTGAGCATTATCTGATCCAGCCGATGGACAGCGGCAGCGCGCAAGCAAATGAAGCCAACCGCAAAGCCGCAATAAAGCTGGTTTCTGACCGTCCCAAATGGCGGCTTTCCTTGCAAAATCATAAGCTTCTGGGGCTACCGTGATCCACCAGTTGGGGGATGGTAAAGACCTTTGACTCGCAGCGCTGTTGGTGACATTCTTCGCCCGGGAGAGTTAGAGGAGAGGTCAAATGGCATCACGCGCCGAACCGGGCGTTCGTATTCGCGAAACCAGCAGTCATGCAAAGCGGATGAGCACCCATATTGCCTATGCGCTTGTTGTTTATACGCTGCTGCTGATTTTTGAAGTTTCACCACAGATGGAGAGCAGGGGCATGTCGATCATGCCCTATTTCATCCTGGTGGCGCTGGTGGGGCTGGTAATCCTGCCCTGTCGCAATCTGGAACGGCGCTGGGCGCGGCTTGATGCAACTGGGCAGGATGATCTGGACGGACCTTTCCGCCGGGATTTGATCGGGCTATGGCTATGTGCCGTGGGCATTCCTACCGGCCTGATGCTGCTGATCTGGATCATCCCCTGATTGACCGCGAAACGGCCCGCGCCTAAGCGGGCCTTATGCTAACACCTGAAGCGGCGCTTGATCGCGCAACCAATCTTGTCAAACAGGCAATGAAAGCAGGCGCAGATGCCGCCGACGCCGTTTACGCCTGCGATGCCTCCACCGAAGTCCAAGTGCGGCTTGGTGCGCTGGAGGATGTTGTCCGCTCCGAAGGCGAAGATATCGGCCTTCGGGTGTTTCTGGGGCAGCGTTCGGCGACAATTTCTTCGTCCAGCATGAACCCCGATGTGCTGGCAAAGCTGGTTGACCGTGCGCTTGATATGGCGCGGGAGGCACCGGAAGATCCGTATGCCGGGCTGGCTCCAGCAGAATTGCTTGCGAAGGGGCCGCTCCCTGATCTGGAAGGTGATGACGGCCAGGATCCCGATCCACAGACGCTGCGCGAAACCGCGCTTGCCTGTGAGGATGCGGCCCGTGCGGTAAATGGGGTTACTAACAGCGAAGGTGCAGGGGCCAGCGCCGGACGTTCGATCTTTGCTCTGGCCACAAGCCATGGCTTTGCTGGTGCAGCGCATTTCTCTGGCTATGGCCTTTCGGCGAGCGTGCTGGCTGGCGAAGGCGACCATAAGGAGCGCGATTATGCATGGCGCTCCTCGCGCCATCTGAGCGATCTCCCAACCGCGGACTATATCGGCACGCTGGCCGGAGAACGCGCTGTGAAACGCCTAAACCCTGCTACCGTCAAAAGCGGGCAGATGCCTGTTGTCTTTGATCCACGCGTCGGCGGCTCGCTGATCGGGCATTTGATCGTCGCGATCAGCGGTTCGTCCATTGCCCGCAAAACCAGTTTCTTGCTGGACTCCAATGGCGCGCAATTGTTTGATAGCAGCCTGTCGATCATCGATGATCCGCTGCGCGTGCGCGGCCTTGGCAGCCGCATGTTCGATGGTGAAGGCCTGCCGACTGTGCGGCGGACGATTATTGACAAGGGCGTGCTGACTGGCTGGCTGATGGAAAGCGCCTCTGCCCGCCAATTGGGTCTGCAACCCACGGGCCATGCCAGCCGCGGCGTTAGCGGCGCACCCGGCACCAGCCCGTCCAATGTGCATCTGGAAGGCGGCAATGTAAGCGTTGCCGAGCTGATCGCCGACATAAAGCAAGGCGTCTATGTGCACGAATTGTCAGGGCAGGGTGTCAATCCAGTCACGGGCGATTACAGCCGGGGAGCAGCCGGGTTCCGCATCGAAAATGGTGAAATCACAGGGCCAGTTGCCGAATTCACCATCGCCGGAAATCTGAAGGACATGTTCAAAGCCATGTCTGCCGCCGATGATCTGGAATTTATCCGCTCCACAAATGTGCCAACGCTCCGCATCGACGGAATGATGATCGCAGGTGCCTGATTTCGATGCTATTGTCGCTGCTACGCAAGAGGCAGCCGCACTGGCGCATCGGCAATGGCGCACTGGCGCATCGCCCGATGCAAGGGTGTGGGAAAAGAGCAAAGGCAATCCTGTTTGCGACATTGATCTGGCCGTCGACGCTTTGCTGCAGGAGAGGCTTGGCGCGATCCTGCCTGATGCGGCATGGCTTTCCGAAGAGACGGCCGACGATTTGGTTCGGCTGGAGGCGGAGCGACTTTGGCTGGTAGATCCGATTGATGGCACGCGTGACTATGTGCGCGGGCGCAGCGGCTGGTGTGTATCGGTGGCGCTGATCGAGCGCGGTGTTCCGGTCTTTGCGGTTATGGCAGCACCTGCCCAGGTAAAGCTGTGGGTTGCGCGGGCAGGGCAGGGAACGACCTGTAATGGCGAACGGCTGAACGCAAGCAGCCGCGGTGAATTCGCCGGATCGCGCGTGCCAACCGACGCCCTTCCGAAAATCGACCGCGATCTCGTGGTGGTCGAAAAGCCCAACAGCATTGCGATGCGAATGACAATGGTGGCCTGTGACCGTGCCGATCTGGTCGC
>CAYVQO010000192.1:0-2949 GCA_964452835.1 uncultured Sphingorhabdus sp. | reverse complement strand
AAGTTTATGGCGGCCATGGCTATGTTGGCGAATGGGGCATGGAACAATATGTCCGGGATGCCCGCATCACCATGATCTATGAAGGTGCCAATGGGGTGCAAGCCATGGACCTTGTCGGCCGCAAGCTGGCGCAAAATGGCGGGCGCGCAGTGCAGGCACTGTTCAAGACCGTGGATGACGAATGTGCCGCGGCCAAGGACGGCGTGCTGGCCGATTTCGCTGGTCGGCTTGAAAAGGCCAATGGTGAGATGAAGGCCGCGACCATGTGGTTCATGCAGAACGGCATGGCCAATCCCAATAATGTCGGCGCAGGCGCGCACCCCTATATGCACATCATGGGCATTGTCGTGCTGGGCCTGCTTTGGCTGCGCATGGCAACCGCTGCGCAGACAGCACTGGACGCCGGGAGCGGCAATGAGGCCTTTTACAAGGCAAAACTGGTAACCGCGCGGTATTTTGCTGAGCGTTTCCTGCCCGATTGCGGGGCGTTGCGCCGTAAGATTGAGGCAGGCAGCGAAGCGATCATGGCGCTGGAACCGGAGATGTTTGCCGCTGCATAAAGATGGTTAGTGGCTGTTAACCATATATAAAATCTGTGCTGTCATGTGGCGTGCATGGCGATACGTCTCTATTCCGCGCTACGCACGCGCATGCTGGCAGCCCCTATCGGGACCATGCTGGGTGTGATATTGCTCCTGGGCCTGATCCCCGCTTTTGTCATGGGCGGTTTGTACGTTAAACGTGGCTTGGGTGATGTTGCTGTAATTGACAAAGAGCTTGAGGGTGTTGAGCTGCTGCGGGAGATCAAGCCGGTTGAGGCCTTTGTCATTGCCCCGCCAGCCGACGCCGAGGCTCGCACGAAACAGGCAGCCAAGCTTTGGCAGGATGTGCGGTCGGCTACAAACCACCATGACGGCAATATTGACGTCAGTGCCGATGCCGAAAAACTGATTGAAAATCTGCGCAGCATTGCCGCCGGGGTGGAAAATGTTGATGCGCACCGCAGCTACAACACGCTGGTCGCGGCGATTGGCGATCAATCGGGGCTTATCCTCGATCCTGAGCTTGATACCTATTATCTGATGACAATTGCGGTGCAGACGGGCCCTGAAATTGCCCGGATCAATCATGATCTGGAAGCGGTTTATGATAAGGCGATTGCGTCGACGGATGTCGTCGCCGCGCTAACCCGTCACCGTTTGGCAGACGCGACCCGCAACCTAAAAAATGCGGCGGTAAAGGCGACTGGTTCCAGCAAATATAGCTATTTGGCAAACAGCCAGTTCATGCCCGCGATCAATGCCACCATCCAAGCCAGCAACGCCATGAGTTCCAGTTTTGGCGGTGACGTGTCGGCGGCCCGTGTTGCGCTGGACAAGGCCAATGAACGCAGCTGGACGATGGCGACATTGTCGCTGAAAGCGCTGCTCGAACAGCGTCGTTCGGTAACAGTCAACGGCATCTGGATCAGCCTTGGCATCTCCGCCGCCGCGGCCCTTCTGGTCATCCTGTTCGCAGCATTCGTCATCTTTGCCATCGCCAATGGCGTGCGCAGCATCAGCGATCGGCTGCACGATCTTGCCGCTGGCGATCATGAGTCGCCCGTTCCGGGGATCGAATATCATAATGACATTGGTGTAATCGCCAATGCGTTGCAGGATTTTATCCATCTGAGCGCCGAAATCGATGAAGAGCGCCAGCGTGCCAGCGCCCGGCTTGAACAGACCGTGGCGCAAGTGCGAGCTGAAAATGACGCACTGCTCGCGGCCCGGCTAGAACAGCAGCGCAAGGCCAGTGATACAGAACGCGAGGCTTTGGCGCGTATGGCTGGGGACCTTGAGCGGCAAATTGGTGAATTGCTGGAAGGATCGCGTCAGGCCGCAACGAAGATGAGCGGAGAAGCCGCTGCAATGGCCGATGGTTCATCGCATGTGAAACGCGAAGCCGCCAGTGCCGCACAGGTCGCAGCCGATATCCGCATGTCGGTCAGCGCGGTTCCGGGCACGGTAGAAGATGTCGCACGCCAGCTCAGCGACTATACTAGGTCATTGACCGAAGCTAATGCGCTGGCGGGTGAAGCGGCGCAGCGCGTTGCATTGGCCAACGGCCGGATTGGTGACTTTACCGCCGCGACGGACAAGGCCGCTGCCATGCTCGATCTGATTACCAAGGTTGCACAAAAAACCAATATGCTGGCGTTGAACGCGTCCATAGAAGCCGTCCGCGTGGGAGAGGCCGGCGCAGGCTTTCAGGTTGTTGCCAATGAGGTGAAGGCGCTTGCGCTTTCGACTCGCGATGCTGCCAGTGAAATTGCGCAGCAGATCGCCGAAATGAAGGGCGTCAGTCGCGAGGTTACCGACGCATTTGAAAAAGTGATGCACGTCGTCGATACGCTTGCCACGCAATCCTCCGCAATCGCCTCTGGCATGCAGGGGCAGGCGCAGGCGATCAATGCGGTTCAACAGGCTGTCAGCCATGCGACTGAGGAATTGTCGTCCATGGTGGGAAGTATCGAGGCGGCAGATCGTTTGGCAGGGCAGGCGCAGGCGCGGTCATCGGGAATGCTCGCGGCCAGCCGAAGCGTGTCGGACAATGTGGGGGCGCTTGATTCCTCTGTTCGCGCTTTCCTTGGCGGCATCCGCAATTCGGACCGGCGCACGGCCTGAACAGGTTACAAAATCGACGGGTTGCTCCGCTGCGGCGACAGGCAGCATGCGATGAACCGTTAACCCTTGGCAAAGCGCACACCATCGCAAAATAATAGGCAGCGGCACGCTTGCACGCGAATATGGATATGGACAGGGGGTTCGCTTACTCAGGAGCAACCAATGTCAAAATCCAACAGCCCGCTTGCCTGTGCGCTGGCGCTCGCCCTTATCCTTCCCTTTGCATCCGGTGCTGTCCAGGCGGCTGATCCGGCCAAAAGCGGCGCAGACAAGGTGATGGTGG
>CAYVQO010000191.1:0-2971 GCA_964452835.1 uncultured Sphingorhabdus sp. | reverse complement strand
AGCGGTGGCATATCGGCGGTGTCGAGATGCGCTGCGATGGCCTCCGCCGTGATCGCACCGTCTGCCGCAGCGGCCTGCGCCGCACGAACCAGTTCGTCCTGCGCACCATAGTTGAGCGCCACTGCCAGCGTTGTCCGCGTGTTATGCGCCGTGCGGGCCAGCGCATCCTCGATCAATTCGACAATGTCCGGCGAAAAGGCCTTGTAATTGCCGATAATCTTCAGCCGCACGTCATTGGCGACAAATTCTTCCAGATCGGAGCGGATGAAGCTGCGCATCAGGCTCATCAGGTCGCTGATTTCATCCTTGGGCCGTTTCCAGTTCTCGCTGGAAAAGGCATAGAGCGAGAGCGCCTCCAGCCCGGTGGTAGCCGCATGGCGCACTATTTCGCGCACGACCTCGACGCCCTTTTTGTGGCCCAGCGCGCGCGGCAGATGCCGTTTCTTCGCCCAGCGGCCATTGCCGTCCATTATGATGGCGACATGGCGGGGGACGGGGTCGGAGCCGCCTGTTCTCTCAGCTTTTTTGGCTAGGCCTAACATATCCCCAAACCCGTTCGGGCTGAGTCTGTCGAAGCCCTGTCTTGTTTCATGCAGCCACCCAAAAAAAGCCCTTCGACAGGCTCAGGGCGAACCGGGAAAAGGTGGGCCTTTAGGCTCACTGGCTCATGATTTCCTTTTCTTTGCTCGCTGCTGCTTCATCGATGGCCTTGATCATGTCATCGGTCATCTTCTGCACTTCGGTTTCCAGCCGCTTGCGGTCGTCCTCGCTGATTTCTTTCTTGTTCTCGTCGGTTTTCAGCGCGTCATTGGCGTCGCGGCGGACATTGCGCACCGCAATCTTGGCTTTTTCCGCATATTGCCCAGCAAGCTTTGCCAGCTCCTTGCGGCGTTCCTCGGTAAGGTCGGGGATCGGCAGGCGGATTGTCTGGCCATCTGTAATCGGGTTGAGCCCTAGCCCTGCCGAACGGATCGCTTTTTCAACCGGCGTCATGTTCGACTTGTCCCACACCTGCACGCTCAGCATTCGTGGCTCAGGCGCGCTAACAGTCGCAACCTGGTTGAGCGGCATATTCGCCCCATAAACCTCGACCACTACGGGATCGAGCAGAGTGACATTGGCGCGCCCCGTGCGCAGGCCGGACAGATCGCCTTTCAGCGATTCCACCGCGCCCTTCATGCGGCGCTCGACATCGGCCTTGTCATATTGCGGCATGATTATTCCCCTTCATTCTTCACAACGGTGTAGGTGCCAGTTGCATCCAATACCTTCAATATGTTGCCCTGCTCGCGAATCGAAAAGACGACAATCGGGATGCTGTTATCGCGGCAAAGCGCCACCGCGCTGGCATCCATCACCTTCAGATTATCCGACAGGACGCGGTCATAACTCAATGTATCATAACGCTTTGCGGTCGAAACCTTCTTCGGATCAGCATCATAAACGCCATCGACCGAAGTCCCCTTTAGCAGCGCATCGCATTTCATTTCGGCAGCACGCAAAGCTGCACCTGAATCGGTCGTGAAATAAGGCGCTCCAACGCCGGCAGCAAAGATCACCACCCTGCCCTTTTCCAGATGCCGCTCGGCACGGCGGCGGATGACAGGCTCGCAGACCTTGTCCATTTCAATTGCCGATTGCACCCGCGTCTGCACGCCCAGTTGCTCAAGCGCATTCTGCATTGCAAGCGCGTTCATTACCGTCGCCAACATGCCCATATAGTCGGCCTGGGCACGGTCCATGCCCTTGGCTGCCCCCGCCATCCCGCGGAAGATATTGCCACCGCCGATGACAAGGCAGATTTCAAGGCCCGTATCCTTTGCCGCCTTCACTTCTTCGGCAACACGAGCCACCGTATCCGGGTCAATACCGAACGACTGATCGCCCATCAGCACTTCGCCCGATAATTTCAGCAATATGCGGCGATACGCGCCCATGTGATCCTCATCCCCAAATGCCGATACGATAATGGCGCACAGCTATAGGAGCCATGCGCCATATCGCCAAGGCCTTATCCCCGCCGCAAGGCAGGGATGCCCATATTATGCGCCGACGGCCGCTGCAACTTCTGCCGCGAAATCGGACACTTCCTTCTCAATGCCCTCGCCCAGCTGGAAGCGGACATAATCCGTCAAAGTGATGGACTTGCCAGCAGCCTTTGCCGCTTGCGCCACAACATCGGCAATAGGCGTTTTGTTATCGATGACAAACAGCTGCGAAAGAAGCGCATTTTCCTTTGCGAACTTTTTCATCGCGCCTTCTACCATCTTTTCGACGACGTCGGCCGGCTTGCCTGATTCCGCAGCCTTTTCACGGGCAATTGCTGCTTCGCGCTGCATCATCTCCTGATCCAGATCTTCAGCATTCAGCGCCATCGGGAAGGCGGCGGCAATGTGCATTGCCAGCTGTTTGCCAAGGCCATCAAGCGTATCTGCATCGGCATCGCCTTCCAGTGCGACGAGAACGCCAATGCCGCCCATGCCAGCCGAAGCTGCGTTATGGACATAAGAAACGACACGGCCCTGCGCGACCGAGATCGTCTTTGCACGGCGAATGACCTGATTTTCGCCGATGGTGGCGATATTGTTGGTTAGCACTTCCTGCACCGTTCCGCCATCGGGATAGGCGGCAGCAAGAATGGTTTCCGCGTCATTCGCGCCCAGGCCCAGTGCAACACCCGTTACCTTGCGGACGAAATCCTGGAACTGGTCATTCTTGGCAACAAAGTCGGTCTGGCTGTTGACTTCAACCGCCGTGCCCTTTGTGCCGTCGACGGCAACGCCGACAAGGCCTTCGGCAGCCGTACGGCTCGATTTCTTGGCAGCCGTGGCAAGGCCCTTGGCCCGCAGCAGATCAACGGCGGCTTCCATGTCGCCAGCGGTTTCTTCCAGCGCCTTTTTGGCGTCCATCATGCCAGCGCCTGAACGCTCACGCAGTTCTTTTACGGCAGAGGCGGTAATAGCAGACATTG
>CAYVQO010000190.1:0-3026 GCA_964452835.1 uncultured Sphingorhabdus sp. | reverse complement strand
CCGATCAGCGGCTCGCCATGCTCGACTTCCAGCTTTCCTTCCGGATCAAGGATTTCAAGCATTCCTTTCGCCAGATCATTGATCGTGACGCGGATGCCGGAGGCGGCATTATAGGCCTGACCATTGGCCGCGGGATTGGTAGCCACCGCCAAATTGGCCGCGACCAGATCCTTCACATAGGTGAAGCTGCGGACCTGATCGCCATGGCCGAAAACGATGGGGTTCTTGCCTTCGCTGATGCGGCGCAGGAAAATCGAGACCACCCCGCCAAATTCGTTTGATTCCTGCCGCTGACCATAGACATGGAAATAGCGCAATATGGTGGTGTCCAGACCATAAAGCTTATGAAAGACATCGACATAACGCTCACCCGCCAGCTTTGACACGCCATAATAGGAGACGGGGGTAAAGGGGTGATCTTCGCGGGTCGGGAAAATGCTGGGTTCACCGTAGACCGATCCGGTTGAGGCATGGACAAACTTGCGCACACCGGCATCCATTGCATGGCGCAACAGGTTCAATGCGCCGCCAGCATTTACCTCCAGATCGCGTTCAGGCCGATCAAGGCAGATATTCTTCTTTGATGCCGCATTGTGAAAAACAGTGTCCACGCCCTTGAACAAGGCCTTCATCTCATCATCCGCGTCACAAATATCCTTGTGCGCAAAGGTGAAGTTGTTGCGGCCCTTGAACAGATCGACATTGCCGCGCTTGCCCGCTGACAAATCGTCCATGGAAATGACATCGGCGCCAATCGCCACCAGTTCCTCGCACAGATGCGAGCCGACAAAGCCTGCGCCTCCGGTGACGATCACTTTGCGCCCGGCGAGGCTTTCGATGCTGTTATCGGTCATGAAGAAATCCTTGGAATTGGCTGTAAATGTGATGCGCGCGCCTTTGCGCCAAGCAGGCAATAAGGTCAACCGGCTTGCTTGACGGTAAGTTGGCCTTAAAGGGGCGCGATGGCTTCGTCACCTGATCGTCCCGCGCTGCTTGTCCTTGACGCGTCTTACACGCTGGAAATGATCCGTGAGCGTGGCATGGAAAATTCGGTTACCTGCCGCGATCTGGACGGCTTTTTCCGCCATGTGTGGAGTGTGCATCCCTTTGCCACATTGCTGACGAGTGAGGCATGGACACCGCGTTTCGGCAGGCCGGTCTGGCATGAAATCGCGCCGCGCCACAGCTTTATTGAAGGCAAGGTGGGCCGCTTTGGCTGGCTGGCACCGCTGTTCCCGGTGAATTTCCTGATTGGCCAAATTGGCCTGTTCTTCTCGCTTTGGGCGCTGATCCGGCGTGAGGATATCCGCGTGATCCGTGTCGGCGATCCGCTTTATCTGGGACTGTTTGGGCTGGCGCTGAAAGCCGTGACAGGCGTGCCAATGCTGATCCGTATCAACGGCAATAATGACAAGGTCCGGGAAAATACCGGACGCGCCATGTACCCGCGTTTTTTTCGCACCGCCGGCATTGAGAAAAAGGTCGAACGCTTTGTCCTGCCCCGAGCCGATCTGATCGCTGCGCCTAATCAGGACAATGTCGACTTTGCCGTGGCGGGCGGAGCCAATCCTGTGCACACCACCATTTTCCGCTATGGCAATTTGCTGGCGCCAGAGCATCAGCAGCCGCCTGAGGAACGCGGCGTGGACAAGGCGCTGTTTGCACGGCTGGGGATTGAACCCGGGCGCTACCTGCTCTGCATAGGGCGGCTGGAGCCGGTCAAATTCCCCGATGATGCCGTGCGCATATTGGGCGCTGCGGTACAGGCAGGGCATGACATAAAGCTTTTCTTTGCTGGGGACGGCGACATGCGGTCAGAGCTGCTGGCGCTTGGCAACGAACTGGGCGTTGGTGAACGCATTGTCTTTGGCGGCAACCAGAATCAGAAATCGCTGGCGCAGCTTAATGCGCATACCGCCTGTGTGATTTCGCCCTTGACCGGCCGGGCGCTTTCCGAGGCAGCATTGGGCGGCGCGCCGATCGCTGCCTATGATCTCGACTGGCAAAGCGATCTGGTGGAAACCGGAAAGACTGGGGAGCTGGTTCCGTTCCGCAACGTTAAAGCCTTTGGCGCGGCGGTGTGCAAGCTGCTCGCTGACCAGGCCTATGCCAAGACCATGGGCCAAGGCGCACGTGAACGGGCGCGTGAAATGCTCGACCCTGAAATTCTCGATGCGCATGAACGGGCTGAATATAGCAAGTTGCTGGCGCGCTTTGCACGCAGCTGATCAGCGCGCTGCCCCTGCCCGTTCATACAGCGCCAAATAGCTATCGAGCATTGCATCGGCGCTATGGTGGGCCTGTACATGCGCGGTCTGACCTACAGCCATTGCCTTTCGCTCGTCCGGCGCTTGCAACAAGCGAGCGGCTTCAGCTCCCACCTTTGCCGGATCGGGATCGGACCAGATCCAGTCTTCTGCTCCACCCGCATAATCCGCCGTCGCCTGCAATGCGATCACCGGCACGCCTGATGCTGCGGCTTCCAATCCGGCAATGCCCGTGATCGGGCCAACATTCATGCTGACATAAAGGTCAAGCACCGCTGCGGCGACCCAAGGTTTGACCGCCAGTCCGGGCAAATGCAGACGGCCGGCTAGACCAAGGCGGTCACCCTCTGCGCGCACTGCATCGGTCATGGGGCCGTCGCCTGCCATCAGGAAATGGACATCGGGGCCAAGCTGGCGCGCTGCCGCCGCAAAGGCCGCAACAGTAGCCAGTGGGTTGCGCTCTGCCCGAAGCCGCCCGACCGTGCCGATAACCGGCGCATTGGGGGGTATGCCTGCCTCACGCCGATAGGCCTGTCGCTCAGCCTTGCTGCTTTTGGGCGGCTGGGCAATGCCATTGGGAATCACTGCCAAGGGCAGGAAGGGATGGCCGGCCGCAAAATCGCGCCAATAATCATCCTCGGCCATCAGCGCATAGCCATCACGGCAGGCGGCAGCCTGCACGGCGGCAAGGCTGCGCTGCCAGCGCCGGATCGGCATGCCAACGCCGTGGAAGGTTTCAACAATCAGGGGCGTCTTGCT
>CAYVQO010000189.1:0-3083 GCA_964452835.1 uncultured Sphingorhabdus sp. | reverse complement strand
ATCCTGCAGGGCCGCGCTGGCGGCACGCTGACCGCGGCGGATTTTGTGCTTTAGGGCAAGGCGACAAAAGGCGTTTGTGACTGGCCTGCATATGCAGGATTGCGGGTGCTGACTGACGGCCGGAATTTCCGTAAAAATGCTGCTTGCCTATGCAACATATCTACGCAAGATATCCGGCAGTGACACACGAAGATGTAGACATGCATTTCGCCAGGCTTTCGCCTTCGCTGGAGGGATTGGTCACAGCGATATACGAGTTGCAGATCGGTGCAAACCCGGTCTCGGACCAACAGCACCCCGAATGGTTCAACCTGCGCTTTCCTCTATCCGGCAGCTGGTGGTTTCGCCGCGATGACGATCCGGTTGAGCCATTTGCAACCGGTTTTGTTCAGGGGCCCAACACATCGTTGATCGATTTTGGTGGTCATGATGGTGCGTTGTTCGGTGTCGGCATGTTGCCTGCAGGCTGGGCCCTGCTGTTTGGCGGGACGGCGGAAGGCCTTTCCAACGACAGAATGTCATTATCACATTTCATGACTGCGACTGAGTATGAGGCGCTCTTCGATGGTTTGCATCGGCTTCCCGATTTCGCACAGCGCGCTGAAATGGTTGAGTCTATGCTGCTGCAACGACTGGCCCGCACGCCGATGAGCAAGCACATCGAACGCGTGATCGCCGTACAATCCGCGCTGATGGATCCGATGATCGGTTCGGTTGAGGCTCTCGCCCAGGCGACGGGTTTATCGATACGTACTCTGGAACGGGTTTGCAGGTCGGCAATTGGATTTCCGCCCAAATTGTTACTGCGGCGGCAGCGATTCCTGCGCATGCTCGGGCAGATGCATCTGCAGTCGCCGGCAGACTGGCCTGCATTTCTTGATCCTTTTTACAGCGACCAAAGCCATATGATTCGCGACTTTAAAGCGTTTCTTGGTACATCGCCTAACCGGTATTTTTCAAAAACACGGCCAGTCCTTGCCGTAGCGACCAAGCGCCGCATGGCGATGCTGGGGTCTCCTATACAAGCATTGCCCAACTCCCCAGCCAGCCGTTCGAATTCCTGAGCACCGCATCTCTCGAACGCTGATAAACGCATCAAGACATTCCGATCAGACCCCGAAATCGTTTGTATTGGATAGGCGTACTGCAGGTCCAATTGTCGAGTTTGTTCAATACAGCCCGTTACAAATCGCTAAATCTCACCAAAACAAATCAACGTCTTGCCGACGCATGAAAGCATGAGGGAGAGAAGCGATGCCGTTCACACCAACACCTACCGCTGGCGATGATGTTCTTATTGATACCAGCGGCAATGATACTGTCGACGCATTGGCGGGTAACGACGAGATAACGGTCTCCGGTGGCTTCGACAATGTAAACGGCAACACGGGCCGCGACCGGTTGATCATCAATTATTCGGGTGCGACCCAAGGCGTCTTCACCGATAACAACATACTCAACGGCTTTCTTGCAGTAGGGCACCAGGGCCGCATCTGGCAGGGCACCGCCGCCTTCACCGTTGATTTCAGCGGCATTGAGGATTTTACCATCACCAGCGGCGGCTTCAACGACAATATCACCGTCGGCGATGGTGACGATGTCATCAATCTGGGCGGCGGCGATGACTTTGCCAATTTCGGTGCGGGCAATGACAGCGGCGATGGCGGCACCGGAACCGACGGCTTCTCTGCCAACATGGCCGCCGCGACTGGCGCAATCAGCATAAATCTGCAGACCGGCGGCAATGCGAACTTCAGCAACTTCGAATATCTGGGCACACTGAACACCGGCAGCGGCAACGACACGGTTGTGACGCGAGGCGATGTAGCAGCCAACGAAACGATCAACACCGGTTCCGGTACGGATACGGTCACGGTTGCCCGGGGTTTTGATACCGTCAACGCCGGCGCCGACCGCGACCGGCTGATCATCGATTATTCGGGTGCGACGCAGGGCGTTTTCACCGACAACGGCAGCCTCAACGGCTTGCTCGCTGTCGGCTATCAAGGCCGTATCTGGCAGGGCACTGCCGCCTTCACGGTCGATTTCAGCGGAATCGAAGACTTCACCATCACCACCGGTGGCTTCAACGACAGCATAACCGTCGGCGATGGTGACGATGTCATCAATCTGGGTGGCGGTGATGACTTCGCCAATTTTGGATCGGGAAATGACAGCGGCGATGGCGGGACCGGCACCGATGGCTTCTCGGCAAATCTGGGCAGCAGCACATCAGCGATCAGCATTAATTTGCAGACCGGTGTCAGCGCGACCTTCAGCAACTTCGAATATCTGGGCACACTGAACACCGGCAGCGGCAACGACACGGTTGTGACGCGAGGCGATGTAGCAGCCAACGAAACGATCAACACCGGTTCCGGTACGGATACGGTCACGGTTGCCCGGGGTTTTGATACCGTCAACGCCGGCGCCGACCGCGACCGGCTGATCATCGATTATTCGGGTGCGACGCAGGGCGTTTTCACCGACAACGGCAGCCTCAACGGCTTGCTCGCTGTCGGCTATCAAGGCCGTATCTGGCAGGGCACTGCCGCCTTCACGGTCGATTTCAGCGGAATCGAAGACTTCACCATCACCACCGGTGGCTTCAACGACAGCATAACCGTCGGCGATGGTGACGATTTCGTCAGCACTGGTGCAGGCGATGACATCGTGATGGGTGCGGGTGGCGATGACATGATCGACGGCGGCGACGGCAATGATACGCTGAACGGCGGCCTTGGCATTGACACGCTTAGCTATGCGAATGCCGCCACCGGTGTCACGGTTGATCTTTCTGCGACCACACAACAAAATACCTTTGGCGCAGGGCTCGATACAATCAGCGGATTTGAAGACATCATCGGTTCGGCTTTTGATGACACGCTTTTCGGCACGACTGGCGATAACAGGCTATATGGCGGTGACGGCAATGATCTGATCGATGGCGGCGCTGGCAGCAACACCCTTATTGGTGGCAACGGCACTGATACATTGCGGGTCAGCACATCAGGAATGGTCGCCTCGATCAGCGGTTTCGAAGTGCTGGACTTTGTCGGAAGTGCCAACCTCACCCTGTCCTC
>CAYVQO010000188.1:0-3092 GCA_964452835.1 uncultured Sphingorhabdus sp. | reverse complement strand
CCGGATCCAGCGCTGGAAACTCCGCCGGAACATGCGCTTCCAGCTGCGCGACAATATGGCGCAGCACGGCGATGCGGGCCGCTTTCTGGTTGTTGCCGTCAATCACCGTCCAGGGCGCATGCGGGCTATTGGTGCGTTCGAACATTTCGGCCATTGCCTCTAGATAGGCGTCGCGCTTGCCTAAATTGCGGAAATCCTCCGCCGTCACTTTCCACTGCTTCGACGGGTCTTCAAGCCGCTCCCTGAGCACCTTTTCCTGCGTGTCCTGTGTCACATGCAGGAATATCTTTATGATCCGCGTGCCGATTTCGGCCTGGCGTTGCTCAAATTCGTTGATCTCATCAAAGCCGCGCCGCCAGTCCGCCGGCGTACAAAATCCCTCCACCCGTTCCACCAGCACCCGGCCATAATGGCTACGGTCCCAGATATGAATTTCCGACTTGCCCGGCAGCCTTTTCCAGAAACGCCAGAGGAAATGTTTGTCCTTCTCCTCAGCCGTTGGAGCCGACACGGGATAGACATCAAAATAGCGCGGGTCCCAGTTCGCCGTCAGCCGCTTAATCGCTCCGCCCTTGCCCGCAGCATCCCAGCCTTCAAAAACTATCAGTGTACGGCAGCCATGAATGATGTGCAGCGCCTGCAATTCCGAGAGCTTGTCCTGCAGATCGGCCAGAACGGCGTCATAATCACCTGCATATTTCCTGCCGACTTCAAAATCGGAAAGGTCAATCGCGGCCATGGGCTTAGGGCTTTGCTGGCGGCAGCGCGCTTCGCTCACGATGATCTTCTTCGCCTGCCATGCGCCGTTCCACCCTTTTGATGCTCTCAGCCACATCCGCAGTATTTTGCGAAGCAACCAGCAAGGGGCGGTAATAGCCCAAAGCCATATCAAGCTGCCCCTCGGACTCAGCACATAGCCCAAGATTAAACTTTAGCGTCGAGTGCCCGATCCCGCGTTGCTCCATTTCCCGCCAACCTGCGCAAGCTGCGCCCTCATTGCTCTTTGTCGCGGCAATCAGCGATTTCATCTGGGCGTCATCTGCCTTGCTCAGGCCCTTTCGCGATTCGCGAATTCGAATTTTCTCCGTGCTGCCATAGGGCGTCACTTCCCTTGCAAAATCATTGGCAATTGAGCGGGCGATATTTACCATGACCGACTCGACTGGCTGCGGGCGGGGATCACCATCGCAATTTTCAGTCTCATTTCTGCCTGGCAACGACCGATTATAGATCAGCCTGTCATCGGACAATCGCGTCACCTTAATGTTGGCCGTCGCTGTTACTATCCGGCGCGTGCAATAGATATCGACTTCGATCTTTTCTTTATCCTTGCACTTTTTTGAGCTGGTATCAGCCGCGCAACGTTTCGCTTTACGCGTGAACTCTTGCAGATCGACTCGTACCCGCATCGATCCATAGACCATGCCGTCCGCCTTACCGTAGCGTGATCGGATTGTGAAATAGGGATCACCGTTGCGATCAGGCTTTTGGCCGAGCGCAATTTCGAGGGCCGACACCAGCTGCGGACCATGGTCGCCATCAAAACGGTCCACTCCCACGCTTTGCAGCATAGCGACATCACGATTTTCTGCAGCGTACCAGCCGGAAACGGTCAAGCTTTCAGCCGACGCCGTACCGCCGTAAAACGCGACTAGGGCTATCGTAAACGCAGCTTTCTGAATGTTACCCATAGTGCCCCCTTCATTTGTAGAATATCTACCAAGACACTTCTAAAATGGGAACGGCATTAATCAGGACTTAAGCGGCTGTTCAACCACGCGCAAGCCAAGCTCGCGCAACTGCTTGTTTTCAGCTTGCGAAGGGGCGCCCATCAGCAGGTCTTCGGCGCGCTGGTTCATCGGGAACAATGTGATCTCGCGCAGATTTTGCACGCCGCAGAGCAGCATCACCATGCGGTCGACACCCGCCGCCATCCCGCCATGCGGCGGCGCGCCATATTGGAAGGCGCGGTACATGCCGCCGAAACGTGCCTCGACATCAGCCTGAGTTAACCCGGTCAGTTCGAAGGCCTTGACCATCAGTTCGGGATATTGGTTGCGGATCGAACCCGATGCGAGTTCGTAGCCGTTGCAGACCATGTCGTACTGATAGGCTTTGATCGTCAGCGGGTCTTGCGTGTTGAGCGCCTCCAGCCCGCCCTGAGGCATGCTGAAGGGGTTGTGGGCAAAGTCCAGCTTCTTCTCTTCCTCGTCCCATTCATAAAAGGGGAAGTCGATGATCCAGCAGAAGCGGAAGGCGTCTTGTTCGATCAGTTCGAGCTGTTCGCCGCAGCGGGTGCGCGCCGCGCCAGCAAGCTTGGCCGCCTGTTCTTCCTTACCCGCCGCAAAGAAACAGCCATCATCGGGTCCAAGGCCAATGGCGTCGTAAAGCGCCTGCATGCCCTCTTCGCCATGGTTTTTGGCGATGGGGCCACCGAATTCGCCGCCCTTGCGGGTGACATAGCCTAGGCCCGCATGGCCCTCGCTGCGCGCCCATTCATTCATGTCGTCAAAGAATTTGCGGCTCTTTTCCGCCGTGGCGGGCGCGGGGATGGCACGGACAACACCGCCCGACCCGACGATTTTTTCAAACAGGCCAAAGCCGGATTTTTCGAAGTGGCTTGTAACATCCTTGATAATCAGCGGGTTCCTGAGATCAGGCTTGTCAGTGCCATAATCGAGCATCGCCTTGGCAAAGGGAATGCGCGGGAATTCGCCTGCGGGGGTCACCTTGCGGCCATTGGCGAAGGATTCAAAGATGCCGGCCATCACCGGCTCCATCGTATCCCACACCTCTTCCTGCGTGACGAAGCTCATCTCCAGGTCGAGCTGGTAGAATTCACCCGGCAGCCGGTCCGCACGCGGGTCTTCGTCGCGGAAGCAGGGGGCGATCTGGAAGTAGCGGTCGAAACCGGCAACCATCAGCAGCTGCTTATATTGTTGCGGAGCCTGTGGCAGCGCGAAGAACTTGCCCTGGTGAATGCGGCTGGGGACGAGGAAGTCGCGCGCACCTTCGGGCGAAGACGCAGTCAGAATCGGCGTCGAAAATTCGGTGAAGCCGATTTCTTCCATCCGCCGCCGCGTTTCGCGGAT
>CAYVQO010000187.1:0-3101 GCA_964452835.1 uncultured Sphingorhabdus sp. | reverse complement strand
AGAAAAGCTTGATTTTTCGAAAAAATTTGCCGCGCTATTGCTAAGCGCTTGCAGCTTTCAAATTGATAATGTCTCGCGCAAACGGAAGGCATTGTCCGCATTTGGGCTTGCATCCCATGCGCGCATAGACGTCACTCGGACGCTCATGACCGGACCGAGCCGCTTCACGCAGTTCTTTTTCCCGGATGGCATTGCAGACACAGACTATCATCGATTCGATTGATAGCGTTAATGCGAATTGGTTGCAATAGCATTAATGGGAAAGGACTCTGCCTATTTGCTGAAGGGCTGCTGTTGCCAGCGAGCAAGGCTTCGCCACAGCCACTCCAGCGGGCCATAATGAAAGCGATCGAGCCATGGTTTGGACCATAGCAGCATGATCCCCCAAGCGCCGACGACATAAAGCCACAACATCGGCCTGCTAACTTGCCCAAAAAGCCCCAGACCATAGCCATAGAAGATCGTCGTCATAAGGATGCTGGTTCCCAGATAATTGGTAAAGGCTGCGCGCCCTGCGGCCGCGACACGGGCAACAAACACGCTGCTGGGAAAAGCACGGATCAGCAGGATTAGCGCTGCTGCATATCCAACAATCATCAGCAGGCGAGCGGGATATGTCCAGGCAATGGCGATGTTGAGCATAATCAACATGTCAAAGCTGGACGATATTGCCCAAGCCGCAAACAACGCAAAGCACAGCCCGCCGATTCCAATGCCCATTAGCGCCCATTTGCGATAGCGTTCTGCCTGCCACTGGCCCGTCAAAAAGCCATTTTTGTACAGCGCCATTCCAATCATCATGAAAGGCAGCGTTTCACAGATATTCTGCAGAACCATGGTTAGCGGCTGCGCCCATTTTTCGGTCGCCCGATATTGAACAATATCCCAGTAGCCACTGCGATAGGCCTCAGTTTCGGCTGGAGCTGTTGAAAAACCGGCAAGCATTTCTCTGTATGATTTGACCATTTCAGGGTCGGCATCCGGCAAAGAAGCAGCCATTTGGAGTAGCATCGTTATGCCAGTGAACGCCGACATCAGCAGGAAACCAATGGTATAGATGACAAGCGCCATTTTGATCAGGCCCCGCGCTTCCACGTCGCGGAATAGATAGGCGACGCACCCGACAGTTGCGTAAAGAAACAATATGTCGCCCCACCAGATGAACAGAAAATGCGCCAGACCAAAAAGCGCGAGCCAACCCATGCGACGGAAATGAACAGTTTTGGGACTTTCGCCCTTCGCCCGGGCACGTTCGATAATCAATAGCATCGATGCGCCAAAGAGCAGCGAAAACAGGCCGCGCATTTTCCCGTCGAAAATGATGAAGGAAAGAAGCCAACTGACAATGTCCGCCGTCGCTGGCGGACCATCGAACGCTGGGCTGATATAGGCCATTTCAGGCAAGGCAAAGACAATGATGTTCATTGCCAATATCCCCATCACCGCAAAACCGCGTAGCGCGTCCAACGTGATGTGGCGCGTCAAGGCCGCCGATTCGGTCATGCTAATCCTCCCTGTATTGCGCGACTACTACAGCCAGGTTGAAATCTGGTCCAGCGGCTTCTTGATTGACGCGTGAGCGGGGACAGTCGCGTTGGCGGCGGGGTGACCAACCACCAGGATCATTACCGGCTTCTCCTTCGCCGGTCGATTGCACAATTGATTAAGGAACGTCATCGGGTTGGGCGTATGCGTCAGTGTTGCCAGACCCGCATCGTGTAGAGCGGCAATCAGGAAGCCGGTGGCAATGCCGACGCTTTCGTTTACATAATAATTCTGTTTGTCGTCGCCGGGATTCATCCCGCCACGCCGCTGCGCAAAAATGACAATCAGCCAAGCAGCGGTTTCCAAATAGGGCTTGTCGGCATCGGTGCCGAGCGGCGCGAGCGCCTCAAGCCACTCTTGGCTCGCCTTGCCGTCATAAAAGGCACGCTCTTCGGCTTCCGCCGCTGTGCGCAATGCACGCTTCTTTTCTGCAGAGCCGATGACCGCAAAATGCCAAGGCTGATGATTCGCCCCGCTCGGCGCGCTTCCAGCGGCGAGCAGCGCCTGCTCTATCACGGCACGGTGCACGGGCCGGTCGCTGAAATGACGGCAAGTGCGACGCGTCTTCAATTGTGCGGAAAAGGCCGTAGCCCGGGCAATTTGCGTTGCCTCATCATAGGCCGGGAGTGCTGCATAGGGTATGGAGTGATGGTCCTTCATCAGCATCACCTAGCCTTGCAAAAAGCTTATTGAAAGCTCTCGATCAACCTGTTATTAACATCAATGTAGGTAAGGAACGCGAAAGCGAATCAGTTGTAAAGGTTCTCCCATGACAACCCAGAGCATCAACACGACCATCCCATTCCATCACCCCGACCGCCCGGGCAATGAATTCCGCCCGCTGAAGGCGTGGCACCATTTCCGCAAGCTGATTGCGGACAAGGAAGATACCGAACAGGTTTTTCACATTATCGCTGCGTTGCGCGGCGGCGCATTTCGCCGGATCGCGAAGAAATTCTGGTTTAGCGAAAAGGGGCAGCAGATCCTCGGCACCAGCCAGCGACTGATCGACATTCTGGACGATCATGACACGATCAAGAAGCTGCCTACCGGAACCGTGGGCCGCGCTTATGTCGATTTCATGGAGCGAGAAGGGCTGACCGCTGCCGGTCTGGAAGCGGAATATGGCCGCTTTGAAGCCAGCGGAAAGCGCTTCAATGACGGCATTGACCGTTATGGCGACCGCCTGCGCGACACGCATGACATGCTGCATGTGCTGACCGGCTATGGCCGCGATGCGCTGGGCGAACAATGCGTGCTGGCCTTCACCTATGCGCAGAACAGGAATCTCGGCGTCGGCTTCATTGCCTATGCCGGTGGCTTCGAACTGAAGCGCCGCGTCGCTCCCAAGGCGTCGATCATGTCGGCGATCCGCGAAGGCCACAAGATCGGCAACGCCGCGAAGAATATCGTCCATGAGGATATCGTCGCTCTGCTGCGCGAGCCTCTAGTGGGTGCGCGCAAACGGCTGGGGATCGCCGAGCCGGTCACCTACAAGCGCGCGCATGAGGAAATGCGTTCTGCCGGGGTTGATCCCTATGATCTGCTGGCGGCGG
>CAYVQO010000186.1:0-3173 GCA_964452835.1 uncultured Sphingorhabdus sp. | reverse complement strand
CATAGCTGCCTTCCGGCAATTCAAAGCGCAGCGCGCCTGAAACGGGGTTGGCTTCCGCAAGCCGCAATTTCAGCCGCATGCCGGGCCTATATTCATCGCCGCTATCCTCACCAACCAGAGCCTGCCTTGCTTCATCGTGAAGGAACCGCTCCGCACCTAAGGTTGAGACCGGAACCAGACCATCGCCGCCAATCGCGTCCACCGTTGCAAAGAAACCGAAATTCTGCACGCCTGTTATCCGGGCATCGACAATTTCGCCGACATGCGCGGCGAGATAGGCGGCGACATAGCGATCAACCGTCTCGCGCTCCGCCTCCATGGCGCGCCGCTCCGCACGGCTGATCATTTCAGAGGTCACATCAAGCCGCTCAAAGTCCTTTTGACTCAGGCCTGTCTGGTCACCCGCCTTCACCTCCAGTCCATAGCCGCTGACCAGAGCGCGGTGCACAATCAGATCGGCATAGCGGCGGATAGGAGAGGTGAAATGGGCGTAGCTGCCGAGCGCAAGCCCGAAATGCCCAGCATTTTGCGGGGTATAATAGGCCTGTGTCTGGCTCCGCAAAACTGCCTCCATGATCTGCGGCCGGATTTCATCGGCGTCTGGATGCGCGCCCATTTTGTCGAGGATGGCGTTAAAGGTCGCAGGCCGGATCACCTGACCCAGTGCAAATTCCAGATCGAAAGTCTTCAGATAGTCCTTAAGCGCAACCAGCTTCTCCCGGCTCGGCTCCTCATGCACGCGGTACACAAGCGGCGATTTCACCTGCTCCAGCGCCTTGGCTGCCGCGACATTGGCCGCGATCATGAAATCTTCCACCACCTGATGCGCATCCAGATGCTCGCGGACAGCAACGCCAGTCACGCGGCCATTCTCGTCGAGTGTGATGCGCCGTTCGGGCACATCAATGGCAAGCGGATTGCGCCGATCGCGTGCCGTCTTAAGAAGTTTCCAGCAGGCCCAGAGATTTTTGAGCGGGCCCAAATGCGCGTCGGGCACATCATTATCGATGATCGCCTGCGCATCGGGATAGGGAATATTGGCTGAAATCCGGGCAACTGCACGAACAAAACGCCATGACGTCACTTGCCCCTTGCTATCGATTACCAAATGGCACGCCAACACGGCCCGGTCTTCTCCAGCACGTAGCGAGCATTTGTCCGAAGAGAGCGCATGCGGCAGCATCGGCACCACACGGTCCGGGAAATAAACGCTGTTCCCCCGCTTTGCCGCCTCCCGGTCGAGTGCACTGCCCGGTCGCACATAATAGCTTACATCAGCTATGGCCACTATAGCATTGAAACCATTGCTATCATTTGGCTCTGCCCAAATCGCATCATCAAAATCACGGGCATCGCGGGGATCGATGGCAATGATGGGCAAATGGCGCAAATCTTCCCGGCCATCCGGCGTTACTGGCAGCTTGCTGACCTGTAACGCCTCTGCTTCAGCCTCCTCTGGCATGTCAAAGGGGATGCCATATTTGTGGATGGCGATCAGACTGAAACTTTTTGGCGCAAAGGGATCACCCAAAACTTCAGAAACCCGTGCTTTCTTCTGCCCTGCCCGTCCGCCCAGTTCGGCCAGGACAAGATCCCCGGGTCGTGCTTCACCAATTTCAAACAGAGGCGTGTCAAAACGCGCCTTTTTATCGATGGATTTCAACCAGTAACGGCCATTACCGCCATCCTCGACCACGCCCATAATCTGCTCGCTGGCCTTGGCGAGTTTCTTCATCGGGTGGGCCAGCCAACCAGTCCCTTTTTCCTCGGTCCGCGCCAATATCCGGTCGCCTATGCCCAGCGCACCGCGCTTCCCGCGCTCAACAACGCGCAGCTTGGGCACGGGAATTCCCTCTGTCTCCCATCTTTCCGGCACTGCAACGGGTTGGTTTCCGTCAACATCAACGATTTTCAGCACAGTGACCCGCGGCACCCCGCCCATTTTATGAAAAGCGGTCTTGCGCCCGTCGATCAGCCCTTCATCGGCCATATCCTTAAGCAACGATTTTAGTGCGATCTTCTCATTGCCTTTCAGCCCGAATGCCCGCGCAATTTCACGCTTTCCGGCAGGTTCAGCTGATTGTTCGATAAATTCAAGGATCTGCGCTGCGCTAGGCAGGCCAGGCTGGCGCGGTTTCGGCTTGTGGGCCAACTCAATATGTCCGCCCGATCAGAATCCGTTCGACCGCAGGTTCGCCTGTGAAGAAGCAAGGACCATCGACTGGCGCAGCATCCAGCGGCGCGTTGCGCATGGTTAGCTTTAGCGCCTTGAGCTGCTCGACAATCTTGTCGAGTGCTGCACCGGTGGGCCGCGCCCATTGAACCTCTACCCAGCCCGCAAACTTTGCTTCGTCGCCCTTAAAATGTGCAGCAAGATCATTGACATCGCGGGCGATGTTGGCTTCCAGCCTGGCCTTGGCTTCTGCGTACAACCCGGTCTGAATCTCGTCCAGAAGCGTTGCTGCCGCTGCAACAAAATCTTCTTTTTGGGTAAACGCCGTCGCCAGCTTGCCATCATCTTTATAAAGCCGGTCACGACGCAGCACGGCGGCCTTGCCTTCAGCAACATCGCGCGGGCCAACCTCGACAATGATCGGCGCGCCTTTTTTCACCCAAGCCCAACGTTTGTTCGCAGCCTTCGCCGCTTTGGTATCGAGCAACACACGGACCGGCTCACCAAAGGCTGACAAACCGCCCAGCTCCCGCCACAACGCACGGCAATAATCCAGGACCGCTGCATCGCCATCATCGTCGCGCAGCATCGGCACAATCACAATCTGCCAAGGTGCAATTTTGGGCGGGCAGCGCAATCCATCATCATCGCCATGCGTCATGATGACGCCGCCGATCATGCGCGTCGAAACCCCCCAGCTGGTGGTGTGCGCATATTGCTGGCCACCATCCTTATCCTGATATTTGATCCCGGCGGCCTCAGCGAAACCCGTGCCCAGATAGTGTGAGGTGCCGGCTTGCAGTGCCTTGCCATCCTGCATCATCGCTTCGATCGAATAGGTGGCGACAGCGCCGGGAAAGCGTTCATTTTCAGGCTTTTCGCCGACTACCACCGGCATGGCGCAATCATCTTCCGCGACCTGCCTGTACATTTCGAGTGCGCGCAAAGTCTCTTTCATCGCGTCTTCTCGGTCGGCATGGGCGGTATGGCCTTCCTGCCA
>CAYVQO010000185.1:0-3201 GCA_964452835.1 uncultured Sphingorhabdus sp. | reverse complement strand
AAGAATTGCTGCTGCCCAGTCAGCCCGATCATATAATCCGGCAACAAGCAGACCAGGGTGATATAGGCTGCCCCAATCACCGTGATGCGGGTCAGCACATAATCCAGATATTCCTCGGTATTCTTGCCTGGACGGATGCCTGGGATAAAACCGCCGGCTTTCTTCAGATTTTCAGCCGTTTCTTCCGGGTTGAATACCACTGCCGTGTAGAAGAAGCAGAAAAAGATAATTCCGATACCATAGAGCGCCAGATAGACCGGCTGACCATGTTGCAGCATTTGCAGCAGCCACTGGGTCCAGTCGCCTGCGGCACTGTCACCAACCGGCGCACCGCCGAGCTGCACAATTGTGGTCGGAAGCAGCAGCAGCGATGAGGCAAAGATCGGCGGAATGACGCCAGCCGTGTTCAGCTTCAGCGGCAGGTGGCTGCGATCAGCCTGCATCATGCCACGCTGCGTTGCGCGCTTTGGATATTGAATCAGCACCCTTCGCTGCGCCCGTTCAACATAACAAATTAGCAATGTGAGCGCGACAAACATCGCAACAAAACCGGCAATCACTATGGGATCAATCGAGCCGGTACGTCCGCCTTCCAGCAGCCCAGCCACCAGTCGCGGAATTTGTGCGACGATACCGGCCATGATGATCAACGAAATACCATTGCCAATGCCACGTGAGGTGATTTGTTCACCCAGCCACATCAGGAACAGCGTACCTCCGATCAGGCTGATTGTGGCAACGATACGGAACATCATACCGGGTTCGACTACGGCACGGATGCCATTGGCAGCAGCTAGAGACTCAAGGCCAGCAGCAAGGAAATAACCCTGCAATGCAGTCAGGAAAACCGTGCCATAGCGGGTATATTGGTTCAGCTTTTTGCGCCCGCTTTCACCCTCTTTCTTGATCGCGGCCAGCGTCGGCGACAGCGAAGCCGCCAGCTGCACGACGATAGAGGCCGTGATATAGGGCATCACACCGAGCGCAATCAGGCTCATGCGTTCCAGCGAACCGCCGGAGAAGGTGTTGAAAATATCAAGCACACCGCCTGCTGCATTATTTTGGTACAACAGCGCCTGCGCAACCGGATCAACGCCGGGCAGCGGCACAAAGCTGAGCAAACGGAAAATGATCAGCGCACCAATGGTAAACCAGATGCGCTTCTTAAGATCGTCTGCCTGCCCGAATTTCGAAAAATTGATATTCGATGCCAGCTTATCGGCTCTCGATGCCATGAAATTTGCTTTCCTTAGATAACCCGATTGCGGCGCTAGCGCCTTGGCAGCACGCAATCTACCCCGAATATTTTGCCTGGCGTTCCAGTTGCTTTGAAACACCAAGCCCCGCAAACCCATATCGGGTCGCGGGGCTCGTTAGACAAGTGCCTAGCACATTATCACTTTGCCTTTTTGGCAGTGCCTTTTTTCTCAGCCGCCTTTTCAGCCGCAGGCTTCACGGTCAGGATTTCTACCTTTCCGCCAGCCTTTTCAATGGCTTCAACCGCTGCTTTGGATGCACCAGCGACCGCGACGTTGATCTTTGCGGTCAATGTGCCTTTGGCGAGAATGCGGACGCCGTCTTTGCCCCCACGCGACAGGCCAGCAGCCTTCAGAGCGGCCTGATCAATGGTGTTTTTGATGTCGAGCTTTTTCGCGTCGATGAACTTCTGGATCATGCCCAGATTCACCTCGGCATAGTCCTTGGCAAAGATATTGTTGAAGCCGCGCTTTGGAATGCGCATGTGAAGGGGCATCTGGCCGCCTTCAAAGCCATTGATGGCTACGCCCGACCGGCTGGTCTGGCCCTTTTGGCCGCGCCCGCTGGTCTTGCCCTTGCCCGAGCCGATGCCACGGCCAACCCGCATCTTGCGGTGACGTGCACCTTCATTGTCACGGATGTCATTCAGTTTCATATCTTGCACTCGCTTTCGCTTTTAATCGCGCTGATCATTTTTAGTCGACGACTTCGACCATATGCCGCACGGCACGGATCATGCCACGCACTTCAGGGGTATCTTCCAGTTCGACAACCCGGTGCATCTTGTCGAGGCCCAGCCCTTTCAGCGTCGCGCGCTGAACGGCGGGGCGGCGGATCGGCGAACCGGTCTGCTTGATTTTGATCTTTGCCATTTTAGATTACTCCGCAATCGCTTCGGCGTCGGCTTCGGCAGTCTTGCTGCCACCGCGGCCCAGAAGGTCGGCGATTTTCTTGCCACGACGCTGCGCCACCGATTTTGGTGACGTCTGATCGGTAAGCGCCGCAAAGGTCGCCCGGATCATGTTATAGGGGTTCGAGGTACCAATTGACTTGGTCACAACGTCAGCAACGCCCAGGCTTTCAAACACAGCGCGCATTGGACCACCGGCGATGATACCCGTACCAGCAGGTGCCGAACGGACATAGACCTTGCCCGCGCCAAAACGACCCGTGCCGTCATGATGCAGTGTGCGGCCGTCTTTCAACGGAACGCGCACCATTTTCTTCTTGGCAGCGGCAGTCGCCTTGTTGATCGCTTCCGGCACTTCGCGGGCCTTGCCATGGCCAAAGCCGACGCGGCCTTGACCGTCGCCAACCACAACAAGTGCTGCAAAACCGAAGCGCTTACCGCCCTTTACGGTTTTGGAAACGCGGTTGATGTGGACCAGTTTTTCGATGGTACCATCATCTTCCTTTTCCTCGCGCGGCTTGCGGTCTTCGCGGCGGCCACGGCCACCACCTTCACCGCGTCCACGGCCACCGCGGCCACGACGGCCTTCGGCTTCGCCCTCAGCCGGAGCTGCGTCAACGACGACGTCTTCAGTTATTGTATTTTCGTCAGCCATCATCAGAACTCCAGCCCGCCTTCACGGGCAGCATCGGCCAGCGCCTTGACGCGGCCATGAAACAGGAAACCACCACGGTCGAAGACAACGCTTTTCACGCCAGCCTTTTTTGCAGCTTCAGCAACGCGCTTGCCGACTTCAGTGGCAGCCGCAATATTGCCGCCATTCTTAACCTTCACACCCTTGTCATTGGTTGAGGCCGAAGCGACGGTTACGCCCTTCGAGTCGTCAATGATCTGAGCATAAATGTGCTGGCCAGTGCGGTGCACGGAGAGGCGCGGACGACCGGCCACCTGCGAACGCAGCTTGGAACGGACGCGCTGACGGCGCTTTTCAAAGAGAGACAGTTTAGCCATGGCTTATTTCTTCTTCCCTTCTT
>CAYVQO010000184.1:2083-3226 GCA_964452835.1 uncultured Sphingorhabdus sp. | reverse complement strand
CGCGAGATCCTGTCGGTGCTGCCGCGCCAGGATTACCGCCGCATCTTCGAGATCGGCACCAGCAGCGCGCACTACACGATGCAGCTGGCGAAGACCTTCCCGCAGGCGGAGATCTGGGGCTGCGACCTTTCGATGCGGATGCTCGAGCAGGCGCAGCGCGTCGCCAATGAGCACGGCTGGCACTGGCGGCTGCTGCAGGTCGCGGGTGAGGACACCGGTCTCGACGCCGCGAGCTTCGATCTCGTGACGTCGTACATCGTCATGCACGAGATCCCGGCCGAGATCACGCGCGCGCAGCTGCGCGAGGCGTTCCGGCTGCTGCGTCCGGGCGGCGACGTGCTGTTCACCGACGTCACGCGCTATGCCGCGCTCGACCGCATCGGCGAGTTCTGGGCGGAGTACCAGGCCGTCAATGGCGGCGAGCCGTTCTGGCGCGAAGCCGCGCGTCTCGACCTCGGCGCCGCGGCGCGCGATGCCGGCTTCGTCAACGTGCGCTCGGAAGGCTTCCGCGGCGCGAAGTACCCATGGTTCGTCTACGGCCACAAGCCCGAATGAGTCAGTCCGAATGAGCCAGATCGAAACGCGGCACCTGCTGCCGCACGACAATGCCGTGCGCCACGATCCGATCGCGCAACTCGCGCTGACGCTCGCGAAGGAGCTGTGGGTGCTGCGTGACCGGCAGATCGTGCTGGAGTCGGTGCTGGCCGAGAAGGGCATCGCGAGCGGCGAGCTGCTCGATGCCTACCAGCCGACCGCCGCCGTCAAGGAACGCCTCGCGCGCGAGCGCAAGCGTTTCCTCGACGAGGTGCAGAGCGCGCTGAGTCCGGCGGCGGGCTGAGCCGCCGATGCCGCTGCAAGCCCGTCTGCGGCAGGTGATGGCGCATCGCATGCTCGGCACCGCGGTGCGCGTCCTCGGTGTTGCGTTGCTGGTGCTGCCGGTTGCGCGTGCCGGCGAACCGGCGCCGGCCGACTGGCCACACTTCGGCCGCGACGCGGGCGGCAGCCAGTTCTCGCCGCTGCGCGACATCAACGCCGGCAACGTCAAGCGGCTGCGCGTCGCCTGGACGCACCGCTCCGGCGATTTCGTCGATGCGCCGTCGCCGAAGGGCACGGCGTTCCAGGCGACGCCGATCCACGTCAACG
>CAYVQO010000184.1:0-1983 GCA_964452835.1 uncultured Sphingorhabdus sp. | reverse complement strand
GATGCGCCGTCGCCGAAGGGCACGGCGTTCCAGGCGACGCCGATCCACGTCAACGACACGCTGTACTACTGCACGCCGTTCGGCCGCGTGTTCGCGCTCGATCCGGCGACCGGGCGCGAGCGCTGGGTGTTCGACGCGCGCGCGGCGGATCCGGCGACCGGCAAGCCCGTCACGAACGCGCCACGCATGGGCGTGCGCTGCCGCGGCGTCGCGTACTGGGAGGACGCCTCGGCCGCCACCGGCCCGGGCGGCAAGCCTGCCGCCTGCGCGCGCCGCATCTTCACGCACGGCGACAGCGGCCGCATCTATGCGCTCGACGCCAACACCGGTCGGCTGTGCGGCAGCTTCGGCGCGGCGCGCGGCCATGCCGGCTTCGTCTCGCACAACGACTACGAGAATCATGGCGAAGGCTTCGGCGGCGCTGCCGGTTCGCCGCCGGTCATGCTCGGCGATCTCGTGATCTCGGGCACGGCGGTCAACGATGGCATCGCGAACGCGCGCGACGGCATCGTGCGCGCCTTCGATGCGCGCAGCGGCGAGCTGCGCTGGGAGTTCAACCCGATCCCGGCCGACAAGCGCGCCGTGTCGGGCGCGGCCAACGTCTGGTCGACGATCAGCGTCGATCCGGTGCGGCGCCTGGTGTTCCTGCCGACGACGAGTCCGTCGACCGACTACTACGGCGGTGGCCGGCAGTTCGATATCCCGCTCGCGAACGCGATCGTCGCGCTCGACGGCGACACGGGCGCCGTGAAGTGGTCGTTCCAGAGCGTGCGCCATGACCTGTTCGACTACGACCTCGTCGGTCATCCGCTGCTGGTCGACATCCGCCGCGATGGCCGCACCGTGCCGGCGGCGTTGCTGCAGACCAAGATGGGCTGGCTGTTCGGTTTCGAGCGCGAGACGGGCAAGCCGCTGTGGCCGATCGTCGACATGCCGGTGCCGAAGTCGGACGTACCCGGCGAGAACGCCGCGGCGACGCAGCCGGTGCCGCAGGGCATGGCGGCGTTCGCGCGCCAGACGATGCGCCGCGATGAACTGTTCGGCCTGACGCCGATCGATCGCGCGGCCTGCCAGCGCCGCTTCGACGAACTGCGCTACGAAGGCATGTACACGCCACCGTCGGTGCGCGGCTCGCTGCTGTTCCCGTCGGCGCTCGGTGGCGGCAACTGGGGCGGCGCGGCCTATGACCCCGCCAGCAACCTGCTGATCATCAAGGCCGAGAACCTCGCGACCGTGCTGCGCGTGATCCGCAAGCAGGATCCGGCGAAGGAAGACGCGATCCCCGGCAAGGATTACCTGACGCGACCACTGCAGGGCACGCCGTACCGCATCGAAGGCGAGCTGTTCGTGTCGCCGCTCGGCATTCCGTGCACGCCGACGCCGTGGGGCACGCTGACGGCGCTGGATCTCGCGACCGGCAAGGTCCGCTGGCAGATTCCGCTCGGGCAGATCCGTCGCGCCGGCGTCACGATTCCGAAGAAGGCGAATTGGGGTTCGCCGAACGTCGGCGGGCCGATCGTTACGGCGGGCGGCATCATTTTCATCGGCGCCGCGATGGACCAGAAGCTGCGCGCGCTCGATGTGAAGACCGGCCGTGAACTGTGGGCCGGCGACCTGCCCGCGCCCGGCATGGCCGTGCCGATGACTTATGTTGCGGGCGGCAGGCAGTTCGTCGCGATCGCCGCGGGCGGCAGCGCGACGGCGGGCACGAAGATCAGCGATGCGCTCGTGGCGTTCAGTCTGGATCCGCCGCGCGACGGCGGCTGAAGCGCGGCCGCCAGACGGCGAGCACGATGTTCGCGACGCACAACACGATCATCAGCCAGAGGCTGTTCCACTCGGTGCGCAGGATGGGCGCGAGGGCGGCCTCATCTGGCAGGCCACTCGCGACGGCGGCGGCCGAGAGTTCCGCGACGCGCGTCGCCGAGGCCTGAATCGTCAGCAGCGTGCCCTCGAACATGATGATGCCGAGACCGGCCTTGA
>CAYVQO010000183.1:0-3242 GCA_964452835.1 uncultured Sphingorhabdus sp. | reverse complement strand
GCCATGGCAGCGGCAAGCCTACCGACAAAATCATCGAGGAATATTCGGAGATTTACGCCTTCCTTGCCAAATGGACTGGACTGGAGATTGCAGGGGATTGACCTGCGCAGCGTGAAATAGCAAATCTGCGGCACGCATATTGGGGGTCGCATGAAAACAGTTGTTGGGCATTCAGCCATAGCCGCAGCAATGCTGCTGGTGGTGCAATCGGGATCTGCTTTTGCGCAGGACAATCCGGTTGCGCCGCCGCCACCGGTCGCACCGCCGGTGAACCTGGCACCACCAGCTCCACCGATGCCTGTGGTCAGAGCCACGCCCCCTGCACCGCCTGCACCGCAAAATTATGGCCCGGCACCAAAGGCTGCTGCAGCGACGCCACCGCCAAAGGATGGCAAAGCGCGCAAGGAACAACGCCGGCAACGGCAAGCCTATAGCGACAATTGCCTATCCAAATCGGTTTCGGTCGTCGGCAGGCCAATTATTCCGCTGTTCACGCAAGGGGAGAATAGCACCCGCGCCGTGCGTGTCGCGCCAGCCGTTGGACTTTCATCCTGCGATGCGGTGCTGGCGCTGCCGGTTAACCCCGATGATGCCTGGGACCGCCGAGCCCAGCTGCTGCAGGCGCGGGCAGGCCATCTGATTGCGCTTGGTGCCCATGATGCCGCGCTGCAATCGCTGGATGAAGCCGATTCCATTGGTGCCGCTCGCAATGACATATTGTTCAATGGCGGTCTTGGCATCGGAAACAGCATGCTGCGGGCCTATGCTCTGGGAAAGCAAGGCAAAGCGGATGAGGCACGCGCTATCATCGCACAAACGCGCAAGCTGCGTCCGCACGCCAGTGTCATTGATCGCGGGCTCGACCGGATCGAGAATAATCTCAACAAAGATATTGATGCGATGCTGGAAAATTCGGTGTCGAAGATCAAATGGCAGCCGGATACGATGCGCGGGCTGCTGCCGCTGTTTATTTGGCGCGGCAATATGGAAGGCGCAGCGCGGATCGTGGATGATGTCTCCACGATCAATCCAAAGCCCATTGGCGGCTGGACAATCAGCGGGGCACAATCGCCCGGTAGCCAGCTGCGCGAAGATATCGAGATGCAGCTGCAACGCGCCTATGTCTGGGCGGCGCTGGGCAATGTCGAAAAATCCGGCGCGATCATTGCTACCACTCAATCAGACATTGCCGAATATATCGGCACCAAGCCCGTCGCCGAACCCGGCCGCAAAGTCTCAAAATCCGCGATGGCGGATTATGAGGCCCGCGTTAAACTTGGTCGATCGATCGAGGATTTGGTGGCACGCTGGCAGGGTGCCATTCAACTGCGCGCCGATACCGCGACGCAACCGGCAGAGGCCCTGTTCGACCGGGCCGATCAGTTGCGCGTTGCCGATCTAATTGTCGGACTGGACTTTTTGCGCCAGCTGAAATTTTCAAATCCTGCCGAACAGGCCGAAGTCACGGCGCTGATCGAAAAAACGGACAAGGATATTGCCGGGGATATATTGAAACTGGATGTCGACGCTATTCGCGCCATGCTGCCCGAACCCGAATATCTGTCTGATGTCCCCCGTTTTAGCGGGGCAGGGGATGGGATTTTCTTTGGTCGGGAAAATGGTTTTTCGCAGGCAAAGGAAAAGGGCAGCGACATCAGCACCATCCGCTTTGGCACCACCAGTGGCAGCGGACCGATGGCGGACGAGCTGGCGCTTCTGGCTGTGGCCCAATATGCGCAAAAGGAAGGCAAGGACAGCTTCATCCTGCTTGCCCGCCGGTCGATCAAGCGGACCACAACAGTCAGTGGTTATTACACCGCAGGCTATAGCTATGATTCAGGCTATGAATCGCAGCTTCGGGTAGCCTTGCTCGACAGCGCCAACCTGCCGCCCGAATGGTTGGACAAGCGCCACCGGCTGATCATGGTGAGCCAGCTTCTCCAAGAGATCAAACCGCGCTATGATGCGTTGGAGGCACGGAAAGCCGCGACCAAGGCTAAATAGCGAGGTCTTGGATTTTGTCGAAGGAACGCAATAACAATTGGCAACCCCGTCCCGCAAGCTGGTGGGAACGCCATATGGTGCCGCGCCTGATCGGTTGTGCCTGTGCGCAGCCGCAGATCATGAAGGCCCGCAGCCGGATTGTGCCACAAGCCAGCGGCGATGTGCTGGAGCTGGGCTGCGGCGGCGGGATAAACATGGCCTTTTATGATCCGTCACGGATCAAAAGCTTTTCTGGCGTTGATCCTTCGCCTGCCCTGCTGGAACGCAGCCGGGAGGCAGCTCAAGCCATTGGGTTGGAAGCAGACATAAGGGGCGGAGTTGGTGAAGCCTTGCCTTTTGCCGATGCCAGCTTTGACACGCTGCTGATCACTTTCACCCTTTGCTCGGTCGATGACCAGCGCGCCGTCCTGAATGAAATGCGCCGCGTGCTGCGTCCCGGCGGCCAGGCGCTGTTTCTGGAACATGGCAGCGCGCCGGATGCGGACGTGCAAAAATGGCAAAGGCGGATTGAGCCTGTCTGGAAACGCATTGGTGGCAATTGCCATCTGACCCGGCCGATCACAGGTGCCTACGAAAAAGCAGGCTTTACCATCGCAAACGCCGACAAAAATTATATGCCAAAAACCCCCCGCCCCTTTGGCTGGATCGAATGGGGCGAGGCGCGGGTGGCATAGCAGCCGTTGACATGCCGATATTTTGTTCTTATATTGTTCCAGTTAATGGAGGAGCGATTCGATGATCGGTTATGTTACTCTGGGCACCAATGATATTGCCCGTGCCGCCAGATTTTATGATGCGATAGCCGCTGAAATGGGTACTGGGCGGATGATGGAATCAGAGAGTTTCATTGCATGGGGAACGCCGGGTGGTGCCGCAGGCATTGGCCTGACCAAGCCGTTTGATGGCAATGCGGCCAGCGTTGGCAATGGCGTGATGGTCGCACTGGAAGCAAAGGATGAGGCGCAGGTAAAGCGGCTCCATGAGATTGCTCTTGCCAATGGCGGCAGCTGCGAAGGACCTCCCGGACCGCGTGGCGACAGTTTTTATGCCGGCTATTTCCGCGATCCTGACGGCAACAAGCTGAACGCGTTTATCATGCGATAAAATACGCCCCGTGGGGCAAAAACCCCATTGTATCGCGCTGATTTTCCGGCAGGATAGTTGCTATTCGCAACAGGGGTCGCGCATGTTCAGAAAACCGGTTCAGATTGTTTCGATGCTGGCGATCGCGCTGGCGA
>CAYVQO010000182.1:0-3260 GCA_964452835.1 uncultured Sphingorhabdus sp. | reverse complement strand
ACCGGCATACGGAAGCCCAATTTGGTCTTGGGCAATGCGGTTTGCAGCAGATTTTCAATTTGGCGCAGCCCCGGTGTATTGCGCGTCTGTTTTTCAGACAGCACGACGCCGCGCTCGCGATCAACAGCCTCGGGTGAAATGGTCAGCTCGCTTGCCGTCTCGCGCATGATCAACAGGGCAGCGTCCAGCGTCTCGGCATCGGTCTTTGGCAGGTCCAGCATATAGACCGTCTGATCCAAATTGGTGGAGGCATTGGTATCGGCACCAAAGGCAAGGCCAAGCCGTTCCAGCTTTTTGACCAGCTCGCCTTCGGGGATATTCTTCGATCCATTAAACGCCATATGCTCCAGAAAATGGGCAACGCCGCGTTCATTGTCGGCTTCCGCAGCCGAGCCAGCATTGATCAGAAAGCGGACCACACCACCGCCTTTTGGCGTTTCATTTTTGCGGATGGCATATTTCATCCCGTTGGGTAGGACGCCGTAGCGGACGTCGGGATCGGCCTGCATGTCTGCCGCATTTATGCCCCAGGGGTGTGATGCGGTTGCGGGTTGCGCGGCTTGGGTGCCTTCCTGCGCGTTCGCCATGGTAACAGGTAATGCGCAGGCAATTGCGATCGCCATCGCTGAGGTGCCAAAGGCTTTCGAAATCCTTGAAATTCTGGTCATGTTGCAGCTCCCATTGCAAACCAGTCGCTATCTGCTGCCTTAAATGGTTTGTTGTGCATGTCCGTTCGACGAACATCGCATGCGTTGCTGCAAACGTCATGATAGCGAAAAGCCGGTAAGAAATTTCTTCCTGTCAGCGGCATAGTCTCGCATAGATGGCGGATGAGCGATTGGCCCGACAGCATCCGCGCCGGTGAAACCGAGCGGCATGAGCCGCTGGTGCGCCGCGTGCTTGCGCCCAATCCCTCACCCTATACCTTCACGGGCACGCAGACCTGGCTGGTGGGCGCAGGCAGCGACGTGGCAGTAATTGATCCTGGACCTGCAGGCAGCGGGCTTAGCATTGGCGATCCAAAGGACATGAATGGCGAAGGTCATGTGGATGCCATCTTGCGCGCGGTAGCGGGGCAGAAGGTAACCGCGATCCTTTGCACCCATACGCACCGTGATCATTCACCCGCTGCTGCGCCGTTGAAGGCAGCAACGGGCGCGCCCATCATTGGTTGCGCGCCTCTGGCGCTGAACGATGACGGGCCACGCGCTGATAGCGCTTTTGATCCCGACTATGCACCAGACCGCATCCTGACCGATGGCGAGCACGTGTCGGGCGATGGCTGGACCATAGAGGCGGTGGCAACGCCGGGGCATACCAGCAACCATCTCTGCTATGCGCTGGTTGAAACGGGCGCGCTGTTTACGGGTGACCATGTGATGAAATGGTCGACCAGCGTTGTCAGTCCGCCTGATGGCGATATGGCCGCCTATATGGCGAGCTTGCAAAAACTCTATGACCGGGACGACCGTATCTATTATCCCGCGCATGGCCCTGCGGTCGAAAAACCACGCCAGCTGGTGCGCGGGATGATTGGCCACCGGCGGCAAAGAGAGGCGCAGATTTTGCGCGAACTGCGCAAAGGGCCGCGACCGATTCCCGACATGGTAGAGGCTATGTATAAAGGCCTTGATCCGCGATTAAAGGGTGCCGCTGGACGCAGCGTTTTGGCGCATCTTGTCGATTTGCAGCGGCGGGGGAGGGTGGCAGTATCCGAAGAATTCTGGTCGCTGACAGACTTGAGTTGAAGGTTTTGGGCGTGCCTGCTAGCCCAATGCCCGGGTCGAAGACGAAGGAGGGAAGTCTTGGCTGTTATCGCACCATCCATGCCGCATAGCAGCGGCAATGACGTGTTTTTTCGCCGCACGGCAATTGCCATGGCGCTCGTAATCATTGCGGGCTTTTCGATGCAGTTTCTTGCCGGGCGCTCGACTTTTGCAGCACGCCCGCTGGTGCATATTCATGGTATCGCCTTTATGGCCTGGGTTGGGCTTTTTGTGACGCAAAGCTGGTTGGCCACGCGCGGGCCGATATCCTTGCACCGGAAGCTTGGATGGATCGGGGCGGTCTGGATTGCTGTGTTACTGGCGCTTGGTTTCGCAATCGTTATCGACGTTACCCAGCGTGGCTTGACGCCCTTCTTCTTCATGCCGCAGCATTTCCTGATTGCCAATCCGCTGACTGCAATCGTCTTTGCGGCGCTGGCATGGACCGCCATTCGCATGCGCAAGCAAACCGACTGGCATAGCCGCCTGCATATTTGCGCGATGGTGGCGATTATCGGCCCCGGCTTTGGCCGGTTGCTGCCGATGCCGTTGCTCATTCCCTATGCCTTTGAGGCGGCTGGATTGGCTGGCATGCTGTTCATATTGGCTGGGATGATCCGGGACAAGCGACGCATGGGCAAAGTGCATCCGGCTTGGTACTATGGCCTGCTGGCCAATTTGGCTGTCATACCGGCGGCCTATCTGATTGCTTATTCACCGATTGGCGATGCCATTTATGCCAGTGTAACAGCCGGGCATCCGGGTGCCGCGCTGCCCGGACTGGATTTCCCACCGCCACCACCAATCCCCGGCTAAGGCTTTTCAGGACCAGCGAAATTGCTATCATGGCGCTATGCAGCGTCTATTGATTGGATTTGCCCTGGCCGCACTGGCCTTGATCGGGCTGACATGGTTGGTCATGCGGAGCTCCGGTCCTGACACTGAAAGCGTTGCCTCTGCGACGCTGCAGGGCATACGTGAACAGAACAGACTGACGACGTTTGCTGCCAATTACTCCGCCGTTGTCACCAGCGAACAAAGCCGCTTTGGCCTGACGGCGCGCAAGACGCTGATCATGCAGGGGCTGGTGCGCTATGAAGTGGACATGACCAAGCTTGCCGCAAATGATGTGCGTTGGGACGCGGCGACCAACACGCTGCGCGTGCGCATTCCGGACATTGAAGTGTCACGGCCGCAAATCGATTTGAACAGCATTCAGGAATATGGCGAAGGCGGAATATTGATTGCGCTGACCGATGCCGAACGCACCCTCGACAAGGCAAACCGCGCCAAGGGCGAAGCTGAACTGATCGAGCAGGCGAAGGGGCCAGTGCCCATGCGCCTTGCCCGCGATGCCACCCGCCGGGCGATTGCGCAAAATTTTGCCGTACCGCTAAAGGCGGCGGGGATCAGCGCGAAGGTTGAGGCGAAATATGGTGATGAGCTGATCGGCAAAGTCGATACGCGCTGGGATCTGTCAACGCCTTTGGAAGA
>CAYVQO010000181.1:0-3272 GCA_964452835.1 uncultured Sphingorhabdus sp. | reverse complement strand
GCAGAAGAAGCGGGTGCGCAAGCAGGGCTTGGCATAGGCTGCGTCTCGCCCTAGCTTTGGTCCCCTTGGGGAAGCAAAAGGGGGTTGGGAGCAAATGCTGCGGAATATAATGCTGTTGCCGATTGTCGTCGGCCTGGCGATCCTGCTGGCTTTATGGGCGCGGGTGCCGCCTTCGGGGGATGGCGGGACAGGCTATAGCTTGCCGAAGGCGCAGGCGACGCTGGCGGCCATTGCGGCTGAGCCACGGCCCGTTGGTTCGGCCGGCCATGCGCGGGCGCGGGACTGGCTGGTGGCGCATCTGACCGGGCTGGGGCTGGCAGTGGAGACGCAAAAGGGCATTGGCGCGCGGCAGGCGAATTTTGATGCGCGGCGCAAGGGTGCTGTCTCTGTTTCCCCTTATGAGAATATCATTGCGGTGCTGCCCGGGCGGGACCGGGCGGCCAAGTCTGTGCTGCTGATGGCGCATTATGACAGTGTGCCTTATGCCAATGGCGCCTCGGACGATGCGGCAGGCGTTGCCTCTGTGCTGGAAGTGGCGCGGGTGATGGCGGCGGAAGCGCGGGATGGGAAGGGCCCCTTGCGCGATACCATCTTCCTTTTGACCGATGCAGAGGAAGTCGGGCTGATCGGTGCGCAGGAATTTTTTGACGCCCATCCGCTGGCCTCGCGGGTTGGCGTAGCGGTGAATGCAGAGGCGAGGGGATCACGCGGACGCGCATTCATGTTCCAAACCTCCGCCGGCAATGCCGCGCTGGTCGACCTGTGGGCTGCCCATGCCATAAGTCCCACCGGCAACAGCCTGGCCGGTGATGTCTATAAAAGGCTGCCCAATGATACGGACCTGTCCGTACCGTTGGCCAGGGGCGTGGCGGGGATAAATGCGGCCTATATTGATGGCCTGCACGATTATCATATGCCAACAGACAGCATCGCGAGCATTGATCCGAACGCAATGCGCCATTTAGGACAGTTCGCGCTGACAACGACGCGGGCGCTGGCCAATGCGGCACAGTTGCCGGGGGTAAGCGGGGCCGACAGCGCCTATTTCGACGTCTTTGGCCTGTTTGTTGTCCGCTATCCGATGTGGGGCGGATGGGTGCTGATTGCGCTGTCCATAGCGGGCCTTGGCTTTGCCGGACTGGGCCGTCTTGGCATTGGCTGGAAGCAGGCGCTGTTGGGGACGCTGGGCGCTGCCGGGCTGTTTGCGGGGGCAGGCGGTATCAGCCACCTGATCCCAAGCATGATTTATGGCGCAGGCATGGTTGAGATGCGCGACCGGATCAACGAAATGGATCCGGCTCTTTGGGCGTTTATTGCACTATGCGCTGGAATCGTACTGGTCGCCAAGATGCGCAATGCCATTTGGGTGGGCAGCGCGCTGCTGCTGGTGCTGCTCGCAATAGTGGCGCAAATCTGGCTTCCCGGGGCAAGCTGGCTGTTTGATTGGGCCGCGCTGATTGCTGTGGGGCTGCTCATCCTTGCCGCACGCAAGGGCACAGATGCACCGGTGACGCTTTATGCCAGCGCAGTGATTGGCGGGCTTTGGGGTGCAGCAATGCTGGCGGGCGTCATCAGCACCTATATGAGCATTGCCCCCGGAACACCTGCGCCCGTCGCCTTGATCGTACCCTATGCAACGGCGTTGCTTGGCCCGGTCATCATCGCCTTTTGCAAGCAGGGGTGGGGACGACCCGCTGGTATAGCCGCGCTGGTCGGTGCAGCAGCTGGCTTCATCTGGTTTGCGGCGACGGACCGCTTCTCTCCGCGTTTTCCACTCACGGCTGACCTGTTCCACTATAGCGACGGCGCAAGCGGGAAAAGCTGGTGGGCGACGACGTCGGACAAGCCGCAGTTACCGCCTGGCGCGCTCAAAGACATCAGCCCTAAAGGCTTTGACAGTATCAAATGGCGGGCTGTTCCTGCACCGGCGGTGCAGGCAAAAGCCCCAACAATCACCCTGTCGTCGAAAGGCAATATCCGCGAAATCAGAATCGCGAGTGCCACCGCACCACGAGCCATGATGCTTTCAGTCACGCCGTCGCAGGGCTTTGCGGACATCAGCGTTAATGGCAATGCCATTGCATTGCCCGCTGGAAAGGCCACGCGGATTGCTTGGCGGCCGGAAACGGAGGGTGCAGAACTTATCCTGCGCTTTACCAGTGGGCCCGGCAGCAATCTTGGCCTTGATTGGCTTTACGCACTGCCGGGCTTGCCAACAGGAGCCCCCGTGCCCAAAGGCGTCCCCACCGATTGGGTGCTGTTCAACGGCACGCAAAGCTTTTCAGGATCGGCGCAAATGGCATGGTAGGCAGTTCATCTGTGATACAGCAAAGGCCTAGCAAAGAATTGCCCTCATATCCCCTTGGCCTTGCCGCCAGTTGCGACTAAGGAAACCGCATGAAGAGCAAATTTAGCATCGCGCTGGCGCTTGGCGCCTCAACCATCATGCTTTCTGGATGCGCCGGCGGCCTGCTGGGCGGTGGCGGCGGTGGAGGTAGCGATACCCGCTATGTCGCACGCGATGTAAACACGCTCTACAATGCCGCAAAAGAGCGGCTGGACGCGGGCAATTATGAAGTGGCAGCAGCGCTGTTTGACGAAGTCGAACGGCAGCATCCCTATTCGCCCTGGGCCCGCCGGGCACAGCTGATGAGTGCCTTCAGCTATTATATGGGGCAGAAATATAACGAATCGATCAACTCGGCGAAGCGCTTCCTGTCGATCCACCCAGGTAACAAAGACGCGCCTTATGCCTATTATCTGATCGGTCTGTGCTATTATGAACAGATCAGCGATGTGACCCGTGACCAGAAAATCACCCAGCAGGCCTTGCAGGCCTTGGGTGAGGTGCAGCGCCGCTATCCAAACAGCCGCTACGCTGCCGATGCGGGCCTGAAGATTGATCTGGTCAATGATCATTTGGCAGGCAAGGAGATGGAAGTCGGCCGTTTCTATCAGCGCCGCTCGCTCTGGCTGGCCGCCTCGCTGCGTTTCCGTGATGTGGTGGACAAATATCAGACAACAACCCACGCACCCGAAGCGCTCTACCGCCTGACCGAAAGCTACCTCGCCATGGGTGTTCCCAATGAGGCTAAAAAGGCAGCTGCGGTTCTTGGGGCCAATTATCCAGAGAGCAAATGGTATGAGCGTGCGTTCGAGCTAGTACAAAAGCACGCGCCGGGGGCGTGAGTTCCAAAAAATGCTGACAGGCTTGTCGATCCGCGATGTCGTGCTGATCGAAGCGCTTGACCTTGATTTTGAGCGTGGGCTGG
>CAYVQO010000180.1:0-3279 GCA_964452835.1 uncultured Sphingorhabdus sp. | reverse complement strand
GGCACATCCTCGTAAAATTGCGCCAGCACCTGCGTCAGCACCTCTTCCTCGGTCGCCTCCGCCGTATGGCTGGGAAAGAAGGCGCGGTGGCCCCAATTCTGCCCGCCGCGGATGAAAAAGGCCTGCACGCCGACATGGCCCTGCTTTGCCGCGAGCGCGAAGATATCGGCATCGCCAATGCCCGCCGCGTTGATTGCCTGGCTACCCTGAATGAAGGTCAGCGCCTTTAGCCGGTCGCGCAGCATCGCCGCACGTTCAAAATCGAGCGCCTCCGCCGCGCCTTCCATCTCTTTTGCCAGCTTCGCCTGCACCGTCGTCGATTTGCCGCCAAGGAAGGCCTTGGCGTCCGCCACCAGCTCGGCATAGCCCACCTTGTCGATCCGCCCCACGCAGGGCGCAGAGCAGCGTTTGATCTGATAGAGCAAACAGGGCCGGTCGCGATTGTTGAAGAAACTGTCGGTACAGCTGCGCAGCAGGAACAATTTCTCTAGCGCGTTCAACGTCTGGTTCACCGACCCCGCGCTGGCAAATGGCCCATAATATTCGCCCTTATGCCGCCTTGCCCCGCGATGCTTGTGAATGCGGGGGAAATCATGGTCAGCGCGTAGCAGAATGAAAGGGAAGCTTTTGTCGTCGCGCAGCAACACGTTGTAGGCGGGGCGGTACCGTTTGATCAGTTGCGCCTCAAGCAGCAGCGCCTCTGCCTCGCTGTTGGTGGTCACCACCGTCATGCTGCGCGTCAGCGCGACCATGCGCCGCAGCCGGTTGGGGAGCCGTTCGACCTGCGTATAGTTGCTGACACGGTTCTTCAGCGCGCGCGCCTTGCCAACATAGAGCACATCGCCGCGTGCGTCGTGCATGCGGTAGACGCCCGGCTTTCCGGGTAGCGTTTTCCAGACATTCCGGATCGCCGCCACCCCACCCTCCAGATCGGGTTGGTCCGCGCCGCGCACGGCATAGGTCTGCGCCTCCTCGTTAAAACGCGAAGGTGCATTAGGCTGATCTGGGCGGTCTGCTTTTGACATTCAGTTTCGATGCGCTACCTAAGTGGCGAGAAGAGGACCAGCCTAAATGCAAATGAAGGGCAAGACCATATTGTTGACCGGTGGCACGGATGGCATCGGGCGCGAACTGGCGGTGCAGCTGAAGGCCAAGGGTGCTGAGGTGATCGTCACCGGCCGCACGCCTGAACGGATCGCAGCGGCGCAGACGGCGGGGTTTGAGGCAATAAATGCCGATCTGTCTTCGCACACTGGGGTCGATACCGTGCTGACTGCAGTCAAGGACCGCGCCATCGATATCCTGATCAACAATGCGGGCGTTGGCAGCGACCATGACTTCCGCGAAGCTGCCCCCGATTTGGCGGACAATGACCGCTGCATCTTCCTGAACCTGAACGCACCGGTGCATTTGATCGCCAATTTGATGGCCGGGCTGAAGGCGCGGCCAGAGGCGATGATCGTAAACACGACATCGGGGCTGGCGATTGCGCCGCGAGCCGGCGGGCCGATCTATTGCGCGACAAAGGCAGGTTTGCGCAGCTACACATTGGCGCTGCGCGAGCAGCTAAAAGGCACAAATGTGCATGTGCTGGAGGTGCTGCCGCCGGTGGTCGAGACCAAGATGACGGCAGGGCGCGGCAGCAAAAAGATGAGCGCGCAAGATTGCGCGACACAGATCGTCGATGCGATGGAGAACAACGCCAAGGAAGCGAATGTCGGGATGGTGAAACTACTGCGGATGGTGGAGAGTATTTCGCCTGCATTGGCGCGAAAGATTATGATTAGGTTTTGATGAGAAAATCCTCTCCCCTTGGGAGAGGATATGGAGCCTTAGCCGCAGGCTTAGGCGGAGTTGGTGAGGGGCTGCTGCGAGTAATTGTGAGGGCGCAACCCCTCACCCAGCTTCGACTAGGCAGCAAGCTGCCAAGTCTGCACAACCCTCTCCCAATGGGAGAGGGACTCCCGATCAGTTCAGCTTGGCGATCGTCTCATCGACCAGGCTGGCATCGGCCTTGCCATCATGATGCGCCGCAATCAGGTTGGCCGCAGCAGCAGCGGCGACGCTCGCAGCCTTCGCCCGCACATCGGCAATTGCCGCGCGTTCGGCTGCTGCGATCTTCTCTTCCGCGGCCTTGGAACGGCGAGCAATCAGCGCGGTTGCATCGTCCTTGGCCTTGGCGACGATAGCTTTTGCTTCATCCTCGGCATGCGCCTTCATCGCTTCTGCATCAGCAGCGGCCTGTTTGGCCTTTGCTTCATATTCGGCCTTGATCGCCTCCGCTTCGGCACGCAGCGCGGTTGCCTGATCGAGCTGATCCTTGATCCCGGCAATCTGCTTGTCGAGCGCCGCGCCGATCATCGCGGGGACTTTTTTCCAGATGGCGAGCGCAATCACCAGGATCATGGCCAGTGCTACCCACATGGTTGCGTCCATGCCGAGCGCCTTGGGCTTGGCATGCACTTCACCGCCATGGGCTTCTGTTGTGGCAATGGGCGCACCGTCTACCGTTGTGTCGGCAATGATCGCCTTTTCGGCGGCGACCGCGTCAGGGGCTGCTTTTTCGCTCATCAGCTCAATACCGCTTTCACTGCGGAGGCCGCCTGCGCAGCGCTCACCTTCGCACCCGAAACCTTGGCGACGATATCCGCCGCCGCTTCGGCTGCAACACTTTCGATCCCTGCCATCGCCTTGGTGCGCGCTTTGGCCAGCTCCGCTTCGGCAGCGGCCAGCTTGGCAGCCACTTCGGCGTCGGCCTTCGCAAGCCGCGCCTCGGCATCCTTGGCCGCCTTTGCCTTGGCTGCAGCAGCCATGGCCTGCGCCTCACCGCGCGCAGCGTTAAGGGCATCACTACCACCGGCAACCAGCCCGTCAGCGTCGGCGCGAGCGCGTTCGGCAGCGGCAAGATCATCGGCAATCTTGCGATCGCGTGCTTCGACATTGGCGTCGATCTTTGACACCATGCCGCGACCGATCACAAAATAGAGAATGCCGAAAACCAGCAGCAGCCAGAAAAACTGCGAGGCATAGGTTTCCAGTATCTGGGCGATTTGAGGCATTGCTTCCGCTCGCTACGTGGAGGGTATTAATTCAGGCGAGGTGCCCCCGGCGTCAGTGCGCCGGGGTGTCCTCCCCTAAGCTTTATTAGGCAACGAAGATCAGGATCATCGCCACGACGAACGCGAGCAGACCCAAAAGTTCCGCCGCCGCGAAGCCGATGAACAGGCGACCCTGCTGGCTGTCGGCAGCCGCCGGGTTGCGCAGTGCGCCCTGAAGGAA
>CAYVQO010000179.1:0-3318 GCA_964452835.1 uncultured Sphingorhabdus sp. | reverse complement strand
ACAACAGCTTTGCCGACACGGTCTTCTTCACCAATTCGGGCGTCGAGGCGATCGAGTGCGCTATCAAGACAGCGCGTGCCTATCATGATGCCAATGGCAACCCGGACCGTTATAAGCTGATTACCTTCAAAAATGCCTTCCACGGCCGTTCGCTTGGGGCGATTTCAGCCACCGATCAGGATAAGATGCGCAAGGGTTTCGAGCCGCTTCTGCCCGGCTTTGCCTATGCGAAGTTCAACGATCTGGACGCAGCACTTGCCCTGATCGATGATGAAACCGCGGGCTTCCTTGTTGAAACCGTGCAGGGCGAAGGCGGGATGACCGCAGGCACGCCCGAGTTCATTCAGGGACTGCGCAAGGCCTGTGACGAGCACGGTCTGCTCCTCATCCTCGACGAAATCCAGTGCGGTTACGGCCGTACCGGCAAGATGTGGGCCTATGAGCATTATGGCATCACGCCCGACATATTGACCTCGGCCAAGGGCATTGGCGGCGGCTTCCCGCTGGGTGCCTGCCTTGCAACTGAAGAGGCCGCAAAGGGCATGGTTGCTGGCACGCACGGCTCCACCTATGGCGGCAATCCGCTGGGTATGGCGGCAGGGCAGGCCATTTTGGATGTGATGCTGGAGCCGGGCTTTCTGGAGCATGTGACGGCGATGGGGGACCGGCTGCGTGCGGCGTTTGAGCAGTTGATTCCCAATCATGATCATCTCTTTGAGGAAATCCGCGGTAAGGGCCTGATGCTGGGCATCAAGATGAAGGAACCCGCGGTCAGCCGCGATTTTGTTGCGCATCTGCGCGACAATCACGGGCTACTCACTGTGGCGGCAGGCGAAAATGTGTTCCGCGTGCTTCCACCGCTGATCATTGATGAGAGCCACATTTCCGAGTGCATCGAGCGGCTTTCGGCAGGCGCGGCGAGCTACGCTTTGCCGATGGCGGCGTGACGCGGCACTTCCTGAACCTGTCGGACGCAGGGGCGGACGCGATTGCCGCAATGATCAGTGATGCGCTGGACCGAAAGGCGGCGCGTATCGGCTGGCCCAAGGGCAAGACGGATAGCGACATTCCGCTCGCGGGCCATATGCTCGGCATGATTTTTGAGAAGAACTCCACCCGCACCCGCGCCTCGTTTGAAATGGCGATCAAGCAGCTGGGCGGTGACAGCATGTTCATGCCCGCAGGACAGATGCAGCTGGGGCGCGGGGAGAGTATTGCGGATACCGCCCGTGTCCTGTCCCGCTATGTCGATGCCATCATGATCCGCACCGATGATCATGCCAAGATTGAGGAGCTGGCGGCGCATGCAAGCGTGCCAGTCATCAATGGGCTCACTGATCTGTCGCATCCGTGCCAGATTGTCGCGGACCTTCTGACCATTATCGAAAGCGGCAAGTCGCTGCCCGGTCTGGAAGTCGCCTGGCTGGGCGATGGCAATAATGTGCTGAATTCAATTATTGAGGCAGCAGGTCTGTTCAAGTTTAACCTGCGTGCGGGAATCCCCCAGGGTTATGACAATGAACTTGCTTTCGTCGAACAGGCGCGAAGCGAAGGTGCCCGGATCACCATCACGCGTGACGCGGCGGAAGCCGTTGCCGGGGCTGATCTGGTCATCACCGACACCTGGGTATCAATGGGGCAGGAGCATGCGCATAACAAGATCGCCGCAATGATGCCCTATCAGGTCAACGACCGATTGATGGCTGCGGCCAAGCCCGATGCCAAATTCCTCCATTGTCTGCCTGCACATCGTGGGGAAGAGGCAACTGACGCGGTGCTTGATGGCGCGCAGTCGCTGATTTGGGATGAGGCGGAAAACCGGCTGCACGCGCAAAAATCAATTTTGCTCTGGTGCTTTGGGTTGCTTGGGTGAGCCAGTCCGAAACCTTTTTTGATCGGCCCTTGCGCTTTTCCATCCCCGCAATGCACGCACGCGGGCGGCTGGTGCGGCTGGATGCTGTCCTGAACGACATAATGTCCGCGCACGCCTATCCGCCCATCGTCGAAAAAACGCTGGCCGAAGCGTTGGTGCTGACCGCGCTTTTGGGCGCAACGCTCAAAAATGCCGAAGGGCAGCTGACGTTGCAGGCGCAGACCGAAAATGGCGCAATTTCCATGCTGGTCTGCGATTATAAGGATGGCGATTTGCGCGGCTATGCGCAATTTGACGCGCTGAAGCTGGCGGAGTTGCCGCCCGACGCCACCTTATTCGGGCTGTTTGGCAAAGGCTATTTGGCCATCACCTTTGACCGCGAATTGCCGGTCAGCGAAGGCGGCGGGCGCTATCAGGGCATTGTTCCGTTGGAAGGCGAAAGCCTGGGCGAAGCCGCCACCAGCTATTTTGCGCAATCCGAACAAATCCCGACGCTGATAAAAGTAGCAGTGGATCATGTGGGCAGTCGCTGCGTTGCTGGCGGGTTTCTGATCCAGCATCTGCCAGAGGGTGAAGAGGGTCGCGAGCGGCTGCATGTCCGCATGGACCATCCCGAATGGGAGCATGTCAGCATCATGGCAAGCAGCCTGTCATCAGCAGAGCTGGCGGACCCAGCCCTGCCGCTTGAGGCAATAGTCTGGCGGCTGTTTCATGAGGAAGAACAGGTGCGCATCGAATGCGGTAGCGCGCTGGCAAAGGGATGTCGCTGCGATCCGCACCATATCCGTTCGGTCATTGCCAATTTCCCGTCGAGCGAGCGCGCAGAGATGGCCGATGAGGCTGGCGAAATTGTCGTGGACTGCCAATTTTGTTCAAAACGCTTCCCGATCAGTTTGGCGAGCCTGTCCAATTAAGTTTGCCTTTTGTGGCAAATTAACCACGCTTTGGTCATTCATCGTTCATATGAGACGTTCTATCGTGCTTATTGTTACAATTCGCGCTATAGGACGAACATAGGATTCGGGTCGCACCGACAAGATTTGGTGAACGACGGAATATATATTCATGAAAACAGGCTTTCTTCATTTGGCCCTTGCAGGGGTGCTTACACTGGGCGCGGGATCGGCGGCACAGGGTGGCGCGCAGGCCGACGGCAGCAGCTTGCTGCAAAGCTTGGAACGCGGCCTGTGGCAATTGCGGGCACTCAGCGGCAGCGATGCAGCAGCCAGCCAGCTCTGCCTTGGCGATCCCCGCTTGCTGGTGCAGATTCAGCATGGTGCCACCAATTGCACGCATCAGCTGGTGGATGCAGGCCCAAATTCAGTGACGATCAGCTATTCGTGCAAGGGGGCCGGGCAGGGGCTGACGACGATCCGCAAGGAAAGCGGGCGGTTGGTCCAGATAAAGTCGCAGGGTATACGCAATGGCTCACCCTTTTCCTTCAC
>CAYVQO010000178.1:0-3394 GCA_964452835.1 uncultured Sphingorhabdus sp. | reverse complement strand
GGGGCATATTGCACCAGCTCAAACATTTCTTCGCGGTGCACGACCTTGCCGGGGGTGGTGGCGATATTCTCGCCCAGCTTGAACGGCTTTTTGTTGACCTGGCTGACCATCATGTCGTTGTTGACCATGTCGTCATAGGCGTTTTTCAGCCCCTTGATCAGCGACAGGCCGCCGGAGTCCACCAGCCGTTTTTGCGCCGTGGGGTTGCCGATCAGGCTGTTGGTCGGGGCAAGCGCATCAATGACCATCTGGCTGATGAAATTGGCGCGGTCCCGCTCCAGTGCGTCGAGTTCCAGATCGTCGATCCAGCCCTTTATGCCCTTTTGCACGGCCAGATAATATTGGGCACCTGCCTTGAAGAAGGGGTTGAAGGTCCAGGCCGGGTCCATGAAGCGCTTGTCCTTGGGGTCAGGGGCAAGGTCGGACTGGCCGGTCATTATCTTGACCGAATCTTCCATGATGCCTGATGCCGCTTTGAACGCGCTTTGCGGATTGGCGGCGGTCTGGCGCAGCATCAGGCCGATGGCACCGGCAAAATCCTCGCGTGCCAGCCCGGCGAGCGGCCCTAATGCCATTGTTGCTTCATTGGCGGCGTCAAATGTGCCTTTGGGAAAATCAGTGAAACTGCCCTTGGCTTTTTGGCTTTTCGCTTTTTTGGGCTTTTCGCTTTTGGTCGCCATGTCTGAAACCTCTCCTGTTTCTTTTTTGGCAGAATGCACAGGGTGAGGCGCAAGGTCAATGCTGCGCTGGACGTACCATGATGCACCCGATATGCGCGGAGGCCATGGCAAATGCTTCTCCACTTTCGGAATTTTCTTGGAACCCCGATCCCGCATCGGGTATCCGCACGCGCTTCGTCGAGGCCAATGGGCAGCGGTTTGAGCTGGCCGAGTGCGGGGAGGGGGACAGGCTCGCCATCCTGCTCCACGGCTTTCCAGAACTGAATTTCAGTTGGCGACACCAGATGCCTATGCTCGCCGCGCAAGGCTATCGCGTGTGGGCACCCAATATGCGCGGCTATGGCGCGAGTTCGAAGCCGCAGGGCGTACCAGCCTATCGCATCAATACGCTGCTGGAGGATGTCGCTGCGCTGATCGATCTGGCCAAGGCAGAGGCACTGACAAAGGAAGTCCTGCTGGTCGCGCATGACTGGGGCGCGATTGTGGCCTGGATGTTTGCGATCCGCAACGTCCGCCCGATCGACCGGCTCGTCATCATGAACGTCCCGCACCCTAAATGTGCTGAACGCGAAATCCGTAAATGGCGGCAGAAGAAGAAGAGCTGGTATATCTTCTTTTTCCAGCTGCCTTGGCTGCCGGAAAAGCTGTTGCTGCGCAACGATGCCGAGCCAATCCGGCAGGTGTTTGTGAACAGTGCGGCGAACAAGGCAAATTTCCCCCGGGTCGATCTTGATATCTACGCCGCCGCAACGCAGCGCCCCGGTGCGATGACGGCGATGCTCAACTATTACCGTGCGCTGCTGCGCATTCCTGATATGCGCGATGTTGGCGATGCCATGGTCGACATGCCCACGCTTGTCATTTGGGGCGAAAATGACCTGGCACTCGATATCCATTTGCTCGACGGGATGGAGCAATGGGTGCCTGATCTCACGCTCCACCGGTTGCCAGGGATCTCGCATTGGGTGCAGCAGGACGCACCGGAGCAAGTCAACCACCTGCTGGGCGACTGGCTGGCGCGATGAGCCCGATCGAAATCGCCGCGGTCCTGCTCGGCATCGCCAACATCGTTCTGATCATTCGCCGTTCGGTTTGGAACTATCCCTTCGCATTGGGCATGGTGACGCTCTATTTCTTCATCTTTCGCGACCTGAAGCTTTACAGCGATGCTGGGCTGCAGATCTTCTTCTTTGCGGTGAACCTTTATGGCTGGTGGGCGTGGAGCAGGAACCGCGCAGACGCGGGCGAGATCGTCGTCGAAAGGCTAGGCAAATCGGATCTGGCCGCATGGCTGCTTGGATCGGCGGCAGCAACCATAGGCTGGGGCAGCTTCATGGCCGTAAACACCGATGCCAGCTATCCTTATTGGGATGCGAGCGTTGCCGTGCTTTCGGTCGCCGGGCAGATATTGATGACCCGACGCTATCTGGAGAACTGGTGGTGGTGGATAGTGGTCAATACCATCTCCATCCCGCTCTACATCGTGAAAGGTATCTACCTGACGGCGGGGTTGTATGTGCTATTCTTGGCGCTCGCGATTGCAGGCTTGATTGAGTGGCAGCGGGTAAGGGCGCGACAGTCATGACACTTCGCATCTGCCTGCACGGCCCGGAAAGCACGGGCAAATCAACGCTTGCAACCCGGCTGGCGGCGCATCTGGGGTGCGAGGTCGTTCCCGAATATGGCCGCGCCTATTGCGAAGCGCATGGCACGGACATCGGCATGGCGGAGCTGGTGCATATCGCGCAGACGCAAGACGCCATGAACCGTGCGGCGGCGGCGCGTGCGCGCGAGTTGGGTGCAGGCTATGTGCTGTTTGACACTGACCCGCTGATCACTGAGGTTTGGGCGCAAATGATGTTTGGCGAACCTGATCCGTGGTTTGGGCGCTTCCATGGCTATGCCGACCTTTATCTGCTGCTCGATATTGACCTGCCCTTTGTCGACGATGGACTGCGCGTCTATGCCGCCCCTGAACAGCGTCAGCACTTTTTCGACCTGTGCAAGGCGGAGCTGGATAGGCATCGGGTACGATATATGTTGATCCGCGGTGAAGGCGAGGCGCGCTTTGCGGCGGCGCTTGAGGCGATTGCTGCGGCCTGCTAGGGGCGCGCCATGACTGAACTCTCCCATATTCGTAACTTCTCGATCATTGCCCATATTGACCATGGCAAGTCGACGCTGGCGGACCGGCTGATCCAACAAACTGGAGGATTGTCCGAGCGCGAAATGAGCGCGCAAGTGCTTGATAATATGGAGATTGAGAAGGAACGCGGGATCACGATCAAGGCGCAGACCGTGCGGCTGGATTACACCGCGAAGGATGGGCAGAAGTATGAGCTCAACCTGATGGACACGCCGGGCCATGTCGATTTCGCCTATGAAGTCTCACGCTCGCTCGCCGCATGCGAAGGCGCGCTCCTTGTCGTGGACGCCGCGCAGGGGGTGGAGGCCCAAACCCTCGCCAATGTCTATCAGTCCATCGAGCATGACCATGAAATCGTGCCTGTTATCAATAAGATAGACCTGCCCGCCGCAGAGGTGGACAAGGTCCGCAACGAGATTGAGGAAATCATCGGTCTCCCCGCCGACGACGCCGTCCTCACCAGCGCCAAATCGGGCATTGGCATATCCGAAGTGCTGGAGGCGGTCGTCACCCGCATCCCCCCGCCCAAGGGGGACCGCAACGCGCCGCTCAAAGCCATGCTGGTCGA
>CAYVQO010000177.1:0-3459 GCA_964452835.1 uncultured Sphingorhabdus sp. | reverse complement strand
ATCGGTCAATGCCATCTTCTATTCCTTACCAGCTCGATTTGGTCACGCCGGGGATAAGGCCTTTGTTGGCCAGATCGCGCAGCTGAATGCGGCAGAGCCGGAATTTGCGATAATATGCACGGGGACGACCAGTGGTTTCACACCGGTTGCGCACGCGTGTCGGATTGCCGTTGCGCGGAATTTCGGCCAGCTTCAGGCGTGCAATAGTACGCTCGCTGTCGTCCTTCGACTCATCATTGGCAATTGCCTTCAACCGGGCATATTTGCCCGCATATTTCTTCACGAGCTTCTTGCGACGCTCATTTTTGTTAATGGAACTCAGTTTCGCCATGACTTAAGTTCTCGTCCTTTCTGACAAGAGGGCCGGCGCTGCAAAATTATGCAGCAGCCTTTTCCTCTTCTTGTTCTTGCGGGAAGGGGAAGCCGAACAGCTTCAGAAGCTCACGGGCTTCATCATCGGTGCGGGCAGAAGTCGTTACAATCACATCCATACCGCGGACGGTGTCGATCTGATCATAGCTGATCTCTGGGAAAATGATCTGCTCTTTCAGGCCCATGGCGAAGTTGCCACGACCGTCAAAGCTTTTCGGGTTAAGGCCACGGAAGTCGCGGATACGCGGCATCGCAATAGTCACCAGACGGTCGAGGAATTCGTACATCTGGGCACCGCGTAGCGTAACCTTTACGCCAATCGGCATGCCTTCGCGCAGCTTGAACTGTGCGATCGACTTCTTCGCCTTGGTGATTACAGGCTTTTGACCAGCAATCAGTTCCATTTCGGCAAGCGCGGTCTGGACCTTTTTCTTGTCCTGCGACCCTTCGCCCACACCCATGTTCAGCGTGATCTTTTCGATCTTCGGCACAGCGAAGCGATTGGTGTAACCGAACTTGTCGGTCAACGCCTTGACGATAACATCGTCATAGCGCGTCTTCATGCGGGGGACATATTTATCAGCCATCGATCTTCTCCCCGGTCTTGACAGCAACACGAACTTTCTTGCCATCCTTGCCGGTTTCAATGCGCACGCGCGTTGCCTTGCCGTCCTTGCCAGCAATGGCCACGTTCGAGATGTGCAAGGGCGCTTCGAAAGGCTTCTTGCCACCCTGCGGGTCCGCCTGGGTCGGTTTGGTGTGACGGATGCGGACATTGACGCCCGATACGACTACCTTGTCTTCCTTGGGCAGAACCTGGGTGACTTCGCCAGTCTTTCCCTTGTCCTTGCCGGCGAGCACCACAACGGTGTCGCCCTTTTTGATCTTTGCCATTGCCATCTTACAAAACCTCCGGCGCCAGGCTGATGATCTTCATGTGGTTTTTCGCACGAAGTTCACGGCAGACGGGGCCAAAAATACGGGTGCCGATCGGCTCCTTGTTGTTACCGATCAAAACGGCAGCATTGGTGTCAAACCGGATCACCGAACCATCGGCACGGCGAATATCCTTGCGGGTGCGAACGATAACGGCCTTGTGCACGTCACCCTTCTTCACCTTGCCACGAGGTTGGGCTTCCTTGATCGACACCACAATGATGTCGCCAACGCCAGCGGTGCGACGCTTGGAACCACCAAGCACCTTGATGCACTGAACGCGCTTTGCGCCCGAGTTGTCGGCAACGTCTAGGTTGGATTGCATCTGGATCATGTGATTTATCCTTCCGCAAGTTCAGCAGCTGGCGTGGCAGCTGCGGTTACACGTTCGACAAGCGTCCAAGTCTTGTTCTTCGAAATCGGCGCGCATTCCTGAATGCGAACGACTTCGCCTGCGACTGCCGAGTTGGACTCGTCATGCGCATGATATTTTTTCGAACGACGGATGATCTTGCCGTAAAGCGGGTGCTTCACCTTGCGCTCTACAAGCACAACGACCGTCTTGTCGTTCTTGTCAGACACTACAGTGCCGGTAAGTATGCGTTTAGGCATCAGTTGCCTCCTTTGGCAGCGGCGGCTGCACGCTCGCCTTGCAGGGTTTTGATGCGCGCAATGTCACGACGCACTTCGCGAATGCGAGCAGGCTTTTCCAGCTGGCCCGTTGCACCCTGGAAACGCAGGTTGAATTGCTCACGCTTCAGTTCGCCCAATTGGGTCGAAAGCTGATCGTCGCTCTTGACGCGCAGATCTTCGGTCTTGCTCATCCTTCTGCTCCCAGATGCGAGGTGTCGCCCAGACGAGCCACAACCTTGGTCTTGATCGGCAGCTTCATGGCAGCGCGGCTGAAAGCCACAGCGGCCAGCTGGCCCGGAACACCGTCCAGTTCAAACAGGATGCGGCCTGGCTTCACCTTGGCTGCCCAATATTCGACTGAACCCTTGCCCTTACCCTGACGGACTTCGGCAGGCTTCTTCGATACCGGTACATCGGGGAACACACGGATCCACAAACGGCCCTGACGGCGGATGTGGCGGGTGATGGCACGACGCGCAGCTTCAATCTGACGCGCAGTGATCCGCTCGGGCTCCAAAGCCTTCAGGCCGTAGCTACCGAAGTTCAGTTCGGTGCCGCCCTTTGCGTTTCCGCTGATGCGTCCTTTGAACTGCTTGCGGAATTTGGTTTTTTTAGGTTGCAACATGATGCTTGCCTATCTTCCTATCAGCGGCGGTCAGACTGCGGACGAACGCCCGAGGTCTGCGCTTCCATCATCAACCGATCAGTTGCCATCGGATCATGGCCCAGGATTTCACCTTTGAAGATCCAGACCTTGATACCGATGATGCCATAAGCAGTCAGTGCTTCGGCTTCGGCATAGTCGACATTTGCACGAAGGGTATGGAGCGGCACGCGGCCTTCACGATACCATTCAACACGCGCGATTTCCGCACCGCCAAGACGACCACCGCAGGTGATCTTGATGCCTTCTGCGCCCAGGCGCAGCGCTGACTGCACTGCACGCTTCATAGCACGGCGGAAAGCAATACGGCGGATCAGCTGATCAGCAACACCCTGAGCAACGAGTTTGGCGTCGATTTCGGGCTTACGGATTTCAACAATGTTCAGCGACACTTCAGCGTCGGTGTATTTGTTGATCGCCTTTTTCAGCTTTTCAATGTCTGCGCCCTTCTTGCCGATGATCACGCCGGGACGTGCAGCATAGATGGAAACGCGGCACAGCTTTGCCGGACGCTCAATCACAACCTTTGAGATTGCGGCTTGAGGCAGCGTCTTCATGATGAACTTGCGGATGTTGATATCCTCAAGCAGCATACGGCCATAATCGGCACCTTCGGCGAACCAGCGGCTGTCCCAGGTACGGTTGATCTGCAAACGCAGACCGATCGGATTGCTCTTCTGACCCATGGTTTAAGCCTCTTCTTGTTCGCGAACGACGATGCGCAGGCGGCTAAAAGGTTTCAGGATGCGGGTAGACTTGCCGCGACCACGAGCGTGGAAACGCTTCATGGTCAGCGCCTTGCCAACGCTTGCTTCGGCAACGACCAGGCTGTCGACATCCAGATTATGGTTGTT
>CAYVQO010000176.1:0-3462 GCA_964452835.1 uncultured Sphingorhabdus sp. | reverse complement strand
GCTGCTTGAAAAAAGTTTGCCCTGTAAGGTCGCGGATGACTTTGCGCCGCAGGCTAGCTCGGCTGGTGGGGAATGGAGCGGAAAGCGACAGGTCCGGGTCCTCCGGCTGCTGCGTGAATTTGTGGTGCGTCAGATGATAGGTGCGATAGGCGTAGAGATCGCTCCCCGTCGCTGCACCGCTCGGCCATTGCCCTAGCCAGTTGTTCAGCCTGCGATCGGGATGGAGCAATCCATGCGCGCCATCGTGCATCAGGATCGACAGGCCAAGTTGTCGGCCGCCTATGATTGCCAAAGCCAATGGCGTAGCGGCCACTCCCAGCAGCCAGTGATAATCCCAGGCCCATGCCCCGCCAAAGGCCGCCAGCGCGACAACGATCCACGCATGTGCAACCAGCCAAATCCCGCGCCAGCCGGACACAGTGGTAATTGCCGCCCAATCGTCAGGCGCAAAAATGCTGCGGGGGTTGGCGGCTTTTACAGCTGGCATGCGCGCAGTATACACCCGCGTCGCATCGCTGCCAAATCCGTTACGTTTCGGCGCTCACCCAGCCTACCGAGGGATCATCCATGTCCACGGCCTCTCCCAGCTCATAGACATTTTTATAGCCATAGCCGTAGAGGTTGATGAAGGTCTGGATGTTGAGCGCCAATGGCAGCGCCTTTGTGACAACGGGGGCGCGGTTATTGATGAAATTATTGTTGCAATAGATCAGGATTTCCCGGTCCGGATTGGCGCCGATAACCTCCGCCAGCGCTTCGGCGGTAAAATCGGGCAGCGGCAGGTTGACTGCGCCCTTGATATGCCCGCGCCTGAAGGCCGCCGCTGATCGTGCATCCAGCACCAGCACATCAGCCCGCTCCGCTCGAGCCTGAAAATCCGCCATGCTGATCAAGCGCGCCAAACGGTAGGGCTGGACTTCAGCCGTCAGATCCTTGAATCCCGTATAGTCGATCAGCGGACTGCCCGGCTGCTGCGCCGATACAGGCGCGGCAATGGTCAGGGCGATCAGGGTTATGACGGTCAGGCGCATGCGGTCTCTCCAATCCGGCCATCAGCCTAATCAGTGCGATTGAATGCTGCGTGAACGGTCAATGTCCGCCTTTGGGAAGATATTCATATTCATTCAGGTCATCATTCCAGACCAGTTCGTGAATGTCCCATTTGCTGTCACCATTGGGCACTTCCAGCTTTTGTGCGAGAATAACCAGATCACCATCGGTGCGCAGCGTAATCATGCCGTAAACGGCAACATGCCGGTCGCGATAGGCATCCATTTCCTTTTGGATGTCCTTTTTCTGCTGCTCGGAGGTTGCCGTCGCGATCCGTGAACGAAAGCCGTCGATAATCGGTACATAGCGCGCCAGCGGGCTCGATTCGCGCGTGCTTCTCGCAAGTTCGGTCGAGAAAATCAGTGGCCTGATGCCGCGTCCATATTTGCCAAATGCGCCAAGCGCATCGGGCCGCGGATGCGAATAGGATTCAGCGTCGCCGCTAGAAATCACTGTCGCGCTTGCATCGATCATTTGCAGGAAGGGTTCTGTAAAATGATGGCTACCATGGTGACAGGCCTTGGCGATATCGACGCGGAAAACGCTGCGTCCCGCAGTAACGGCCTGGTCAAGTTGCGTTTGCAATTGTTGCCATTGGTTCGTCTCGGCTGGCGTCCGGCGTGCACCTTTGCGGCGCAGCGCTTCTGCATCTTTCCAGAGTTTGGACAGGTCCTGCGTCAGCCCCAGATGTTCCCGCGCCAGATAATCCTCTGACGCGGTGTTCAGATCGCCACCCAGCAGCACCGACAGTTTGCCAAAGGTCATGCGAAACACCACCGAATGGCCATTTTTGGTTTCGCCTTCATCTCCCAGTCTGGGCAGGCAATGGCGCGTCTGCCCCTGAAAGCTCACATCCATGCCCACGGGTCCCAGCAGGCTGAAGACCGGTTCACGCGCCGACAGACCCGGCAGCTGGCCGTCGCGTTTTCCCAATGACCGGATTTCCACATTGGGGCTATTTTCAATCGCTGCGCGAAAGGCCGTCAGCAGCCTTTTGGTGGTCGTTGGATGTTGTGCCGACAAGGCTTTCATCTCGGCATCGCTGTGGATCAATTCCCACAGCATCTTCTTGCCGCCCACGTCAAAAGAGCCGCCAATATCCTCCTTGCTGGCATAGGTCAGGCCAGCGATCCTGTCCGCTGGCGTGATTGGCCGTTCTACAATCCCATTGTGGAACACCCGGTTAAAGCGCAGCTTCGGGTTACGGAAGATCGGGGTTAGCCCGCCATAATGATCTTCATCGGGGTGCGACATAATGACCGTGTCAATCAGGAACGGGTCGAGCCCCGCAGGATCATTGGTAGCAATGCCGTCAACGCCCTTTACCTTGCGCCCGCGCAAATTATAGCGCCAGGACAGAAAGCGGGCCATATTGTCGCCCATCCCCGCATCAATCAGGATCACCCGATCATCGGGGGTGACAATATGGCAGCCATCGCCCTGGCCAATGTCGACAAAATTGACCTCCAACAGCCGCGTCGAGGAAATCTCGTCGGTGCGAAGCCAGCCATTATCCCCGCGTGCCTTCACCGGAACCCAGCCATTGGCATCGGCTGGCCCGGTGACGCGCAGCCAATCCCCCAAAAGCAGATGGTTCTCCGACTTGGCATTCGCACGCGGCTCGCTGCGCAAATGAGCTTCGCGCACCTTTAGATAACGATCATCTGCATTGGGCATCGCTGGTTCTCCTGTTGGCCCACAGCATTGCTGCGGGGTTTCACCATGCGATCCCGACTAAATGGCTTGGCGTCTGCGCGCCGTGACAGGCATCACATTGCTTGCCTGCAATTGCCATTTTAGCAAATAAATGATGCCCTTTTTATTTGCTCGCTGCAATCCAATCGTCGATTTTCTTTTCCAGCACCGTCAGCGGCAGTGCGCCGGTGTTCAGCACCTGATTGTGGAATTCGCGGACGTCAAACTTCGCACCCAGCGCCTTCTGCGCCTTTGCCTTCAGCCGCTGGATCGTCATTGACCCCAGCTTATAGGCCAGCGCTTGGCTGGGGATGGCAATATAGCGCTCAACCTCGGCCGTCGCATCGGTTTTGCCCATGTCGCTGTTGGCTAGCATATAGTCGATGGCCTTTTCGCGGGTCCAGCCTTTGGCATGGATGCCAGTATCAACCACCAGCCGCATGGCGCGCAGCATCTCGTCGGACAGCGTGCCAAAGCGTTGATAGGGGTCCTTGAACAGGCCCATGTCATAGCCCAAAGTCTCCGAATAGAGTGCCCAGCCCTCTACATAAGCGGTATTGCCGCCAAAGCGCATGAAGGCAGGCAGTTCCGTATTTTCCTGCGCCAGCATGATCTGGAAATGGTGGCCGGGCGCGCCTTCATGCAGGTAAAGCGTCGTCATCCCCGGCGTGGTGCGGCTGGGCAGATCATAGGCGTTGAAATAGAAAATGCCGGGGC
>CAYVQO010000175.1:0-3470 GCA_964452835.1 uncultured Sphingorhabdus sp. | reverse complement strand
AAAGTCGAGCCACGAGCCACGATAGGGAATGATGCGTGCCGCAAATAGGAACTTGCCTGACGAGTGCGTCTTGCCCCGGTCATGGTCGAACAGCACGCCCGGCGAACGGTGCATCTGGCTGACGATCACGCGCTCTGTGCCGTTGATGAAGAAGGTGCCGTTATGCGTCATAAGCGGCATGTCGCCCATGTAAACATCCTGCTCCTTGATATCGAGCACCGAGCGCGCCTCGGTTTCAGGGTCGACTTCAAAGACGATCAGGCGCAGCGTAACCTTCATTTGGGCTGCATAGGTGATCCCACGCTGACGGCATTCTTCCACATCATATTTCGGGTCTTCGAGTTCGTAATGAACGAAATCCAATTCCGAGGTTCCGGCAAAATCGCGGATCGGAAAAACGCTACGCAACGTCTTTTCCAGGCCTGAGACATAGCCAATCGAAGGATCAGAGCGCAGAAACTGCTCATAGGATTCGCGCTGAACCTCGATCAGGTTCGGCATGTCGATCACTTCATGAATGTCGCCAAAGATTTTGCGGATACGCTTTTTACGCGAAAGCGAGGCGGAATTTGCCGAATGTGCCATATGTTGCTTGGGCCCTATTGGTCATTATGTGCGAGCGCATGGATACCCGACAACGAAAAGGCCACACAGCACCCTACCCTGAGTCGGATAGTGGCCGGCAGCCTGTCGCGTCGAAAAAACCAAGGCTTTCCATTCGTTAGGGCGATGCGCGGTTTCGCCCCGGTCCCGAAAGTCTTGATCGGATGCGGAGGGTATAGGGCCAGAGCGGCTGTTGGTCAAGCACTGGCAACGGCGCTGGCAAGCTGCATTCGCGGTGAGAGAATTTTAACTGTTGCCGCCTATTACGCTAGTGTTACCTTAATATAGGGAAGTAAATATGCCCACCAAATCACTAAACACTGCATTGTTGTTGGTCAGTACATTAGGTGTCGCCGGATGTATTGAACAGGGAACTAAAGCCTATCCCTACTCTTCTCAACAGGCAATGCGCATGCTTGGCGGTGGTTCGATACCAGCTGTGGTGGGAATAAGGAGCGGCGCTGAACAGATTCCTGAAGGTGGCTTGCGCTGGACCGGACGCAAAGGCCGATCATGTGAAGCGGTTATCAAAGATGTGGGTGAAAATCAGGTAGAGATCACGCCGTCCTGTTCCGTCCAAACCGGATCCAAATTGGACGAGGCTGAACAGGAAATGGCCAGCTTCGCCTTTACCGAATATGTCGAAGCCACCATGGAAAAGCGCCCGCTGAACAATGAAAAAATCAGAGCCAAAGTGATGGCGACTGCTATCGGAAGCATGGACGCAATCGGCGAAGAATTGGATCGTCACGTCGCAGAATCCAAGGCTCGCGAAGCCAATTACAAGCGTAATGCGGAAGCAAGCAGAGCGGCTGCAACCTTTGGCCAGCCAACGGGCATGGGCGACACGAGCTTTGGTCAGCCCACAGCGCCTGTGCCGAACTGACCAAGCACCGAAATCGCCAATCGCTCCATCGCCTCTCCGGCCTTGCGCGCAGCGCTATGCAAGTTTGCGCTGAAATCGCCCGCGCTTTCCCCATCGGCACCATCGGTTACTGCCTTGATGGCTGCCCAAGGCACACCCAACGCTTCGGCGGCCTGCGCTACCGCCGCGACTTCCATATCCACTAACTGCGCATCCAACCGCTGCGCCAACGCCTCTGCCGTTTCGGAGCATTCGAGAAAGGCATCACCGCTTGCGACAGCGGCATGCTGCAGACCCAGGCCAGTATCAGGAATAGCAGCGTAGGACAGATCCCGCGGCTCCCCCATCGGCCAGTCGCCTGCACGGTAATGGACAAAGCCAGCTTCACGGCATGCGCCATAATCATGCTGGATGGCCTTCGCGATCCAGAAACAGTCGCCTTCGATCTGGCCAATTTTCCCGCAGGTGCCAGTCATGGCGATCAGCTTGGTTCCGGAATCGGTATGCAACCCAACCGCAAGCGCCGCATTGACCTTGCCCAGCCCGCATGTGACGACCTTGATGTGGGCGTTGGCGTCTTCGATCAGGCGGACGGGGTGCGGTTCGGTTGCGATGATACGGCCTTCGCCTGGGCGAAAGGCGTCAGCTTCTTCGGGGAGTGCTGCGACGAGGAGGATGGCTTTGATCAATGCCCATCAAACCCAATCAGCGACATCGGCTCCACGCCCGCGGCGCGCAATTTCTCCGCCCCGCCAAGCTCAGGCAAATCCACAATGAACAAAGCCTGCTCCACAACTCCGCCGGCTTGCCGGATCAACTCCACACCTGCCAGCGCCGTTCCGCCGGTTGCGATCAGATCATCGACCAGCACGACCTTTTGCCCCGCCGTGACTTGGCCGGTGTGCAGCTCGATCCGGTCAGTGCCATATTCCAGCGCATAATCGATCCCGATTTTCTCGCCCGGCAGCTTGCCCGGCTTGCGCAGCATCAATTTGCCGAGGCCCGTCGCGTAGGACAGCCCCGCGGCCACAACAAAACCCCGCGCCTCAATACCCGCAATCAGCTGCGTATCCGGCGCCACCAAGGCCGCCATGCGGTCAATCGTTGCACGAAACCCCGCGCCATGAAGCAGCAGGGTGGAGACATCACGGAACAATATCCCCGGCTTTGGATAGTCGGGAATGGTGCGGATGAGGGCGGCAAGGTCGGCATTGTCAGTCATGGGTGCTATTTGCCTTCACAGGTCTGACAGCGCAAAGAAAAAGGGCGGCCCGTTGCGGAGCCGCCCTTTCCTTTTCCCCGTCGGGAAAATCTGAATGGTTCAAAGAGCCAATTACTTCAGCTCAACAGTACCGCCAGCTGCAAGGATCTTCGCCTTGATGTCTTCAGCTTCAGCCTTGTTGACACCTTCCTTGATCGCCTTCGGAGCCGACTCAACCAGAGCCTTGGCTTCGGTCAGGCCGAGCGCGGTGATCGCACGGACTTCCTTGATGACGGCGATTTTGTTGCCGCCGTCACCGGTCAGGATAACGTCAAATTCGGTCTGCTCTTCAGCAGCCGGTGCAGCGGCACCGCCAGCAGCAGGAGCGGCCACAGCAACAGCAGCGGCAGCCGAAACGCCCCATGCTTCTTCCAGAGCCTTGGAAAGATCAGCCGCTTCGAGAACGGTCAGTTTGGAAAGGTCTTCAACCAGTTTAGCAATATCAGCCATTTCAATAACTCCAATTTCTATACAAATCCCTTTGCGCGCTGAATTGCAACGCGGGGGATGGAAAACAAATCAAGCGGCGTCTTTTGCCGCATAAGCGCCAAATACCCGGGCCAGCTGTCCAGCAGGCGCCTGAATGATCTGCACCACCTTGGTCGCCGGGGCCTGGATAAGGCCGATCAGCTTGGCGCGCATTTCATCGAGCGACGGCATGGAAGCCAGTGCCTTGACACCCTCTGCATCAAGGACAGTCGAGCCCATCGCACCACCGACAATTTCAAGCTTGTCGTTGGT
>CAYVQO010000174.1:0-3478 GCA_964452835.1 uncultured Sphingorhabdus sp. | reverse complement strand
AACAGGAAGTCCACGGTAAAGGCACGCAGGATCGCGTAGAACGGCCAGAAATACCATTCAGGCACAATATGCGCCGGCGTTGAGAGCGGGTTCGCCGGAATATAATTATCCGGATGGCCCAGCATGTTCGGCGCGAAGAAGGCAACTATCACGAAGCCGATCAGGAAGATGCCAACACCAACCCCATCCTTTGCGGTGTAATAAGGATGGAATGGAACCGTGTCTTCCTCAGTCTTCACCGGAACTCCAGTGGGGTTGGTCGAACCCGGAATATGCAGCGCCCAGATGTGCAGGATAATAACGCCAGCAATCACAAAAGGCAGCAGATAGTGGAGCGAGAAAAAGCGGGTCAGCGCAGCCTGATCAGGGGCAAAGCCGCCAAGCAGCCATTGACGCAGCGGTTCGCCCACGACCGGAATAGCCGAGAAGAAACCGGTGATAACTTGCGCACCCCAGAAGCTCATCTGACCCCAGGGAAGCACATAGCCCATGAAGGCAGTCGCCATCATCAGCAGGAAGATCACAACGCCAAGCAGCCACACCATCTCACGCGGCGCCTTGTAAGACCCGTAATATAGGCCGCGGAAAATGTGGATATAGACGACGATAAAGAAGAAGCTTGCGCCATTCATGTGGATGTAGCGCAGGAACCAGCCACCATTCACATTGCGCATAATATGTTCAACGCTGTTAAAGGCGCTGTCGATCTGCGAATTATAGTGCATCGCCAATATGACGCCGCTGATGATCTGGATCATCAGTGCCATCCCGGCCAGCACCCCGAAATTGTAAAAGGCGTTCAGGTTACGCGGAACAGGGTAACCGCCGCCAGTCGCGTTGTAGACAAGGCGGGGGAGCGGCAGGCGCTCGTCAATCCACTGCATCACGGGATGCTGCGGCTTATATTCCTTTGCCCAAGAATAGCTCATTATCTGTGCGCTCCTTAGCCGATTTTCACAACAGTGTCGGATGCGAATGCAAATTCCGGCACAACAAGATTGGTGGGAGCCGGCCCCTTGCGGATGCGTCCGGCAGTATCATAGTGCGATCCGTGGCAGGGGCAGAAATAGCCGCCAAATTCGCCCTTCACTTCACCAGCCGCAGCACCCAGGGGCACGCAACCCAAATGGGTGCAAACGCCAAGCGTTACCAGCCAGTTTTCCTTGCCCGGCTTGGTCCGGTCAGCCAGCGACTGCGGGTCGCGCAACGAGCTGACAGCAACCTTGTTGGCGGCGGCGACTTCGGCAGGCGTCAGGTTGCGAATAAACACGGGTTGCTTACGCCACATTGTCTTGATCGCCTGACCAGGCTGGATTGCGGAAACATCAACCTCAATCGAGGCAAGTGCACGAACATCGGCGCTAGCGCTCATTTGGTTAACCAGCGGAAGCGCCACTGCCGCAGCGCCGACACCAGCCCAGCTTACCGCTGCGATATGGATAAAGTCGCGGCGACGCACGCCATCGCCCGAATCCCCGCTATGTTCCACTTGTTCGACCGTCGCCATATTTTGCCCTCAAGCATTTGCGTGCCGTAACGGCAACCGCGGATTAAACCCTATGCTTATAGCGCCAGACAAGAGCTGCCTAGCGCGATTCAGCGGCCTGATAGACGTCTTAACCCTCATTTGCCAACAGGGATTTTGCCTCATATGTGGCATAGCGAAACGTCCTAGTTGCAAAATATGGAATTACTTTTGCGAATAGCCCTTTACCAACCCGACATCGCCGGCAATGTTGGCACGATATTAAGGCTGTCGGCATGCCTGAATGTGCCATGCGACATCATTGAGCCATGCGGCTTTCCCTTTTCGGACAAAGCCTTGAAGCGGGCTGGGATGGATTATGCGGTCGCGGCGAATGTCGCCCGCCATGGGGACTGGGACGCGTTCCGGAGTGCAACCGCAGGCAAACGGCTGGTGTTGATGACAAGCAAAGGCTCAGTCTCGCTGTTCGACGCAAAGTTTAAGCCTGACGATATCCTGCTGATGGGGTCGGAAGGGGCTGGCGTGCCCGATCATGTTCATGCAGTGGCCAGCCTTCGAATCCGGATTCCAATGGCTGCCGGATTTCGGTCCTTGAATGTTGCGGTGGCCGCTGGCATCGCACTATCGGAAGCCCTGCGGCAAACGGGGCAGCTACCGCAAGAGGATGGATAAACTGTGACGCTTACACTCGACACCCAGCAGCAGGCGGCCCGTGACTGGTTTGAGACATTGCGCAACCGCATTTGCGCAGCATTTGAAGCCATTGAGCGTGATGTGGGATCAGACGCCAGCTTTGAGTATCTGCCATGGGACCGCTCCGATCATGATGGCTCCGAAGGTGGCGGTGGTGTCCGCGGTGTGATGAAGGGCAAGGTTTTTGAAAAGGTCGGCGTCAATGTTTCAACCGTTGGCGGTGCATTCAACCCCGATTTTGCAAAGTCCATCCATGGCGCCGAAGAAGACCCCAGCTTTTTTGCGACCGGTATCAGTCTGGTGGCACATATGGCGAACCCGCATGTGCCAGCCGTGCACATGAACACCCGGTTTCTGGCGACCACAAAACGCTGGTTTGGCGGGGGTGCGGACCTCAATCCGCCTGTGCCCTATGCAGAGGATACCGAAGCCTTTCACGCCCGCTTGCGTGCGGCCTGCGCGCCCTATGGCCCGGATGTTTATGAACAATATCGCAAATGGGCCGAGGATTATTTCTGGATTCCCCATCGCGGCGTCCATCGCGGCGTAGGCGGCATCTTCTATGATCATCTGGAATGCGACAGCGATGCGATGTTTGATCGTAACTTTGCCCTGACCCGCGATGTCGGCGAAGCATTTCTCGATATCTTCCCCGTCCTTGTCAGAAAGCGGATGGACCAGCCCTATACCGAGGAGGAAAAGCATGCGCAGCGCAAATGGCGTGGCCTCTATGCGGAATTCAACCTGGTCTATGATCGCGGCACGACCTTTGGCCTGAAGACCGGCGGCAATGTCGATGCCATATTGATGAGCCTGCCGCCCGAGGTAGTTTGGGAATAGAGCCTTGGGTTATTCCCCAATTCCAGATGGGCATATCGGTGCGATCGTGACGTCGCTGGAAATGACGGAGCGCCCTGCCCTTCGCCCCCTGCCCGCATCCGAGCTGCGGCTGGAACGGTGGGAGGCGCCTGCGCTCGAAAAATACCGCCTGCTTTACCGCCGAGTTGGCGAGCCGTGGCTGTGGTTTTCGCGCTTGGTGATGGCCGATGACGAGCTGGCCGCGATTATCCATCACCCTGATGTCATGATCTGGGCAGTCAGCGATCGGCGCGGGATTGAGGTCGGCATATTGGAACTCGACTTCCGCGAGACCGGGCAATGCGAAATCGCCTTTTTCGGACTGATCCCGGCGCTGAATGGCAAAGGCCATGGCCGCTGGCTGATGGCAATGGCGTTACAGCTCGGCTGGGCGCGCAAGGATATGACGCGGATATGGGTGCACACCTGCACATTGGATGC
>CAYVQO010000173.1:0-3504 GCA_964452835.1 uncultured Sphingorhabdus sp. | reverse complement strand
CCTGCACGGCGCACATTCGCCACAGCTGATCTGGAAGGGGACTATGACTTTGTCGCCTGGTGATACGCCTGCATGCTCGCCGGCATCCACTACTTCGCCGACCATTTCATGGCCAAAAGCGAACGGGCCGGGCAAGGGCACAACGCCGGTTGCGATATAAAGGTCGAGATCGCAGCGCGCGACCGACAGAGGGCGCACCACTGCATGGCGCTCTCCCCCAACCTTGGGCATTGGCACTTCTCGCCATTCGAAGCTGCCCGGTTTGACGAAGGTCAGCTGCTGCATCATTTGGCGGGGAGCCTTTCGATCTGCAGCGGCGTGTCAAACCAGACCAGCTGTGGCTCGACACCATAGGTTGCCTTCGCCTTGGCCCGCCACGCGTCGGTGTACCAGGCTTCCGCGGAGGCGCGGTCCTTCCACAGATATATGCCGCCAAACTTTTCAGCATCGGCGATGTAATATTTGCGCACAAGCCCGGGGATGCTCTCATAGAGCGGCACGGATTGTATGAAACCCGCCTCTAGTTGGGCGCGGCTGATTCCGGCGGGGGTTTTGATCAGGACCATGGTGGTGACCGTGCCGTCATTTCTGGGTTCGGCGTAGGTCGGCTGCGCGGCCATGAAAAGGGCAGCAAGGGCCAGAAATATTGAAATGAAACGTTGCATGGGAATCTCCTTCCTGCCTGCAGTTTCCAGCATTGCCGAGCGAAGCAAAATGCGCGATATTGCAAAACAGATGTCCGTTTTTGCAAAACATGCTCGACCCGCGCGACCTTGACGACCTGATCGCCATTTGGCGTGCGGGTTCGCTCAGCGCCGCCGCCAAACGACGTGGCGTTGCTATTTCAACCATTTCGCGCCGCATTGAGACACTCGAAACGGCTCTTAAACTCCGGTTGGTTGATCGTCAGGCGAACGGCAGCCGACTGACGAGCCACGGCGAAGAGATTGCAAAGACCGCAGAACCGCTCGCCGAGCAGCTGGCACGCGTGGCACGATTGGCCGATGTGCTGCGTGAGCAAAATAGCACCCTGCCGGTGCGGCTGTCGGCAACCGAATTTGTCATCTCCGATGTGCTCGCCCCGGCGCTACCCATCCTTTGGGGCCGGAGCATTGATTTTCAGCTGCACCTGCAGTCACAGGCAGACATTGTCAGCCTGGCCGGACGTGATGCTGACATCGCTGTGCGCATGTCCCGGCCGGAAGGCGCAAGCCTGATCATCCGCAAATTGCCGCAGCTGCATTTGGGATTTTTTGCCGCGACGGCATATCTCGCAGGGCGCGACGCGACTATGATCAACCTGCGGGACGAACGCCTGCTGGTCTATGATGATAGCTATGGCCGTTTGCCTGAGTTGGACTGGCTGCAATCGCTCGGTCTTGGCGGGGCTGTTGCAATGCAGACGGGCAGCACAAGAGGGCTGATGACCGCGGCGCAAAGCGGCGCAGGCATGGCTTTGCTACCCGTCGCCGTCGCGAAGCGTTATCCTGATCTGGTTCAGATCGCGCTGCCTCAACCGCCGCCCCCGCGTACACCCTGGTTGGTGGTGCATCGCGATTTGAGACGGCAGCGTTCCATCAGGCTGGTGCACCAATGGGTAATTGACACCTTTAATGCGCTGACTAGCAATTAGGAGGCGGACGCCCTTTCGCGGTGGAGCCAGCAGTTGATTGATAGTCGTGAACTCGCAAACCCACCGCCCGGGCAGGATATGGGCAGCACTTCATGCGGGATAAAGGCTGGGAAGACGACCAGCCGGTTATGCTGCGGCTCTATATGGATGGCCTTTGCATTCCCCAGCGCATGAATGGCAAGGGCGCCGCCGCTATAGGCTTTGGGCGCGCTGTTCAGATAATAGACGCAGCTGAGTACGCGGTAATGCTGCACTTGTGCGCCACCTGTCTGCGTGTCGATATGGGTGCGATAAAAATCGCCGTCACCATGCGAAACTATGCTGCATTCTGTGTGGTATATAGGGAATGGCGCAATGCCAGTGGCGGCGCAAAAATCCTCAAAGCGGGCATGGATGGCAGCCCGAAACAGATCCAAATCAACGCCCACGCGGCCCGGAAGCCGCTTTGATGAGCGGAAGCCCTTCGCATCCTGTGCGTTACCGCCAGCGCCAATCAGCGATGGCGTGAAGTTCGGCTCAGCGGCCAATATCTGCGCAAGCAGCTGTGCTGCGTCGGCCGCGGCCAGAAAATCATCAATGACCAGATAGGGCGCTGCCATAGAGCGGGGCTAAGTGAAAAAGCAGCGCGGGGCAAGTCGGCCCGGTGCAGGGATCAGCTGGAAGCCCGCTGGTTGAGCATATGGCCAAGGCCAAGGACGCCAACACCCAGCACGGTGTAAAACACCTCCATGCCGCCATGCGGCAGCGTCAGCGCACCTGCCATCATGCCAATGCCCAGCGCGCCGATCGATGCGGGCAACACAAAGCCATGCCGCAATATCCCTTGCCCCAGTGCCAGCGTGCCAAAACCGATTGCCAGCACCAGCCCGATTTCATGGATTGCCGGATGCAGCAACGCGCCACCAGCCGCCGCAAAGACCGCAAGGAAGATCGATGTGGCAAGGCAATGGACAAGGCACAGCCCGGCAATGCCAAGGCCCAGCCCGTCCCAGCGCCAATCGCGCATATTTGCCTTCATCAAATAGATCATTGCCATATCCTGCGACTCCATATGGCATATCATGCCCCACGTTACAACATTACATTGGCGGAAAATTACTAAATGCCGTTAACCATGGGGTTTAGCCGGGCAGTGTCAAAGTTCTGGCAGATGCTTCGGCGTGCGATTGGGAATTTTAGCTTTGCTGTTGGTGGCAACGCCGGTGCAGGCCCTGAATGAAGGGCTGCAATGCGTCCCCTATGCCCGTGCGCTGACAGGCGTGGAGATCAGGGGCGATGCGCATACATGGTGGGCGCAGGCTGAAGGGCGCTATGAACGCGGCGCAAGGCCACGGGTTGGCGCCGTGATGGCTTTCATCCCGCACGGTAATATGCGGCTGGGCCATGTCGCGGCGGTGCGCAAGATTATCGACAAACGGACGCTGCTGATTAGCCATGCCAATTGGTCGACCATTGATGGCGTGCGCGGGCATATTGAGGATGATGTGCGCGTGGTTGACGTGTCCCAGGCCAATGATTGGAGCCGGGTGCGTGTGTGGTACACGCCCAATACCGCGCTTGGGACGACAGAGTGGCCCGTGCAAGGGTTTATCTATCCGGCCAAGACGCGCAGCTGGGCGGAGGGCAAGAAGGCTGTGGTGGCGCTGCTGGGCTATCAGCCGCAGAGCCAGCCGAAGCCGGTTGCGGCGGTTGAAGCGCCGGTGGCCAAACCCAAAACCAGCTTCGCTCTGTCACCCAGCCTGCTCGCCGAAATCGACCGCAAGGCCGCAAAGGAAGCAAAGCGAGCCGAGAAACCCGCCAAGGCTGCAGCCAAGCGCGACCCCATCGCCGACATCATGGCGCGCTTGCCGAAAGGCTAACTACCGCCCAAA
>CAYVQO010000172.1:0-3575 GCA_964452835.1 uncultured Sphingorhabdus sp. | reverse complement strand
AGAACATCGCCGCGCTCGACAGCGCCGACACAGAAACCGGCAAGGTCATAATCGCCTTCCGAATACATGCCCGGCATTTCCGCCGTTTCGCCGCCAATCAGCGCGCACCCGGCCTGCTTGCAACCCTCCGCGATGCTCGCAACCACTGCGGTGGCGACATCGTTATCCAGTTTCCCGGTCGCATAATAATCCAGGAAGAACAGCGGTTCGGCACCCTGCACAATCAGGTCATTGGCGCACATCGCCACCAGATCAATGCCGACGCCGTCATGCTTGCCCGATTCGATGGCGAGTTTCAGCTTTGTGCCCACACCATCATTGGCGGCGACCAGCAGCGGATCAGTGAATCCCGCCGCTTTCAGGTCAAAAAATCCGCCAAATCCGCCCAGATCGGCATCCGCCCCGGCTCGGCGTGTCGCCTTAGCCAGCGGCGCAATGGCGCGCACCAGCGCATTGCCGGTTTCGATGGAAACGCCTGCCTTGGCGTAGGTATAGCTTTCGGTGTCGCTCATTTTACCGCCGCTAGCGACTTCCCCCTTGGATTTCCATTCATAAGTCGCCAAAAGGGCGCGCAATGAGGTTGCCTGCCACAAAGAATTTGCGAAACTGGCTGATCGCCACGCCGCTGCTGCTCGGTAGCGCGGCGCTGGTGCACGCTCAGATTGAGGGGCCAAAGCGCGGAATTCCCCCCATTGCCTCGACAGGCGACTTTGAAGTTACTGGCATATTGGTAAACACTACAGGCAAGACCCCCGAAGAGGCACGCCGCGCCGGTTGGGAAGAGGCGCAGCGAAAGGCATGGAGCCAACTATGGGCGCGCACCCATGGCGGCTCTGGCGCGCAGCTGGCCGATGGCACGTTGGATGGCATTGTGTCCGCCATCATTGTCGAGGAAGAACAAATTGGCCCGCGCCGCTATGTGGCGCGATTGGGCGTTTCCTTTGATCGGGCGCGTGCGGGGCAGTTGCTGGGGATTAAGGGCATTGGCAGCAAATCGGCACCAATGCTGGTTATCCCCATGATGGTGACCGCCGGATCCCCTGTCGTCTTCGAACGGCAGACGCCATGGCAAAATGCCTGGGCCAAATTCCGCACCGCAGACAGCCGTATCGACTATGTCCGTCCCTATGGAGGCGGCAGCGAATCGTTGTTGATCAATGCCGGGCAGATTGACCGGCGCAGCCGAAATTGGTGGCGCGTGATCTTTGATCAATTTGGTGCAGCGGACGTGCTTTACCCGATTGTCCGGCTGGAACGGCAATGGCCGGGAGGACCCGTGATTGGCAAATTCTCTGCCCGTTATGGCCCGGAAAACCGGTATTTGGGCAGCTTTACACTGCGCGCTGATGACGCCAAGGGCGTCCCGGCGATGTTGAATGAGGGCGTCGTCAAGATGGACCAGCTGTTCCAGCAGGCCTTCCTGTCCGGGCGCTTGCGCGCAGAGGCGGCTTTGCTGCTGGAAGATATTGACGTTGAGGATTTGGAGGAACTGGAAGAGTTGGAAGAGGCCGCCGATGCCGCAACTGACGCCACATCAGCCGATCCACTTGACAGGATTATTGACACTCTTCCTGGCGATACGCCGCAGGGCAAAGGCAATGACGACCGGCCGACGCCGCCGACGCCAACGCCCACGCAAAATGTGACCATTTCTGTGTCAGTCAGCACGCCCAATAATGAGGCTTATGAAAGGGCCGAATCCGCCATTCGCGGGATCCCGGGTGTGCGCTCGGTCGTGACGACCAGTCTGGCCCTTGGCGGAACATCGGTCATGCGAATAACCTATCAGGGCGATCCGGCGGCATTGCAATCGGCGCTGTCCGCCCGCGGGATACGCTAAGGCGCATTGTCGCCCGTCAGTGAGCACCATGCAGCAAATAGCATTACCCCTTGATAAGCTCCGCCCTGGCGGATCGGACAGCCTGATTATCACGCCGTCCAATGCCGATGCCTTTGCAGCGCTTGGCAATCATGCCGCATGGCCGGGGCATTGCGCCATTCTGATTGGTCCTGAACGTTCTGGCAAAAGCCTGATGGCGCGCTATTTTGCAGGGCAGGGCGGCGACGTGATCGATGATGCCGATGCGCTTCCCGACGAAGAATTGTTTCACCGGTGGAATGCTGCGCTGGAATCAGAGAAATCGATCCTTATGCTGTCGACCAAGGCACCGTCGGAATGGGCGGTTGTGCTTGCCGACCTGCGGTCCCGCCTTGCGGCTTCGCAGCTTCTGGAAATTCTTGCGCCTGATGATGAACTAATTCAGCAGCTGCTGCTGAAACATCTGCATGATCGTGGCACATCGATTGGGCCTGAGGCCCTGAGCTTTGTCGCGAAACGCATCGAGCGGAGCCACGCGGCGCTGGAGGAATTTGCGCGCACGGCCAATGCGCGTGCGCTGGCTGAGGGGTCAGCAATAAATCTGCCGCTGGTACGAGCGCTGCTCAGCCGCAGGTGATGACGGTAATCGCCATGTCCTTGTTGTAAAAGACATTGAGCCGGTCTTCGCGATAATCCATCGTAACCGGATCACTTTCATTGCCAGTCCGCACCGTTGATGCGCCAGCTTCGGACCTGATCTGCTCTGCCAGTTTGGTGGTAAAACCCTGGCCCAGATATTTTTGTACAGTCGCCGCATCGCATTTTCCAGCAGTGGCGGGGGGCGGAGTTTGCTCGGCATCGGCTTTGGGAATGCAGCCTGCCATGACGAGCAGCGCCGGTAGTGCAATTGCCTTCATGCGTCATTCCTCCGTCGTGCGCGTCATCTTCAGCTTGCCATTTACCACAGCGAAGGCGAGCCGCCCTTCGACCAGATCAAGCGCGTCATGCCCGAACTGCTCGTAACGCCAGCCGCTCAGCAGCTCGAGCCCTTCCCGCTCACCTGCTGCCAGCCGTTCCAGCTCGTCGCTCCGCGTGATTAAGCGCGATGCCACGTTTATCTCGCGTGAACGGATTTTGAGGAGGAGTTTCAGCAGGTCTGCAACCAGCGCGCCGTCCTTTCCACCGCCCGGGCCATTGCCTTGCCGTTCAGGCATTTCGTCACGCGACAAAGGCGCGGCATCGGCCAGCACGGCCATCAACCGCACGCCAATGTCATTGTCCTTCCATGCAGGCGACAGGCCCCTTACTTTCGCAAGATCAGCCTGCACCTTTGGCGGGTGGGACGCGATGTCGGCTAGCGTCTCGTCCTTCATAATTCGCCCGCGGGGGATATTCTTGCGTTGTGCCTCCCGTTCCCGCCACGCGCCCAGCGCCTTCAGCCGGCCCAGCACATCGGCCTTGCGCGACTGCACCTTGATACGCTTCCACGCATTATCGGGCTCATTGTGATAATTGGCGGCATTGGCCAGCCGCTCCATTTCATCATCCAGCCATTCGCCGCGCCCGGTTTTTATCAGCTTTTCGAGCATCTTGGTGAAAATCACCGAGAGGTGCGTCACATCGCCAATAGCATAGTCGATCTGCCGCTTATCAAGGGGACGCCGTGACCAATCGGTAAAGCGTGCACCTTTGTCGAGATGGATGCCCAGCCAAAGGTCAACCAGATTCGAATAACCAATCTGTTCGCCTTGCCCCA
>CAYVQO010000171.1:0-3581 GCA_964452835.1 uncultured Sphingorhabdus sp. | reverse complement strand
GTTCATGCGATGATGTGAGCGTGACGCCCAATTATCTTTACGGGCGGACACGAAATGAGCTGCAATTTCAGCGCTGAGGGCGATTGAGAGGCGATGGAGCCCATGTTGGGCTGACCAAATGTTGGGTTAGGCATATGTTAGCTTGACCGCCCAAGCTCAGGTCACAGCCTTCCATTGCAGGATGTGGTGGCGGCTGGCGCCATCCTTCAGTGGCTCATGCGCTGACAGGGTCAATCCGCCCGAACCGTCGAATACGGCCAGTCTGCGCTGTTCGGTCGCCGTCATGCCGGGATTGAGTGACATAGTGACCTGATGGACCACCTCCTCGCCCTCGATCTGCCAGGGTCCTGCATAGTGGAAATAGCTGTCAAAGGCCGCGGCTTTTTGCTCTGCGCTGGCGTTGCGCGCATTGGCGATGCCAAAGGCTGGACGCGCGGCTTTTGTAATGCTTGCCGTCATCGTACCATCGGCGGAATAGATGATATAGCCATGCGCGCCGTCGCCAAAGGGGCGGGTCACGCCGCCGTCCGAATACTCGATCCGCCAATCGACAAGCTGCCACGCACCGATGAAATCTTGCGGGCTATGCGCCATGAGCTTCAACTCTGGCAGGGCGGCGGTGCTGGACAATACGAAAACGGTTCGCGACAAAGGCCAGATCGGCGAGGCAGGCGTTGCCTGCCGGGTTGAGTCCTGAGACATGATAATCGCTATAGGCCGCTGCGAAATTGGCCCACATCGCCCCGTGCAGATTGATCGACAGGTTCATGCCAGCCTCTGCATAGGCGTCAAGCGAGCGTTCGATAAAAGCCTCATCGGTTGAATAGAGATAGGAGGAGATTGCTCCATGTTCGCGCGCAAGTGCTGTTGCCTCGCAAACCGCACCATCGCCGTCGGACGCGGCAATCACGAACATGACCGGGCCGAAATGCTCCTCAGCATAAAGCGAGGCCTTACCCGCAGGCAAGGTGATCACCAGCGGCGTCATCGTGCGTGCCGCCGGATAATCGGGGTGGGGATAGGAGGTCGGCTGGCGCAGGATGCGGGCGTCAGGATCAAGCGCTGTGCGTTCGGCCAGACGACGGACGATATCGCAGCTCGCTTCGGCCTGAACCGCGCCCATGATCCCGGCCGCGACGGGCGGATTGTCCGCAATGGTATCGATAGCTGCAACCAGCGCCGCCGCGACTTCGTCAAAGGTCCGATGACCGTGCGCCGTATTGATCCCGTCCGCAGGCACATAGACATTTTGCGGGCTGGTGCACATTTGCGCGGAGAACAGGCAAGTCGCGCGAGCAATAGCGGTGACTGTCGCCGTCAGATCCTCGCAGCTTTCCAACACGACTGAGTTGATCCCAGCCGTCTCGGTAAAGAGCAGTTTGCCGGTGACTGTACGCTCCAACTGCCCACCATAACGCGGACTGCCGGTGAAATCGACGATCTGCACGGCGGGATCGTCGATGAAGCGCTGGGCAACAGGGGCCGCCCGCGTGTCGACCGCGAGCGTGACCAGATTGGGGTCGCAACCAAAATCTTCGAGCACGCGGCGGCATTCGTGCACGGCTATGGCCATTGGCAATATCGCAATCGGGTGCGGTTTCACGATCACCGGGTTGCCAGTGGCGAGACTGGCGAACATAGCCGGATAGGCGTTCCATGTCGGGAAGGACGCGCAGCAAATGACCAGGCCGATCCCGCGTGGGACGAGCCTGTAATGCTTGTCGAGCGAGACGTCCTCCTTGCCGAAGGTCCGGTCCCAGCGCGCGGATGGCAGGACATCACGCATTGCTTTGGCCGCATAGGCCAGGGCTTCAATGCCCCGATCCAGCGCGTTGGGGCCGCTGCCGCTGAATGCCTGAGTGTAGCTCTGTCCGGCAACATGCATCACGCTGTGCGCCATTTCGAAATTGCGCGCATATAGCCGCATTGCCATTTCAAGGCACAGGGCAATGCGCGCTTCGGCACCAACACTGCGCCAGTTCGCCATCGCAGCCTGGGCCGTCGCAACCAGGACGGCCGGATCGCTGACGGGATAGTCGATGCCAAGCGGCTGGCGCGTGAAAGGCGAGACTTCGGAACCGCTGCGTCCGATAATCCCCGGTTGATCGAGTTCGAACGGTCGGCCCAACTGTGCCTCGAACGCGGCTTTCCCCGTTTCGGGCGCGCCATCTGCGTGAAATTTGGCACTGGGGGAGTCACGAAACGGGCTCCAATTCCTGCGCGTTTCAACTGCTTCTATGGCCGATGCCAGAAGCGGCGCATGCCGTGCGGTCAGTTGGGCAAGTGTTTCGGACATGGTTTCCTTCAGGCTAAACGTTCAACGATCATCGCGGCGCCGACGCCTGTTGCCCCGGTCACAACCACAAGGCCAAGCCTACCGGATGCCGCGTCAAGGCAATCGAGTAGGCTGGAGGTCAGGATGGCCCCGCTGGCGCCCATGGGATGCCCTTTGGCCAGATGCCCGCCGGCAACGTTCACCCGCGCCGGATCGGGCGCATGATCGCGCATGAACTTGGCGATGGTGACAGCAAAAGCCTCCATGAACTCGATGCGGTCCATATCACCAAGCGCCATCCCGGCCCGCGCCAGCACCTTGTCCATCGCCGCCAGGCCTGCGGTCAGCGAAGCCTCCGGATCGCCACCGCTTTCGGCATAGGCCACTATGCGTGCACGCGGATTTCCTCCCAGTCCTTCACTCCCGGCCAGCGCCAGTCCGGCCCCATCACAGATCGGTGGAGCATGCGCGATCGTGTGCAACGGCTCGAACCGGTTTCCATTGAGGGCAGCGGCAAAATCATCCTGCAATGCGCCGAAGGCAGCGGCCGCTGCGGCCAGGCTTTCAGCACTGGTTGCGGGGCGGATACACTCCTCACCGCCAAGCGACCCTGTCGCAATGCGCGAGGCCTGAAGCCGGGCATCGCCCTCTGCTGCGGCCGCCTTTTGCTGCGATGCCAGCGCCGCCGCATCGAGCTCTGCCCTGCTGATGCCCTCCGCATTGGCAAGCCGGTCGGCAGCGAGAACGGGCGGGACGTAACGCGCGCGGGGCGGCAGGCTGAGATCGCCATAATAGGCGGCCTTGTCGCTCATAAAGGGCACACGGCTCATCGATTCAACACCACCAGCCAGAACCGCATCTGCCTGACCGCTGGCCACCATCGCTGCAGCCTGACCAATCGCGGAAAGACCCGATGCGCAGTAATTGTTGATCGTATGCGCCGCCGTCCGGTCAGGCAAACCGGCATGGAGTTTGGAGACCAGCCCGATATGCGCACCTTGCGCGCCGCTTTGAGTAACGCAGCCGATCAGCAACGCATCGGGATCGCGGGCAGCGTCGCCACACCGTTCGGCCAATGCCGCCGCCTGCTGTTTGACCAGCTCTTGCGGGCTCAGATCGGCGAGTCCGCCTTCGGCCTTCGCCTTGCCGCGCGGGGTGCGGACGGCATCGTAAAGGAAAACGCCCGTCACGCCTCAGACGCCGACCACGAAGCTGACCGCGGTCGTTGCGCTGCCGCCGACGTTGAAGGTGGCGAAGTTCTTCGCGCCCTCTACCTGATAGTCGCCCGCATTGCCCGTCACCTGCC
>CAYVQO010000170.1:0-3644 GCA_964452835.1 uncultured Sphingorhabdus sp. | reverse complement strand
TGTTCCTCGGCGCAGGCTCGGTGATCCACGCAATGCACCATGAACAGGACATGCGCTACTATGGCGGTTTACGTAAGCATATCCCGCTGACCTTTTGGGCAATGACGATGGGGACGCTGGCGATCACCGGCGTAGGCATTGTCGGCCTTGGCGGTTTTGCGGGTTTCCATTCCAAGGACGCAATCATTGAAGCGGCCTATGCCTCAACCGCGCCCTGGGCCGGTTACGCCTTCTTCATTGGCGTGTTAGCGGCACTGCTGACCAGCTTTTACAGCTGGCGATTGGTGTTCCTCACCTTCTTCGGCAAACCGCGCTGGATCGAAAGCGAGCACATTCAGCACAGCGTCCACAAAACGCCCGAACAGGCAGGCGCGGACACAACCGGCGGCTATCATCCGCACGAAAGCCCATGGCCGATGTTGGTGCCACTCGGGGTGCTGACGCTGGGTGCGATCTTTGCGGGCTATGTCTTCAAATATGATTTCATCTATGCCGAAGAAGGCGGGACAGCTTTCTGGGCGGCATCGACGCTTTATTTCAACGAGCATCTGATCCACGCGATGCACCATGTGCCGCTGTGGGTGAAGCTCGCCTCTACCGTGGCGATGCTGACCGGGCTGTTTACCGCCTGGATGATGTATATCCGCAAGCCGGGATCAGCCGCGACGCTGGCGGGGCACTTCCGTCCGCTCTATAATTTCTTCTTCAACAAATGGTATTTTGACGAGCTGTATAATCTGATCTTCGTAAAGCCCGCCTTTTGGTTCGGCCGCCTGTTCTGGAAGCAGGGCGATGTCGGGATTATCGACCGTTTTGGTCCCAACGGTTCCGCCGCTGTGGTTGCGTTCAGCAGCCGTTTGGCTGTCCGGATGCAATCGGGCTATGTCTATACCTATGCGCTTGTAATGCTGCTCGGCCTTGTCGGCCTGATTAGCTGGATGATGGTGGCAGCAAAATGAACGCCGGTGATTTTCCCATTCTTTCGGTAATGCTTGCCGTGCCGATGCTCGGCGCGCTGCTTTGCCTGTTTGTGAATGCGCAGATGGCGCGGGTGGTTGCACTGACCGCGACGCTGTTCACGCTGCTGCTCGGTATCTGGCTGTGGGCCAGCTATGATATTGGTGGTGCGCAGTGGCAGTTCACTGAAAATGTGCCCTTGTTCGGGCCTATCGCGTGGAAGCTTGGCATCGATGGCATTTCGCTGATGCTGATCATGCTGTCGGTATTCCTGATGCCGATCTGCATTGGCGCGAGCTGGCATGCGATCAAGGAGCGTGTTGGGCTTTATATGGCCAGCTTCCTGTTCATGGAAACGCTGATGATCGGGGTGTTTGCAGCGCAGGACCTGCTGCTGTTTTACATCATGTTCGAGGCCGGGCTGATCCCCATGTATCTGATCATTGGTATTTGGGGCGGGAAGGACAGGATCTACGCATCCTATAAATTCTTCCTCTACACGCTGCTTGGCTCGGTGGTGATGCTGATCGCGATGCTGTGGATGATCATGCAGGCGGGGACGGCGGATATCCCCGCTCTCCTAAACCATGATTTCCCGGTTGAGGCGCAGAAATGGCTCTGGCTGGCTTTCTTTGCGAGCTTTGCGGTAAAGATGCCAATGTGGCCGGTGCACACCTGGTTGCCTGATGCCCACGTGCAGGCGCCCACGGCGGGTTCGGTGATCCTGGCTGGCGTGCTGTTGAAAATGGGTGGTTACGGCTTCTTGCGTTTTTCGCTGCCAATGTTCCCAGAGGCTTCAGCAGAGTTTATCTGGCTGGTCTTTGGCCTGTCGATGGTCGCGGTGGTCTATACCAGCCTCGTCGCGCTGGTGCAGGACGATATGAAAAAGCTGATCGCCTATTCGTCTGTCGCGCACATGGCGATTGTGACGGTTGGCCTGTTCACCTTCAACCAACAGGGGATTGAGGGCGCGATCATAGTGATGCTGAGCCACGGGCTGGTGTCTGGCGCGTTGTTCCTGTGCGTCGGCGTGATTTATGATCGCCTGCATACCCGCGAAATTAGCCGCTATGGCGGGCTCAGTATCAATATGCCCAAATATGCGCTGTTTTTCATGCTGTTCACCATGGCAAGCGTTGGCCTGCCCGGAACCAGCGGTTTTGTTGGCGAGTTTCTATCGCTGGCAGGGGCGTATAAAGTTTCGACCTGGGCCACGCTGATTGCGACTACGGGGATCATATTGGGCGCAGGCTATATGCTTTATCTCTATCGCCGTATTGCCTTTGGTGAACAGGTAAATGCGGATGCCGCCGCGATGGCTGATCTCGATCAGCGTGAGTTGTGGTTATTGGCACCCATTGCTGCAGCCGTCCTCTGGATGGGCGTTTATCCGGAAAGCTTCCTTGCACCAATCCGGAAGGATGTGGCGACCATCGTTGCACGCATCGAAAAAGCAGCGCCTGCCGGAGACAGCAAAATCAAGGAACAGGACAAAAGCACTGCCAAATATCGTGTAAAGGCCCATGGCAGCGAACATAGCGAAACAAAGTCCGAGGGAGCGCATTGATGGAACTCGGCCAATCCCTATCGATTGTTGCACCAGAGCTGGTGCTTAGCTTTTCGAGCCTTGCGTTGCTGCTATTTGCAGCCTGGCGGCGGGACTCCGGGCAAATCGTTTCGCTGCTTGCCATCGGCGTGCTTGCTGCTGCGGCCTTCTTTGCCGTCCAGCAATTGGTTGAAGGCGTGCGTGCAGATGCCTTTGACGGGCTGTATCGTGCGGATGCCTTTAGCAGTTTTGCGAAAATATTGGTTTATTTCGCCGCAGCCATCTCACTGCTGATTGCGCCCAAGGCGCTGCAAAAAATGGGCGCGATGCGGGCGGAATATCCGGTGCTTGTGCTTCTGGCTGCCGTTGGCATGGGCGTGATGGTATCTGCGACCGACCTGATAACGCTTTACATCGGGTTGGAGCTGAACAGCCTTGCGGCCTATGTCCTTGCCAGTTTTGCCCGCAATGATGAGCGTTCTGCAGAGGCCGGCCTCAAATATTTCGTACTGGGTGCACTCGCCAGCGGTATTTTGTTGTTTGGCATGTCGCTGCTTTATGGTTTCACCGGGTCGACCAATTTCGACACCATTGGTACGGCGCTAAACGGCAAGATTGGCATGGGCACTTTGCTTGGCCTGATTTTCGTACTGTCCGGCCTCGCGTTCAAGATTAGCGCAGCACCATTCCATATGTGGACGCCAGATGTTTATGAGGGCGCGCCCACGCCGATCACAGCCTTCTTTGCCAGCGCCCCCAAGGTTGCTGCCAGCGCGTTGCTCATCCGCATCACGATTGAGGCATTTGGAAACCAGCTTGCCGCATGGCAGCAAATCCTGATCGTGGTATCGCTGATGTCGATCATCATCGGTGCCGTTGGCGCAATTGGACAGCAGAACCTGAAGCGGCTGCTCGCCTATAGCTCGATCAACAATATCGGCTTCCTGCTGATCGGACTTGCCGCTGGTACCGAACAGGGCGTGGCTGCCATGCTCGTCTATCTTGCCATTTATGTGGCTATGACGCTCGGCGGGTTTATCTGCCTGATGCAATTAAAGGGTGCCGATGGAGCGATGAAAGAAGGCATGGCGGATGTCGCGGGCTTGTCCAGGACGCGTCCTATGCTGGCCGCGGCCTTTGC
>CAYVQO010000169.1:0-3691 GCA_964452835.1 uncultured Sphingorhabdus sp. | reverse complement strand
ATGAAGTCCATTTTTAGCTCCGTCAGCCCAGAAGGCGTTCATGCACAACCTTGCCGTCCTGGGTCAGACGGATGGCATTCCCAATTTCCTCATCCAGCACAGGTTTGCCCGCGTCCTTGTCCCAGAAGGCGGAGAGGAAGTTGAATAGATTGCGGGCGAACAGGGCCGACGCGTCCGCTGGCAAATGCGCGGGGGTATTGGAGTGGCCGATAATTTTTACGCCGTGTTTCACCACAACTTCATCGGGCTTAGACCCTTCGACATTGCCGCCTTGCGCAACCGCCAAATCGAAAATCACCGAACCCGGCTTCATGCTGGCAATCTGCGCATCGCTGATCAGCCTTGGCGCAGCACGACCCGGGATCAACGCGGTGGTGATGACGATATCCTGCTTGGCGATATGGCTTGATACCAGCTCCGCCTGCGCCTTCTGATATTCTTCGGACATTTCGGTGGCATAGCCACCTGCGCCCTCGCCCTCTATCCCGGCGACGCTTTCGACGAAGATCGGCTTTGCACCAAGACTTTCGATCTGCTCCTTGGTCGCCGAACGCACGTCAGTAGCAGAAACCTGCGCGCCCAGACGACGGGCTGTCGCAATTGCCTGCAAGCCGGCAACGCCCACGCCCATGATGAAAACCCGTGCGGCCTGTATCGTGCCCGCGGCTGTCATCATCATCGGAAAGGCGCGGCCAAAGGCATTGGCGCTGTCGATCACCGCTTTGTATCCGGCAAGGTTTGACTGCGACGACAATATGTCCATCGATTGCGCACGGGTGATGCGCGGCATGAATTCCATCGCCAGCGCCTCGGCTCCCAGCTTGGCATATTCGTCTACGCGCTTGCGCTGTCCGAACGGATCGAGCCCGGCGACGATCCACGCGCCCCCGACGATTCCCTTTAAAACCTTCGGATCAGGACCCTGCACGCCGAGCACGATAGTGGCATCTTTCAGCACCGCAGCTGCCGTCCCGACCGTTGCTCCTGCTGCCTCATAGTCCGCATCGGAAATGGATGCGGAAAGCCCCGCGCCTTTTTCGATTGCGACGCTTGCGCCCAGACCGATATATTTTTTGATCGTCTCCGGCGAAGCCGCAACGCGGGTTTCGCCGCCGGCGACTTCCTTCAGGACCGCGATTTTGGTCACGTCAGGCAATGATCATGATGACAAGTGCTGTCGTCAGGCCAGCCAATATCGTGCCCCATTTGAAAAGCGTGATGAAACCCGAATAGCTCGCGTTCGCCGCGCCCATATCCTGATTGCCTGCCATGATTTCCTCCGGTTTTGGTCTCGTCCTGTCGCCGCCTAACCTGATGCCCGGTTTTGATCAAGCGCCGAGGTGATAGAATTTCTGCAACTTGCTTAATCGCCTCTTTACCCATTTTTGTTACCGCGATGTTTCTTATGCCCGTCAATGGAAGCTGAATGGCCGAAAAACCTGTCCGATCGCTGATGCTTGTCGATGATGAGCCGGCCCAGTGCCGTCTGGTAGCTGCCATTGCCGGACGCGCAGGATGGCGCACGATTTTCGCACGCGATGCCGAAACCGCCATTGCCATGCTGGGTACACAAGACGGCATGATGCTGGATGCCATCCTGATCGACCAATGGGTGCCAGGGGCGGACAGCGCGACATTGATCGCTGAATTAAAGGCCCGACGCCCCGCCCTGCCGGTGCTGCTGCTAACGGCTGTGGGATCCAATGACAGTGCCATTGAGGCAATGAGGGCGGGTGCATCGGATTATATCATAAAGCCTGTGGCTGCCGAACGGTTGATCGCGGCGCTGAGCATCGCGGCGGAACATGCAAAGGATTTTGGCGAGCTTCAGCCGCTTACCGAAAAAATCGCCCATCCGCTGGGCTTTGACGAAGTCATTGGCAGCGCGCCTGCATTCCGCAGCGCCCTTGCCATAGCGGCAAAGGCCGCACGCAGCCGTGCCCCGGTGCTGATCGAAGGCGAAGGCGGCGTGGGCAAGGAAGTGGTGGCTGACGCCATCCAGGCCGCGTCACCCCGTGCACGCCAGCCCTATTTGAAGGTCAATTGCGGGGCAATCGCGCCCAATTTGTTGGATTCCGTCCTGTTCGGGCACGAAAAAGACGCCTTTGCCGGTGCCTTTGACCGCCGCATTGGCATCATTCAGCAGGCTGAAAATGGCACGGTTTTCCTTGACGAAATCGACCAGTTGCCGACGGAAACACAGGTCCGGCTGGTTCGCCTGTTGACCGAGAATGAAATTCAACCCTTAGGCAGCCCGCACAGCTACCGCATTGATGTCCGCATATTGTCGGCGAGCAATATCGACCTTGCGGCCAAGCTGGAAAGCGGTGCGTTTCGGGAAGATCTCTATTACCGGATCAATGTGGTCCAGTTGCGCATTCCGGCGCTGCGTGATCGTATCAGCGATATCCCAGCCCTTGCCCGCCATTTCCTTGGCCGCATGGCTAGCCAGCCTGGGCTGCGTAGCCTGGGCATTACCGAAGAAGCGCTGGCGCTGCTGCGGGCCTATGACTGGCCGGGCAATGTCCGCCAGTTGCAAAGCGCATTGTTCCGTGCGGCTGTGCTGTGCGATCGCGACGCGCTGACCCCGGATGAATTCCCGCAAATTGCAGCGGCCGTTGGGGCGGGCAAGACCAGTGCCGCCAGCAGCAATGAAGGCATTGGCATTGCGCTCTATGAAAATGACGGCAATTTGCGTCCATTGGAAGAAATTGAGGCAGATGTAATCCGCCTTGCCATCGGCCATTATCGCGGGCGCATGACCGAAGTTGCACGCCGTCTGGGGATTGGTCGCTCTACGCTCTACCGAAAACTGGCCGATCTGGGGATTGAAAGCACAGCGGCCTAATTCTTTCCGAAGATCAGCGTAGTCACCCACCAACCGGCGAGCGATGCGGAGCCGGTTAAAAACGTGCCCCAGATGATGTCGAGCACCGTCACCTTGACGCTCCAAACCTTCATCGTGGCATGGTTGGTCAAATCATAGGTCATGTAACAAAAGAAACCAAGCAACGCGCCCCACACCAGCGCGGTTTGCCATTTGCCGGATTGCAGCGCCGGCCCGACCGCAAAAATCATCATACCCAATATGTATAGCAGATAGAACATCACAGCAGGTCCAAGCCGGAAGCCATCCTTCATCATCAGCTCGCCAATCTCGGGCTTGTACAGGCGCGTGTACATGGTGCGCAGCCAGACGCTGTCGATCAGCGCGAAGGAGATGCCGGTGGCGATATAGGCGGTGATATATTTGGCGGTCATAATGCTTGCCTAGGGGAGAATTCGTGCCTCCCCTATACGGGAAAAGCGATCAGACGTGAACGGTCAGCGCAGCATCGCGCAAGCCGCGCCAGACCTGAATCGCCTGCACCGTTTCCGGCACATCGTGCACACGGACGATATGGGCGCCCTGCTCAATGGCCTTCATCGCAAGGAAGATCGAGCCGCCAAGCCGCGCCTCGACGGTTGCCTCTTTAGACAGGGCGCCGATCATGCGCTTGCGGCTCGCGCCAAAGACGATTGGACAACCAATACCGTGGAACATCGCCAGATTGTTGATCAGGGTCAGATTGTCGGACAGCGATTTGCCGAAACCGATGCCTGGATCGATCAGGATGCGGTCGTGCGAAATGCCTGCTGCGACCACAGCCGCAACGCGCGCGTCGAGCCAGTCGTAGACGTCGAACAGCAC
>CAYVQO010000168.1:0-3693 GCA_964452835.1 uncultured Sphingorhabdus sp. | reverse complement strand
GATCAGAACATATATTTCATCTTCACATTCTGGGCGCCTGCGCCATTCAGGGTGAAAGCTGCCGATTTGAACTTGGGCGGGCCAAAGGTGATTTTGGGATTGCGCGAAAAGCCAAATCCTTCCTTGGGAATGGCAAGCGACGTATCCAGCTTGCCATTGGCATTTTCGTCATGGATCAGCGACAGCGCATAGGTGCCTGGCACCACTTCGGCAAAACTGATACTGCCCGCCGCTGTTGCCTTTACTGTGCGTTTCAGTGACTTGGGGTCTTTTGAACAGTCCGGAAACGCCTTTGCATTGCCCGTCAGGCAGACAAGGACATTGCCCTTTTTGTTGCGCAGGCCGGATACGGACACATCAAGCGATGCATCAGCCGACGCTGTTGCTGCGACGCCCACCGTCAAAGCTGCCAAGCCCAAGATCAGTGCCGCAAAGCTTGTCCCAGAAGCGGAAATATAAGCCATAATTCCCCCTATACGCATCATGATGGCGTTGGTGATGCGTTGCAGTTATCAGCCACTTACCTAATTTGCCGTCAACGATGAAGCGTGGGAAAAGCTCCCACCCCATATGGTTGGTTATTCCCATCAGCGTCATGATTGCCAGCACAAGGCCGAGCGCGGCTATATGGATCGGGATTAAAAACACAAGCGCGGGGATGACCACTGCCCCTGTCAGCGCCTCCCACGGGTGAAAGCTCATCGCTGCCCAAGCGGTCGGCGGTCGGCTTTCATGATGCACGGCATGCGCCTTTTTGAACCACCATGGCCGGTGCATCAGCCGGTGCGTCCAGTAGAACCATGTGTCATGCGCTGCCAGATAAAGCAGGATAGACAGCGGCAGATACCAGAGCGGGTAATCACCCAAATCGCGGTAAATCTGCGTCCAGCCGCGATTGTCCCAGCCCCAGGCTACAACCCCTGCCGGAACCCCGTAAATCCCGGCCGACAACAGCGACCAATAGATTTCCCGCCCGATTTGCGGGCGCAGCCGGTCATATAGGCCGGGGCGCACCCGTTGCGTCAGCCAGGCAAAAAAGCCGCTGCTTGCAAGATAGCGCACAGCGACAATCAGCGTCATCGCCAGCGCGGACAGGGTAACGGACAGCAGCATGATCAAAGCGTCGATAGCTTGCGTTCTATCGCCATGGCAAGCAGTGCAAAGGCCTCTGCCGCCAGATTTTGCCGTGCATAAAGCGCCAACGGCTGCCGCCGTTCGGCCATTTGCTCAACCACGCTAGCCATCGGGATGCGCGGCCAATCGGGCTGATCCTCCATCGCCGCCTTGTGTAATGATCGGCGGCGGTCGACCATCGAATAGACCGGCAGGAGTGGGGCATGCCCCTTATGCTCAGCTTTTAAATAGGCAACCACTTCATCCAGTGCCCGGCGGGACAGGGCGGAGGGGATGAGCGGGGTAACAATCACATCGGCGGCGCGCACCACCTGTTCGCTGGTTTCCGTCAGCCCCGGCGGACAATCCAGCACAATCCGGTCATAACGTTCGGCGATCGACTGGATAAGCTTTGCCAGCCGCTTCTTCTTGCCAATGACAAGCAACCGGCCATCCAGCCCGCGCAAGGACGTATCGGCAGGCAACAGGTCCAACCCCGGCACCGTCGTTTCACGGATCAGCTTTTCCGGAGACAATTCCTTCTCGAACATGGCCTGCGCCTTGGGCTTTGCGCCATCATCCCGGCCCAAAATGAAACTGGCTGCCGATTGCGGATCAAGATCCCAAAGCAATGTCCGGAATTTACCGCCCAGTGCCAGTTCCGCTGCCATGTTGACGGCCAGCGTGGTTTTGCCCACGCCGCCCTTCAGGCTGTAGATAGCAATGACTTTTGCGGGCTTTCGCACAGATTTTGACATGGCGACATGCTGTTGCCGGGTCAACCTAATGTCAATGCGCGATTCAGCATGCTATCTTTTGTAACATTCGCAATGTAAAGCCGCGTCATGCTTGACGTCCATGACTATGACAGGGTGGTGTCACAAATTTATGAGGCGGCGCTTGTACCGGCCCAGTGGGACATAGCGCTAACGTCCCTGATTGATCGTTTTGCAACGCGTGAATGGCATGTTGCCTTTGTGGTGTGGGAAAGGCTGGAGCCCGCAATGGGCAGGTTTATCGGCTCTGCTGGTGTGCATCCATTGGCGCAGGACGCCTATTTGAAACATTTTGCCGGGCGGCATGAATGGTCTATCCGCGGACATGCCTTGCCGTTGGGTCGCGTGGTGGAAAGTGACGAGCTGATCGATCCCGATGCCTTTCGCGAAACTGCCTTTTACAGGAATTTCCTGGGTCCGTGGGGCTATGACCTGTCGATAATCGGGATGCTAGACCGCGAGGGTGATGACCATATGGGCATTTGCTGTCCCGGGCCACGCGGTGTGGATGCAGGGCAGCTAAAGGAGGCTGTAAGACTGTTGACCCCACATATCCAGCGTGCGGCGCGGATCAGCCGCCGTATTGGTGAAACTGATATGCGGGCAGCAACCGCAATCGATATGCTCAATAGCTCACCTTATTGCGTCATTGCGCTTGGCCCCGATCTGGAATTTCTGATGGCGAATGACAGTGGAGAGGCATTGCTGGGAAGCGGCAATGGGCTATCGGTTCAAAATGGACGCCTGAATATTGATCGGCCCGCAATAGCCCGGCAATTGGCCGATATGGCGGCCGGACGCGGCGACCAACGTTCGATCACCTTTACAACTGGGGAAATAGCAGGTCGCGAAGTGGTGATGACTGCGCTTGCGGTCTCCCCAGGGCAAGGTGAACAATTTGCCAGCGGTGCAGGCGGCAGCGCGCTGATGCTGGTGGGCGGACAGCGGATTGGGATCACCGATGCTGCCATCGCCACACTGCAAAATGCGTTTAACCTGACCACTGCAGAGGCCCGGCTGGCCTGTTTCCTTATCCAAGGATCAGGGGTGAAGGGTTATGCCGCTGATCGCGGAGTATCGGCAGAAGCGGGCAAATATCTGCTGAAAAGCATCTATGCGAAAACCGGCCTGTCCAATCAGACCGAACTGGTTGCCATGCTGCGCGAAGCACCCATTGGCTGGGGCAAGGCGCTGCCTGCCCTACCAACATAATTATTCGGCTTACTCCCCAAACGGGTAGTGTTTTCGCGATCAAAGCGGTGAATCATCCGTTAATAACTGGCTCGCCCATTCGCGACCCACGGGCGGGCCAGCACGTACAGACCGGGGTTTGCGCCCCGGTCTGTTTTTCATAAGCGGGCACTGACGATTTTATACAATCATTGTAACGAATCGTAAACTATAGCCCGCACTCGTAACGGCAAAAGCCACACATTTAGGGTCGCCAATAAGCCGGGAAATCCCGGACAACAGGGGTCGCATCATACGCGCAGCGTCTGCGTGGGGGTGCCTGTATTTTCAGTCTCCGTCGTCAGGCGTTGCGGCATGCAACATATTGGAGACTGATCATGAAAAAATCTATTTTACTCACCGCATCGTCGCTTTCGGCGGCCATATTGCTCAGCCTGACGGCCACGCCGGCACAGGCGCAAAATACCTGCGATCTTGATGGCACGGACGCTGGCAACAATGCCGCCGACGCCAACGATGGCGCGACAGCTACCGGCATCGATGCACTTGCGTGCGGTCAGGGCTCTACCGCCAGTCAAGCGGGCGGCGTCGCCATCGGCACCGGCGCACAGGC
>CAYVQO010000167.1:0-3718 GCA_964452835.1 uncultured Sphingorhabdus sp. | reverse complement strand
CTGCGCGCCGAACGCGACTGGAGCCAGCAGGACCTGGCCGACGCGCTTGCCGTTTCGCGCCAATCGGTGAATGCGATTGAAACCGGCAAATATGATCCGTCGCTGCCGCTTGCCTTCCGTATTGCCGATGTTTTCGACAAAGCGATTGAGGAAATCTTTCTGCGCGATTGACGCAGCTTGACCTTGCTGCCTGTGCTTGTCATCACCCCGGCATGGCAAATGGGGGAAAAGTCCTTGAGCGATTATGATGAAACCATGGGCAGGCACCGCCCGGCAGCACCGGTGACGCCGCCATCGGCCTTCAGCTTCCACGGAAGCTGGATCGATTATATGAAAATCGCGGCGCCCAATTTGCTGCTGACCATTGTCACTCTGGGCATTTACCGCTTCTGGGCAACCACGCGGGAGCGGCAATATTTGTGGAGCCATACCGAATTTATCGATGAGCGGTTGGAATGGACTGGCACCGGCATGGAGCTGTTCATTGGCTTTATCATGGTGTTTTTCCTGATCGGCGTGCCATTTGCTGTGATCCAGCTGGTCGCGCAGGGGCTGATTTTTCAGGGCGAGCCTGTGGCCGCCGGGATAGTCATATTGGTCATGGTGATGATCCTCTTCTATCTCACTGGCCTCGCCTATTTTCGGGCGTTGCGTTACCGGCTGAGCCGCACCTATTGGCGCGGGATAAGGGGCGGGTCGGACGATCCGGGCTTTACCTATGGCCTGTCCTATATCTGGAAGCATGTGGCCGCCGCGATCCCCATCTATCTGCTTTACCCCTGGGCCAGCATTTCGCTGTGGAATGAACGGTGGAGCGCGATGAGCTTTGGGCCCTACCGCTTCGTCTCCAATGCGGATTGGACGCAGCTGATGAAGCGCTATCTGCTCTTCTATCTGGTGCCTTTTCTGATTTTCCTTCTTGCGATCTGGGCTGGCTATCAATCGGCACAGGGCGGGCAAATGGGCGCGGGCGGGGCGCTTGCCATGGGCGGCTTCATCATCATCCTTGTGCTTGCGCTTTATATTGTCCTGCCGGTTGCAGCGCTGCTTTATTATTCCAAATTCTTCCGCGTCGCCGTGGCCGGCCTGCGCCTGGGTGATCTGGAATTTGAATTCAAGGCACGCTCGCCCGACTGGATATTATTCTTCCTCGCGAACTGGGCCATCTGGGGCATTGCGGCAGGCATAGCCTTTGTGCCCATTTCCATGTTGGGCAGTAGCGGCAGCTTTAATCCGGAAATGTTCGGGGCGAATATGAGCGCTGCGGTGCTTGCCACGCTGATCCTCTCGGCAGTGCTGGGCGTTGTCTTTATCGGGCTTGCAAATGCGCTGATCCAATATCGCAGCTGGAAATTTTTCGTGGTGCATATGGAGGCATTTGGCGAGGTCAATCTGGACCGGATGAGCCAGTCTGAGACGGAGGTGTCGGGCCATGGCGAAGGCTTGCTTGATGCTTTTGATGTAGGCGCGATATGAGCCAGTTTTTCTCGGCATGGCATTTTGATGGGAAAACGGCCGTCCGCCGCACCGTTGAAGTGCAGACCATCGGTGCCAATTTCTTCCTGCTCGAAACAGAACGGCGGCACGGCCCCTTTGCCTTTGAGGCACTGCGCTATGCGGGCGAACAGGCTGGAGCGGCGGTTTACAAGCTGGATGGAAATGATGGCTGGCGTCTTGGCCTGTCTGGCCCTGTGCCGGGGGAACTGGTTAGCCATTTGCCAAAAAAGCGCACCTATGGCGGGTTCATTGACCGGATCGGGCTGGGGCCTGCCAGCCTTACCTTTGCCGCGCTCAGTGCGATAACTGTCGCCATTGTTGTGTGGAGCCCGCAATGGCTGGCACCGCTTGTGCCGCAAAGCGTTGAAAAGCGGCTGGGCGATGCGCTGGTGGGCGATTTTGGCGGACGCTTTTGCGATACCAAGCAGGGCAAGGCTGCGCTTGCCAAGCTAACGCGCTCGCTGGATGATAATCCGCAGGATTTGCAAGTCGAAGTCGCCAATATCAACATGCTCAATGCCGTTGCCCTGCCAGGGAACAAGGTTGTGCTGTTCCAAGGGCTGCTCGATCAGGCGAAATCGCCCGATGAAGTGGCAGGGGTGCTGGCTCATGAAATTGGCCATGTGCGCGAACGGCATGTGATGCAGGGGTTGCTGCGGCAAATGGGGCTGGCCGTGGTATTGGGCGGCTTTGACGGCACAGGCGGCACGACGCTCAACAACATGCTGTCGACCACCTATACCCGCGGGTCTGAAGAAGAAGCCGATCAGCATTCGATTGCGGCAATGAAGAAAGCCGCCATTTCCCCCATTCCAACCGCCAGCTTCTTTGAACGGCTTTCGCGCATGGACGGCAGCGCCAATATGGGCAAGGATGATCAGGATCGGGTCGTCGCCACCTATATGTCCAGCCATCCTTTGTCCGACGATCGCAAGCAGCTGTTCCGCAACAGTCTGGTGAAGGGCAAGACCTATAAACCTGCGCTCAGCTATGAGGAATGGACTGAGTTGAAGACCATGTGTGCGCAGGACCGTGATGTGAAATCGGGCTGGGGCTTTGACATGGAGTGATCGGGCTGGTTAAAGCGGCGTTACTACCCTGTCAGGAGAAGCCCATGTTCCGCCGTCTGTTTGTCGATCATCCGAAAAGCGTTGATGAAAGCTATTGGGAACATTTCGGGGTAGCATCGCGCTTTGGCGTGACGATGATCTGGGGCGGGCTGTGTGCGCTGGTGCATGCGCTGGTGCCGGGTTGGTGCGTCACCACGGGTAGCCGGACGATTGAGCGGCTCAACGCAATCATGGTGGTCCAGCGCCGCGCCAAGGGGCAGGATGTCTCGCAGATGCTGACAGTGGACTGGGTAATTTGAGGCTTGGCTACTTTTTCAATTCAAATTTGAGTCGGGCGGCATGACGTCATTTTTCACCCGCGCTGATGGCGTCAAAATCGCCTATAATCATGGTGTCGGCAATCGCGGCAAGGGTGCGCCGACCTTGGTGTTTCTGCCTGGCTATATGTCGGACATGGCGGGGACGAAGGCAGTCGCGCTGGAGGCTTGGGCAATCAAATATGGCCATGCAATGCTGCGGCTTGACTATTCGGGCTGCGGGGAAAGCGAGGGCGATTTTGCCGATGGATCGCTGGAGCTTTGGCGCGACGAAGTGGTTGCACTGATTGAGCTTGTGGTGCGTGGGCCCGTGATCCTCATTGGCTCTTCCATGGGCGGCTGGCTGATGCTGCTGGTGGCGCTGGCGCTGGGCAGCGATGTGAAGGCATTGGTGGGGATTGCCGCCGCGCCGGATTTTACCGAATGGGGTTACACCGCAGAGCAGCGAACGGCGATTTACCGCGATGGTGTGGTTTACGAAGATAACCCTTACGGGCCGGAACCAACGCCGACCTACCTGAAGTTTTTTGAGGCAGGCGTAGCCAACCAGTTGCTGGACGCGCCGATAGCCATTGATTGCCCGGTGCGGCTGTTGCACGGGCAGGCCGACAAAGACGTGCCGTGGGAGGCGTCGCTGCGGCTGGCCAAGGCATTGCGGTCAGACGATGTGCGGGTGACGCTGATCAAGGACGGCGACCACCGGCTTTCGCGTGATCAGGATATTGCCTTATTGATTGAGACTGTGGCGGAGCTGGTGGCTTAATAACCAGCCGCCTGCCCATCCTTGCGAAACTCGCTCGCGCCCCAATACACCCCCGTCACCGGATCGCGCCA
>CAYVQO010000166.1:0-3719 GCA_964452835.1 uncultured Sphingorhabdus sp. | reverse complement strand
CTTGGCTACCAGCATCGCTGAAGCGCGCTGAAATGGCCGGTTTTCGGTATTGCCCCTGCGCCAAACCCCCCCTATAGGCGGCGAGCTTGCACTCGCTCTGGGGGCGGGTGCGTTCGCATAAAGAACAAGCAATAACACGGGGAAGGACATTTCATGTCTTTGACAATGATCGCAATTATTTGCGGGTTGCTGGCCGTAGTCTACGGTTTCGTAACCAGCCGTCAGGTGCTCGGCGCATCGGCGGGTAATGAGAAAATGCAGGAAATCGCTGCTGCCATTCAGGAAGGCGCACAGGCCTATCTCGGCCGCCAATATCGCACCATTGCCATCGTTGGCGTTGTGGTTGCGGCGCTGGTGTTTGTGTTCCTCGGCGCGACCTCTGCCATTGGCTTCACCATTGGCGCAGTGCTTTCGGGCGTTGCCGGTTATATCGGCATGAATATCTCGGTCCGCTCCAACGTCCGCACCGCTGCCGCTGCGCAGACCGGTTTGCAGGCTGGCCTGACCATGGCATTCCGCGCTGGCGCGATCACCGGCCTTTTGGTGGCTGGTCTCGCACTGCTCGCGATCGCAGTCTTCTTCTGGTATCTGACCGAGGTCGCAATGATGGCTCCGGAAAGCCGCGGCGTTATCGACGCGCTGGTTGCGCTTGCATTCGGCGCATCGCTGATTTCCATCTTCGCGCGTCTGGGCGGCGGTATCTTTACCAAGGCTGCGGACGTCGGCGCTGACCTTGTTGGCAAGGTTGAAGCTGGCATTCCCGAGGACGATCCACGCAACCCTGCGGTTATCGCGGATAACGTAGGCGATAATGTCGGCGACTGCGCCGGTATGGCGGCTGACCTGTTCGAAACCTATGTCGTCACCGTCGGTGCGACGATGGTGCTGATCGCGCTGCTCGTAAAGGATGCTGGCGAAAAGCTGATGTCGTTGATGAGCCTGCCGCTGTTGATTGGCGGCGTCTGCATCCTGACCTCGATCCTGGGCACTTACTTCGTTAAGCTTGGCAAATCGAACAACGTCATGGGCGCAATGTATAAGGGCTTTATCGTCACTGCGCTTGCCTCCATCCCGCTGATCTGGTGGGCAATCAACCATGCGCTGGGCGACATGAACACAGCCGTCGGTGGTTACACTGGCATGGCTTTGTTCTATTGTTCGCTGCTGGGTCTTGCCATCACCGGCATCATCATCTGGATCACCGAATATTATACCGGCACCAACTACCGCCCGGTGCGTTCGATCGCCAAGGCCTCGGAAACCGGTCATGGCACGAACGTAATTCAGGGTCTGGCTATTTCGCTTGAGTCGACGGCCCTTCCGACGCTCGTTATCTGCGCAGGCATCATCATCGCTTATGGTCTCGCCGGTCTGATCGGTATCGCCTTTGCCGCGACCGCAATGTTGGCTCTGGCGGGTATGGTCGTTGCGCTGGACGCTTATGGTCCGGTAACGGATAACGCTGGCGGCATCGCCGAAATGGCTGGTCTGGACGATAGCGTTCGCGAAAAGACCGACTTGCTCGACGCTGTGGGCAACACCACCAAGGCTGTGACCAAGGGTTATGCCATCGGTTCGGCAGGTCTGGCGGCTCTGGTGCTGTTTGCGGCCTATACCGAGGATCTGAAGTTCTTCCAGACCCAGCTGGGCCTGACCGAACAGCCGGACTTCGCACTGTCCAATCCCTATGTCATCGTCGGGCTGCTGCTTGGCGCGTTGCTGCCGTACCTCTTCGGCGCAATGGGCATGACCGCGGTGGGCCGTGCAGCAGGTGAAGTGGTGAAGGACGTTCGCGACCAGTTCGCCAACGATCCCGGCATCATGACCTTCAAGTCAAAGCCCAACTATGCCCGCACGGTTGACCTTGTCACCAAGGCAGCGATCAAGGAGATGATCATCCCCTCGCTGCTGCCGGTTCTGGCACCGATTGTGGTCTATTTCGTGATTGCGGCCATTGCAGGCCCCGCTCAGGGCTTTGCCGCCCTCGGCGCGCTGCTCCTCGGCGTGATCGTGGGCGGTCTGTTCGTTGCCATCTCGATGACCTCGGGCGGCGGCGCATGGGACAATGCCAAGAAATATATCGAAGACGGCAATCATGGCGGCAAGGGTTCTGAGGCTCACAAGGCCGCAGTAACCGGCGACACTGTGGGCGATCCCTACAAGGACACCGCGGGCCCTGCCGTGAACCCGATGATCAAGATCACCAACATCGTTGCCCTGCTGCTGCTTGCGGCACTGGCACATGGTGGCATGTAACATCTGACCTTATCGGTCTGAAAATGGCCCCGCCGGAGCGATCCGGCGGGGTTTTTTGTGCGGCCCATTCCGCAGTTCGTCGAATTTACGCTATCAGAGGCGCATGTAATCTTGTGTCGTTAAAGCGACACTCTATATCCCGAATCAGGAAATTTCTAAGCTGGGGAGCTTAAATATGCGAATGACGAAACTGGCAGCACTGGCGCTGTCTGCGGCCACTTTGGCCTTTCTTCCGGCAACGGGGGCTTTGGCCGAAGATGGTGGCGCAATCGCGGCCACTGCGACTGCTGCCACAACCGCCGCCGGTGATGCCGCGCAAGATGGAGGCGACGCCAAGCCCGCAATTATCGTCACAGGGATGAAGGGCCGTGCGGCCACCGCTGTGTTCGGCAAGCGCCCCTTTATGCGCGACCCTGTGATCTCGCCAGATGGTACAAAGATTGCCGTCATGATGAGCAAGAACGGTGTCGATACCCTTGGTTATATTGATGTGACGAAGCCCGGCTCGGCTCCGGTATTTTTCGCCCAAGCTGAGGAGTATCGTGAAGCTGGCGACCGAACGATGGGTGATTGGTTCTGGGTCGGCAACCGTACCATCGTAATGGTCGTTGCTTCGCGTGAGATTTTCTTTGGTCAGCGCGGCGACGTTGTTCGACTTGTGACCTATGATTTGGAAACTGGTAAAGTGTCCCCGCTTGCATGGGATGGTGCTGGCGGCAATGGCGGACAGACACGCCATATCAACCACAAAGACGAAAAGCTTATTGTCGAACGCACTTCAATGAAAAATGAAGGGCAAGAAAACCTCCCGGAAGTCGCGGAAATCGATGTCCGGACCGGCAAGGTCAAGGTGATCCAACGGCCCAACGTCATGGTCAGCGACTGGATTGTTGACGGCAATGGCGTGGTGCGTGCCGGCACTGGTTCCGACGCCGACAGCGGAAAGGAAAGACTGCTTTATCGTTCCAATGCCAATGAACCGCTAAAAACCGTCTCTGCGGCTGTTGATCAGACATTTACCCAAGGTGTCATCACGCCTTCGATTTTTACTGAAGAGCCGGACATTGCCTACGCGACGAGTAACAAAGACGGGCTTCGTAAACTCTACAAGATTAACGTGAAAACCGGTGAAGTTATTGGCGACGTCGTTTTTGGTATCAAGGGTTACGATATTTCAGGTCCGATCAGTAACAAGGCACGAAACGAACTCGCCGGTGTGCGCTATATCAGCACATCTGAGCGGACCCGGTGGTTCGATCCGACCCTTGCTCAGGTTCAGAAATTTCTGGACGAGGATTTTGGGCGTGGAAATACGCGCCTTGAGTCGACAAGCGAAGACAACTCCAAAATCGTACTTTTCAAAGGCAAGCCAAGCGAACCCGGCGGCTATTTTCTGTACGACACCCAGAGCGGCAAGATGCAGCTGCTGGGCTGGTACCATCCTGTCCTGAAAGATGCCGACA
>CAYVQO010000165.1:0-3723 GCA_964452835.1 uncultured Sphingorhabdus sp. | reverse complement strand
GTGGGGGCGTCTTTGCGGGGTTGCAGCTCTATCCCTGCAATCAGGCCAATGGTGCGGATGTCAATGATATGGGGTTTGCCGCGCAGGCTGTGCGCAGCATCGGCCCAATAATCCGCCAATTCGGCAGCGCGTTCAAACAGGCCCTCATCGCGGTACAGATCAAGCGTCGCCAGCGCCGCAGCACTCGCCACTGGATGGCCCGAATAGGTGTAGCCATGGAACAGCTCTATCCCGTCGGCCGCGCCTTCCACCACATCATCATGAATCTTTCGGCTGACGGCCACGGCACCCATGGGCACAGCGGCATTGGTCAGCCCCTTTGCCATGGTGATGATGTCAGGGGTTACGCCCCAGGCTTCGCTTGCGGTTGCCGCCCCCACCCGGCCAAAGGCGCTGATCACTTCGTCAAAGATCAACAGGATACCATGCTTGGTGCACAAATCGCGCAGCCGTTGCAAATAGCCGACAGGCGGCACCAGCACGCCGGTTGAACCCGCAACCGGCTCGACAATCACGGCAGCAATCGTCTCGGCCCCATGCAGCGCCACAATGCGTTCCAGATCATCAGCAAGCTCCGCACCATGCGCCGGGAAGCCGCGAGAAAAGGCGTTGCGCGCCAGATCATGCGTATGCGGCAAATGGTCAACACCGGGAAGGCCCTGCCACACGCGGCGGTTGTTGACGATGCCGCCCACGCTGATCCCGCCAAAACCCGTGCCATGATAGCCACGTTCGCGCCCAATCAGCCGCGTCCTTGTGCCTTGCCCGCGTGCCCGCTGTGTCGCCAGTGCAATTTTCAGCGCGGTATCGACCGATTCCGAGCCGCTATTGGTAAAAAATATCCGGTCCAGCCCCTTGGGCATCATCGCCGCCAGCCTTGAGGCAAGTTCAAAGGCAAGCGGATGGGCGAGTTGAAAGGTCGGGCCGAAATCCAGTTCGCCAGCGGTCCTGGCAATCGCTGCCGTTATCGGTTCGCGGCAATGCCCGGCATTGCTGCACCACAGCCCCGCTGTGCCATCCAATATGCGGTTTCCCCGATCATCCCAATAATACATGCCCTGCGCCCGGGCGAGCTGGCGCGGATGCGCCTTATAGGCGCGGTTGGCAGTGAAGGGCATCCAGAAGGCGGCGAGCGGATCATTGGTGATAGTCATGACGGACGCTTTGCATCCGCAGCGACGCTGCGGCAACTGTGTTCGATTTGTCACATATTTGAAAAAGGACAGCGGCCCTGTCACAAAATTGCTTGTCAGGGCCCCCGCTTTGATGTTTTTGTGCAGGTGCACAAAAATTAACTGGCGTGGCCAGCAAAGCAAAAGTGCGTTTGTGGGCAGTGAACAACGACGGTGTGTCGCGCTTGTGCGGCACATCTGGAAAATTCCAATAAGGAAGGTTGTTCGATGTTTAATCCCACTCCCAAAATTAAGCTTTCGATGCTCGCCATGCTGTCGGCATCCGCCTTTTCTGCGCCTGCCTTTGCACAGGATGCAGAGGAAGAAGCTGACGCCATCACCGTCAGCGGCTCAGTTGCTCTCGTCACGGATTATCGTTTCCGCGGCATTTCCCAGACCGACAAGAACTTTGCCGTGCAAGGCAGTGTAACCGTTTCACACGAATCGGGTGTCTATGTTGGCTTGTGGGGCTCAACGGTGGATGAATATGTCGCTGCCGGCGGCGATCAGGAAATCGACATCATTGCCGGTTTCAAGAAGAGCTTTGGCGACACCACGCTCGATGTCGGGGCAATCTATTATTACTATCCCGGGTCGTCGCAAATCCTGGCTGGCTACAATAGCGACTTTCTGGAAGTTTATGGCAGCGTCGCGCAGACCTTTGGCCCGGTAACGGCAAAACTGGGTGCAAGCTACGCGCCAAAGGCAAGCGCGCTTGATTATGGCTTTGGCAAGGAAGATAATTTCTACATGAACCTTGGCCTGTCGGCGACCATCCCCGACACAGGCGTGGGCCTGAGCGCAGGGATCGGCCGCAGCTTTACCCGCAGCTTTTTGTCCGGCGGGATCAAATATACCGATTGGTCGGCAGGACTGACCTATACCACCGGTCCGGTAACGCTGGGTGTCACATATGTTGATACCAATGCCAGCTTCATCAACCCGTTGTCGGGCAAGGATTTATATAAGGGCGGTGTGCTCGGTTCGCTGACTGTGGCTTTCTGATCACATTGGGAGGAGGATCGCCGCCCCAAACGCATCTGGGGCGGCGATTATCCTTTGGGTAACAGTTCATTTGCCATAAGCTGTTTTTCGCATTTCCGATAATGAGTACCGAAAGGATGTCCTTCATGCGCAAACAGATTTTTACACTCGCTGCTGCCTGCGTTGCCATTGGCAGCATGGCCGCTGCCCCTGCCTATGCCGCTGATGATGCAGCAGAGGAGGAAGAGGAAGCATCTGGCCCCTTCACCATTGAAGGCGGCGTCACGTTGGTGTCTGACTATCGCTTCCGCGGCGTATCGCTTTCCGACAAGGATATTGCGGTGCAGCCGACGCTGACTATTTCGCACGAATCGGGCCTTTATGTCGGCGTTTGGGGATCCAATGTCGCCGAAAATGGAGGCGATGATGTTGAAGTCGATCTTTATGCCGGTTTTTCGGGTGGCGATACCGTCACCTATGATATTGGCGCCACCTATTTTCTCTATCCCGGCGCTTCGGGCCTCAACTATGTTGAATTTACCGGCAAGCTTGGCACCACGGTTGGGCCAGTCGAACTGGGCAGTCAGCTGAGCTATGTGCCCAGCCAGGACAATACCGGCAATGACGACAATATCTATGTCGCCGGCACCGCTTCGATCGGGATACCCGGCACGCCGGTCACGCTGACCAGCTCGCTTGGCCTCGAGGACGGTGCTTTCACCGGCGGCGCAAGCAAGCTGGATTGGTCGCTGGGGGCCAATGCGTCCTTTGGTGGCTTCACGCTTGGCCTTTCCTATGTCGATGCCGATCGCCGCAGCACTTTTGCCCCTGGCGACAGCAAGGCGGGCGTAGTCTTGTCACTGGGCTATAGCTTCTAAAACAGGGCACAAACGCCTCCCATTTTTCGCATTTCAGCATGCCGGGCTTGACTGTTCAGGCCCGGCATGTCCTTATCCGGCGCAGAAAGCTGGTGTTTTATGGCAGTCAATCTGGCGAACTGGATCGCCGAGCACAAAATCGATGAGGTTGAGTGCATTGTTCCAGATATTAACGGTGTGCAGCGCGGAAAGGTGCTGCCTGCAAAGAAATTCCTCTCTTCGGTTCGCGACAAATCGCTCCGCATTCCGGGCAGCGTGTTTATCTGCACGATCGACGGACATTATCCGGAAGATATTGAGGACATCTGGGACAAGGATCCCGACAAGATCTTGATCGCCGACCCTGATACAATCTGCGTCGCGCCCGGTTTCAAATCGCCCACAGCTTTCGTGATTGCCGATGCTTATCATGGCAATGGCAGCGCAGTTGAGATCGCTCCGCGCGAAATCCTGAAAAAGGTGCTGGGGCTTTATGCGGCAAAGGGCTGGAAACCGATTATCGCGCCGGAGGTGGAATTCTACCTCGTCAGCCAGAATGTCGATCCGGACTTTCCGCTGGTTCCGCCCACAGGCTCCAGCGGCCGGGCAGAGACTGCCAGCCAGCCCTATGGCCTGGAGGCGATGAACGAATATGAGGATATCATCGACCATATCTATGACGATTGCGAGCTGATGGGGCTCGATATCGA
>CAYVQO010000164.1:0-3785 GCA_964452835.1 uncultured Sphingorhabdus sp. | reverse complement strand
GGCCGCATCTACCCCACCAATGTTGCTTGCAAATTACTTGATCTGAAAAGCTGCCAATGCGCCGATTACAAGCACCGCCGCCTGCATGTGCCCGATTGCATCCGGCTTTCGCGTGGGCGGATTGCCGATTTTCCCTGGCTTCCTTCCACCTGCGCCTATGTGTTGCGGGACGCGAGTGCGCCGTTGCCGGACTGGCATTATCTGGTCAGCGGCAGCCGTCAGAGCATACATGAGGCTGGCATGTCGGTGCGCGGTAGGGCATTATCAGAGTTGAATGCTGGACCGCTTGAAAACCATATTGTCGAACAGCCCCTCTGACCCTGTCGTCGATGTAGAGGGTGAGGCTGTGCCCGTGCGCATAAAGCGGACCAGCCAAGCCCGCCGCATTTCCCTGCGTGCCGACGCCGTTAAGCGCGAAATCCGCATTACCATGCCCGTTTATGCGCCGACCAAGGCGGCGATGGATTTTGTCGCGCAAAAACAGCAATGGATCGCCGCTCGGCTGCAAAGTGCGCCTGCCATTGCATCCTTATTGCCCGGAGAGACGGTTGCCTTTGAAGGTGAGCCGCACCGGATAGTCTGGAACCCGTCGGCCACCCGCACGGTGCGGCTTGTCGAAGCCGCAGAAGGCCGCGAACTGCATCTGGGCGGGCCGGAGGAGATGGTCGAGGGGCGCATCCTGCGCTGGCTGAAGGGCGAGGCGCGCCGCGTCTTCTCCGACGATATCGCACATTATTGCGCCCGTGCGGGGGAACACCCGCCACGCCTGTCGCTTGGCGATCCGCGCAGCCGCTGGGGCAGCTGCTCCAGCCGGGGGACAATTTCGCTTAGTTGGCGGTTGATCATGGCACCCGCCTCTGTCCGCCGTGCAGTCATCGCCCACGAAGTCGCCCATATCCGCCATATGGATCATAGCCTTGCCTTTTATCGCTGGCTCGATAGCCTGTTTGAAGGCGACCGAAAGGCAGCCGACCGCTGGTTAAAAATGCACGGCACGGCATTGCAAAGGGTGGGGCGCTGATCGGCTTTATTTGCGCTTTTTCCACCCCGTCGCGGCCATGATGATATCGAAAATCCGGCTCTGTTCGATCACGCCGCGGGCATTTTCTGCACCGGGGCCTGCCGCATACAGCGCGACATCTTCGCCGCCATGGGTTTCGATCACGCCATAGGCACCGCCTTCGTCACCCGTTGGCACCAGCGCCTGTTGTTGCGCCTTGATGTCGGTTGATGGGGCAGGGCGAGGATGCTGCTTCACTGCGCCGGGACCGTTCTGATAGCCGACCGTGGTGTAAGGCTGGCCATCGGCAGCGATGGTCGGCTTGCCCGATGGTTCCCCGCGCTCATCATTATGGCTGACCAGGCCGAGGATCGGGTTTCCGCGTGTGGGATAGCCGGATATGGTGAAGGTGTGGCTGTGGTCGGCAGTGACCAGAATCAGCGTGTCTTTCAGGTCAACCATCGACAGCGCAGTGCCAATGGCGCGGGAAAACTCCTGCGCCTCGGTCAGTGCATAGCCTGCAACGCCTGCATGGTGGCCATGGTCAATCCGCCCGCCCTCGATCATCAAATAATAGCCGCCCTTGTGGCTTTTCATTTTCTCGATCGCGGCCACGGTCATATCGGTCAGCGTGGGCTCTTTACTGTCTGCCTTTCGATCAAGCATGAAGTTCATATGACTTGGGGTGAACAGGCCAAGCACCGGACCTTTCTGAACGCGCACGGCCTTTAGCGCCTCAGCTGTCGTGACATAGCTGCCGCCGGTGCGTTTGGCCCAGTCGGCGGGCAAGTCGGCCATGGGGTCCAGCCTTTTCCCACCCTTGTCTTTACCAAAAAAATTGGATGCGCCTCCGCCAAGGGCAATATCGAAGGGTGTGTCGATCAACTGTGCTGCAATATCGGTACAGCCTTTACCGCGCTCGCTTTCGGGAATTGCACGGTCATCCTCCCAGTCGCGGTGCGGGCTCTGCGCAAACACAGCCGCCGGGGTGGCGTGGGTGATCCGCGTCGTGGTAACTATGCCCAGACCCTTGCCATTGGCTTTGGCGATTTGGCCCAGCGCTGTCAGCTTACCGGCCTGCGCCTCGCCACAATCGCCCAGATGCACGGCGGGTCCGACATTGATAACGCCCGCACGCGTCTTTACCCCGCTGTTCATGGCTGTGGCCGTGCCTGCACTATCGGGCACCTGCTGGTTGCTGTTATAGGTTTTGACCAGCGCGACATTGGGGAAGCCTTCAAAAGACAGGCTGTTTTCCTCACCGGTTTCCCCGCGTGACTGGCCATCATAGATGCGTGCAGCGGTGATCGTTGAAATCCCCATGCCATCGCCGATGAAAAGGATGACATTTTTTGCCTTTTTCTTTGGCGCAGGCAGCGGTTTTGCCTCGGTCACGGCTTGCGCCGCGACGGGCAATGGCAGCGTAGTCGCAGTCAAGACGCCAATCCAGAAAAGGGACTTTAGGCGCATGGCAATTCTCCCAAAAAAGCCGCGCTTACCGCATACCGATGGTTTGCACCATGATCAGGCTGCGCAGCAGATTCATTCTTTCTGCAGCCGGCATCTTCGCCATTTCTTCAAAATAGCTCGTCGGTTCACGGCAGAAATTACTGGCAACATTATAGCTGTTGAATGACTGTTCGGCGACCATGCGGCCCCAGAAATTCATCACCGTCGCGCGTGCATCAGAGCGTGCACCATCTTCGGTCGATGCCTTTTGCGGTGCTATTGCCATCATCTTCTGGAATATCGCCAACTGCGCGCTGCGATGCTCCTTTGTGTCAGGCGCGCTAATCGGAAAACGAATTGCTGCGCCATAGTCACAATCGCGGTTAAAGGCGCTGCTGCTCGCCTTCCAGATTATCTGTTCGGTTTTGATAAATTCTTCCAGCAAGGCATCGGGATAGGCAGGCGCGCTGGAAAGCAGCCGCCGGACCAGCGCCGCCCGCGCCGCACGCAACGCCGCCGCCTTGTCCTTTTGCCGCCCCGCCAAAATCCAGCCGGCACCCGCGGCATAGGCATAATCTTCCGGCCGAGCGGTTTTGGCCGCCGCCCACAAAGGATCAACATTCAGCGCCGCACGATAATCATTGACGGATTTCCAGTCGGACATGGTCATCGCAAATTCGCCCGGCTTTGCAGCCCGGGTGATCACGCCGTTGCTGCTGAGCGTCGGCATGTCTGGAAACCACATATCGGCAGGCGGAGTTGCCATTGTGCCATCAATGATGGCGCTGCCGACGCGGGCATTGGTATAGGTCATCCGGATCAGTTTGTTACCCGGATCATCCACCCCCTCTGGCGTGCCCAAAAGCGGGGACAGCACCGTCGAAGCCTGATGAAAGCCAACAAGCGCACCGGGAGCCAAAGTCCGCTCCTTGCCGGCAAGCAGCGGGAATGTGCAGGCGGAACCGCACAGGAATTCGACATGGGTGTTTAGCTGATATTTTCGGACAATATGGGCAAGCGCCACGCCTTCAACCAGCAAGCCGCCTTCCGACGTCAGTATCAGCGTTTTGATACCTCCGGTTTTCTTCAATTCGGCATTCAGCCGGTTGGCAATACCATCGCTGATCTGGCCAACCAGCTGCACGGTGTCGCCGTCTTTGTTGATGATGATGTCATTGGTGCGGACAGATGTCGAGATTGGCGGTGGTGGCGCAACCATGGGCATAGGCGCGGGGCTGGATGGCGCGGGCACAAATACCGGAGGTGGCGGGGCAGCGGGCAAATCTTCCTTGTCCACTATGGTGTCGGGCGCCTTGACAGCGGGTGCGGCGGGTGC
>CAYVQO010000163.1:0-3869 GCA_964452835.1 uncultured Sphingorhabdus sp. | reverse complement strand
ACTAGCACAACGGTTTTCGAGACCGCCCCGTTCGACCACTCCGGCATCTGTCCGCATGCCCCCTGGCTGGGTCATTACCGCATGGAACGGCGCGCCAGTCGGGCAGAGCGCGGCCATTAGCGAATGATTTCGCCTTTGCCAAGCGCAAGCTTGAAAGTTGCTCGCCAGCCCGCAATATAGAGCGCATGCAAACCAACCCTGACATGCCAACTGTTGCTGAAGCCCGCTTTGCTATCGGCGATGTGGTACGCCACCGCGTTTTCGATTTCCGCGGCGTGGTATTTGATATCGACCCGGTTTTTGCCAATAGCGAGGAATGGTATCAGGCAATCCCGGAACAGGTCCGACCGCGCAAGGACCAGCCATTCTATCATCTCTTCGCGGAGAATGCCGACAGCAGCTATATCGCCTATGTCAGCCAGCAAAATTTGCTGCCCGACGCCGATCATGGCCCGGTGAACCATCCGGCGATTGAGGGGTATTTCGATGCGTTTGGCGAAGGCCGCTATCCGTTGAAGCGCAATATGCGCCAATAGTCAGGTTGCGGACTTCATCCCCCTGATCCACTCCTCCAGCAGCTTTATCCCCTCATCATGCGCGGTTGCCCGGCCCAATTCGGGCATAGCGACACCGGGGTCAGTGCTTTTCATCCGGTGGATCAGAATTGAGCGTTCGGGGTGCCCAGGATCGATCACAAAATCGAAATTGCCGCTGCCCCTGCCCGCCGCAACGGGTCGCTTGCCAATGCCCCATGCCGCACCGCCCCCCTTGTGATCGGCGAAGAACAGGCCTGAATTGCTCGCTGAGCCCGTTGGTTTGTGGCAATGGCCGCAATTGACCATCAGATAGGATAATGCCCGATCCTCAACGCTCCCCGACTTTGGATTATCCCATCGCGCCATAGTCGGCACCAACAGCAGGTCGGGATTTTCAAAATGAGAGAGAAATCTCTTCTGTGTCGCCGCATCGGCAAAATCCATATTCTGCAGGACGGGCCCAATGGGCGTAATCGCATCGCTTGTCGAATGGCATTGCTTGCACTGGTTCTTGTTGGGCACGGCGTAGCTGATCGTCAGAGACTCACCATTGGGCTTTTTGAACGCAGCAGATACACGCGTCCCACCCAATCTCAGCTCGGCATCCTTGCCATCAGCGCGCCAGACATAGGGGAGTGCGACCCAACCCTCTGCACGGTGCAGCAGCAGTCGGGTTTCGATGATCTTCACCTTGCCACCTGCATCAGGATAGCCAAAGCTTTTGATCAGGGCAGTGCCAACCGGGAAGCTGAGCCGCCCGTTAACATCCATGCTGATCCGGGCACCTTTGGGCAGCGCAATGAAACGCTGCTTTTCCGCATAATCAGAAAAAAGCGGCGTCCCCAGCCTATAGGGAATGAGCTGAGCCGCCGGATTGTCTGCACCGCCATTGAAAAAGCCGAAGGCCGACAGCAGCGGTGGATTGGCTTCAGCCACCTGCGCCTCGCCGCTGCGCGCTGCCAGCGCCAGCACCAGGCAGACACAGGCAAGCCACAGCGCACGCATTAGCGGACTGCAGCCTCCATCGATTCGGGCAGGACGATTTTCGGTAGCTCTGTCACAGTCGTTGTCGGTGGTTCCAGCATGCTGGGCTGGGCTTTGTCTGGGGTGGCGGCAAGGTCCGTAAGCCCAAGCGACAGCACCGGCACGACATCACCAACATAGGGTTTAGCATCAGGGCCACCTGCACCATCCCAAAATATTGGCGGCAACGATCCACCCAGCGCCTTTGCCAGCTCCGCCCCTCCGGCGATTTTGGGATCCCAGCCTGCCTTTTCATGCTGATTGCCCCAAATCGCTACGCCCCTTGCAATGGGGTCGTATTTCGGGTCCTCATAGGGGTAGCGATAGCCGATCACCATCACATTGGCAGTGCCATTTTGGCCGAGCATATTGTCGAACACATGCACATTGCGGTTCGCCATCACCAGCACACCGGTGCCTGTGGGCACATTGGCGACAATATTGCCTTTAGGTGCGAAATTCGGGGTCATATTGTCCACCACGATATTCTCAAACACCCGGATATTTTTCCCGCCCATTTGGGGGAGGTTGGGCAGATCGAATACCAAGATGCCGCCGGTGTTGCGCGTTGCCAGATTGTCGTGGACATCGGCGTTGTAGCTGTTTTCAATCTCTATCCCGGCAACATTTTCCAGCGCCAGCGAATTGCGCACGATTATGTTCTGCGACTGGCCGACATAGATGCCCGCATCGGACGCGCCGCGCACCATCACATTGTCGACGAGCACATCCTTGCTCTCAACGGGATAAATGCCATAGGCGCCGTTGCTTTCCTTCGCCCCACCGGTCCATTCAACGCGGAGTTTGTGATAGACGATGCGGTCCGCACCTTTGGATTTGATGCCGTCGCCTTTTGTATTTTCGACGGCGAAATCGCGCAGCACCACATCGTCGGATGTGACCAACAACCCCTCGCCCGCGCCCAGCTGGCCTGAGAAATCAAGGATGGTCTTAGCTGCGCCTTGGCCTCTAACCGTGACTTTGGCGACATCCAGCGAAAGCCCATCGGTGAGTTTGAACCGGCCTTCGCCCAGTTCAACCACGTCGCCCGGCTCCGCAACGATCAGCGCTTCCTGCAGCTTGGCCTGCGAGTCTGCGGTAGCGGCAACGGAAATGGTCTTGGCCGCAAGCGGCGACGAAAGCGCGGCAATGGCCGCAGCAGTGGCGAATAGTCTCATCAGGCTCCTCATCCCTTTATGGGTGGACGATGCCCGATGAATGCGGACTTGCCAAGAGCGATTAGGCGTCAGCCAAAATCCACTCCACGCCGGCATCAGCATGGATTTCCGCGCTGTCGTAAATCGGCAAGATATTGGCCTTGGTATCGACAATCATCCCCAATTCGGTGCAACCCAGCACCACGGCATCCGCGCCATCCTTGTCGATATCAGTGATCATGGTTTTCAGCGCGCGCTCGCTGTTGCGCACCGCCTGCCCCGCCATCAACTCATCATAAATGATGCGGTCCAGCTCTTCAACATCGTCGGCCTCCCAGGGGAGCAGAGTGACGCCATGCTTCACCAACCGCTGACGATACCAGCTTTCCGCCATCACGTTGCGCGTGCCGATTAGAGCGGCGGATTTGATACCATCGGCCTTCATCTTCTTGCCGACGGTATCGGCGATGTGGATCACGGGGACCGATACAGCCGCCGCAACTTTGTCGTGCACCTTGTGCATGCTGTTCGCGGCGATCAGGATTGCTCCTGCACCGCCCGCTTCAATCCGTTGGGCCGAGCCGATCAACGTCGCTGCAACATTGCTCCAGTCATCATCGCTCGATGCCCTGGCAATATCGCAGAAATCCAGGCTGTCGAGCAGCAACGGTGCGCTGCACAGGCTACCTGTGGTCTTCTGTACCTGCTTGTTGATCCGGCGGTAATAGAATTCGGTGGAATACCAACTCATCCCACCGATCAGGCCCAGTTTGCGCATATCATTTCCCTAAATAGCCAATCGCCCCGGAGTAGCCGGGGCGTGGTTTGACTTTGCAATAGCGACAAGCAGCTTAGTGCTGCAAGGCCTTCACAATATCCTCGACCATTTTCTTGGCATCGGCGAGCAGCATCATCGTCTGGTCCATGTAGAAAACATCATTATCGACGCCCGCATAGCCGACGCCGCCCATGCTGCGTTTGATGAAAAACACCGTCTTGGCCTTGTCGACATCGAACACTGGCATGCCGTAGATCGGTGAGCTCTTGTCGGTCTTCGCCGCCGGATTGACCACATCATTCGCACCGATGATGAAGGCAACGTCGGTCTGCGCGAATTCGCTGTTGATATCCTCCAGCTCGAACACCTCGTCAT
>CAYVQO010000162.1:0-3891 GCA_964452835.1 uncultured Sphingorhabdus sp. | reverse complement strand
TCGGCGTCATAGCTGTAGCTCAGCAGGCTGAGATCATTGCCGCCCGCATTCTGCAACCGCCGCGACGCCAACCTGCCGTCACTGCCCCGGTCGGCTGTGAAGAGCTGGCCATTGCCAAGCACCGCCTGGTTCAGGGCGCCAAAGGGCTCATATTGGGCCGACGTCAGCAGATCGATGAACGCCTGCGCCATGATCGGCACACCCTTGGGCGGTGCCATTGCCGCTGCTTTTGTTGCCACTGTAACCACCCGTCCCTTGGCATCACGGCCATAAGTGACGATGCGGCCAGAGGGATAGGTGATCTGCACCACACGGTCGGCTCGATCATAGGCATAAAGCAGCCGAAAACTGCCACCCGATGAGAGGTTCTGAACCCGTTTTACAATATTGCCGCGATGGTCATAACCAAATCCGGTCAAACCCGTGCCGTCGCTGATGCTGTAAAGGCGGCCAATGCCAAATGCGCCGGGAACGTCATAACTATAGGTGATCCGTTCAGAGAGCGGACGACCCACAGGGGTTTTGCTCAGCACCCGGCCCAATATGTCACGGACATATTCTATCCTTTGACCACGACCGTCGGTCATGGCCGCAAGATCGCCAGCGGCGTCATATTCATAAAGGATCGTACCGCGGTCGGGCGAGATTTCCTGAACCACCTGACCAAAGGCATTGCGCGTGAAGCGGGTAATGACGCCCGCCCCGTCGCTGAACGCGCCAAGCTCATTCTGCGCACTGCTGCCCGGCGAGGATATCAGGCCGATCTGGCCGGGATTGTCGCCATCGTAGAAATTGTTGAAAAGTCCCAGCGGTGTAGCTGTTTCGATCAGCCTGTTGAGCGAATCGAAGCTGTTTTCAGTCACATGGTCGCGGGCCGAGGTTAATTTTACCGCGTTGCCGACCAAGTCATATTCAAAGCGGTGCGTCCGTCCCGGCCCGAGGGTGATGCTAAGCATGCGGCCGATTTCGTCGAAGGTGCGTTCAATGCGGCTAGCCTGACTGCCATTGGCGCGACTAACGGTTTCACTCTCCACATTTCCAGCGGCATCATGGGTGTAGTCGATCCGCTCCCCATCCGCGCTGCGAATTGCCGTCAGCAAGCCAGCCAGATTATAGTCGAAGTTAATCTTTGTCGTATCGGGCCTGGTGATGCCTATGACGCGCCCTTCGACATCATAGTCCATCAAGGTAATCGCATCTTTGCTGGCATCGGACGGGTGCCGGGCATTGCTGCTTTTCAGCCGCCCCAGCCCGTCATACACATATTCGGTCACGGCGCCATTGGGATCAATCATCCGCGCTGCGCGGCCATTGGCATCATAGCCTTCAAACCGGGTGATATGACCAAGCGCGTTGGTTATGGTGAGCAGATTGCCCTGCCCATCATAGGCCATGGTGGTGATGTCATCACGACCCTGCGCATCGGGCGCACGCGGCCCGTTGACCGAAAGCACGCGGCCAGCGGCCCCCATCTCGAATTGCGTAGAGCGTATGGCTCCACTGTCCAGATCTGTCACGCTGGTGCCGGTCAGCTGCCCGGCAGCGTCATAGGTCAGATCAGTCTGCAGCCGTTTGCGGACAGTGCGTGTGGGTAGGTCCAGCGTTGGGTGCCAGGTGATTTCGGTGGTTACGCCCTTGGCGTCGGTGATCGACGTGGGTCGGCCTTCGCCGGTAATGTTCTGCTGGGCGGTGCGGTTGCCATTGGAGTCGGTGCCGGCAACGAGGAGCCCGTCATCATCATACTCATAAGCTCTGGTCCGCTGGGCAATGGAGGGCGTCGCCTTGCTTTCTGTCGACAGCAGCCGACGCGGGTTGATGCGGGGATCCGGCCCGGGCGATTCCCCACTGGAATAATTTTCGGGCAGACCAGAGTAGCGGTATTTGGTTTCATCTCCCAGCGGACCCGTAACGGTCCTTACATCAACCGGCTGGTCGAAATTGTCAGGCGCTTCCGCCTCTGTTGAATAGCTAACCTGCTGCCGGAAAAATCCGCCGGAGCGTTCAGTTGAATTGGCCTTGCCCGATGCATCATAGGTATAGGTTGAAAGCCTCGCACCTGACTGATCCAGCATTCCTGTCAAGGCGGACGGGAATCGCGTATCTTCGTAAAGGTAAGTGCGCCCCCACAAAAGATTGCCCGATGCGTCCAGTCGATTTGCAGCCTCCAGACGCCCCAGAAAACCCGAAGCGCTGGTAGCGCCATAAGTATAGGCCATGCGTGTGCCATCCGGCAGTGTGATTGCGCTTATCGCTTTCTCCAATGTCATGTCCGTGGGCACGACAGTCTGATTTGGTCCTTTCAGCAAGCCGCGATAAAGCGTGCTGGCCCAGCCGATCTCGCTCCAACCGATCCCAAGTTCGCGGCCAAAACTATCCCTGATCTTGTTGGGATATTGATCAGTATCGGGATATTCAAACCAGCGCTTATAGCCATTGGCCAGACCATGTTCGATCGGTACAAAATGCCGCGTCTGGCTGGTCGTATCGAAAACACCCGCCGCTCGGAAAATAATATAGTCACCATTGGCAAAAAGCAGCCTCAAATGGCCGTTCGCATCGGACGCCGCCGGCATGGCGACAAAATTTTCGATGCTGCCGGTGATGGTCTGCGCAGGAATCAGCCTAAGCCGTGTTCGCGTGCCGTTCGATACGAAAGTATAGCCATCCAAGGTCTGGTTAAAGTAGAAGCGCCGCGTACCGCCATTGCCATTGAGATACTCTACACCCCAACTACCACCCTCAGGCTTGCTTATCGTGATCCGCCCAGGAATAAGGCCGCGCCAATTAGTGCCAAATCCGGGAATCTCCGTGGTTGTTATAGAAATATTAGCGGGGCGGGAATTGCTGCGATATGAGCGTTCCACGCCCAGCAGGCCATCGGCCGTCGCATAGTCAATTTCTTGATGCTGCTTCGCGCCGGAATCAAGTGCAATGGGATTGCCGACACATTTTTTGGGAGGTGTCGATTTTGGGCTATCACCATCTTCGCCTTCGCAGTCCGGCGTGCCTTTGCTCTCTTGTTGCGATCCACCCGAAACGCAGGAAAGCGTACCATCTACGGTCATCAATCTGCCGGAATTGTTGCAATCGGGAATGGCCGCTACTGAGCCTACCCATACTATTCTATGACGATAACCGGGGCTGTTAGGATCCCCGAATTGTTCCGTAGTCGTTACACGGCTATTGTTTTCAAATATGTCATAGCCGGTGACATTTGAACTATTCTCCAAATTGTCGACAGAACATTTATGCCCAGCGTACGAACGATAAATATAATTGTCTAATAGATAAGCAATGTTTCCATATGGTCGTACACCTGAATATATCATTCCATTCTGAAAAGGAGCAGACAAATTTGTGTAATTTGGGCCCAATCGGGATAGCACATAAGCTACTCCCGTCGCACATGCCTCTTCCGGTGTGTCAAATAGCGGGAGCTGCCCCGGCGTTTCGCCATAATAGCCACGTTGAAATTCTGCATCATAAAACTGCGCAACAACACGCCATTGCGGCGCACGAACAGTAGGCTCTCCATTTTGTGCAAATGCGGCGCTTGAAACAATGCAGCCAAACAACAAGAAAAATGAAAAAATGCCGAGCCTGGGCACAATCGCCCCCCTATATTTCTCGACACCCCATGGCTTGATAAACAAAATCGGCTGAAGCTGGCAAGAGTAATCTTTATCCTGCGCAAAATTGATTTGAATAGGCGTGCATCGGGGCGTTGATTTACGATAGGGGGATGGAGGGCGATGGATCGGCGAGCGCTGCCTCGACCTTGGCTTTCAATATGGCATCCAGCGCCGCCTCTTCGCGTTCCAGCGCGCGCAGACCGGCGCGGACAACCTCGCTAACCGAAGCATAGCGCCCCGACGCAACATGGCCTTGCGC
>CAYVQO010000161.1:0-3923 GCA_964452835.1 uncultured Sphingorhabdus sp. | reverse complement strand
AAGATTGATGGGCTGTCCTGCTCGCTGCGCTATGAAAATGGCGTGCTGGTGCAGGCGGCTACCCGCGGCGATGGCGCCGTGGGTGAGGATGTGACGGCGAATGTGCGGACGATTTCTGACATTCCGCAGCAATTGAAGGGCGATGCCCCCACTGTGTTCGAAATTCGCGGTGAAATCTATATGGCGAAGGCCGATTTTGAGGCGCTCAACGCACGCCTGCTGGCCGAAGCCGACGATCCCGACAAAGCCCGCCAATTTGCCAACCCGCGCAATGCGGCAGCAGGGTCGTTGCGACAGAAAGACGCCAGCGTAACCGCGTCGCGCCCCTTGCGCTTCCTCGCGCATGGCTGGGGGGATGTGAGCGCGCTTCCCGCCGATACGCAAGCCGGGGTGATGGCCGCCATTGCCGAATGGGGTGTGCCCGTTTCACCCATGTTGACGCGGGTTGAAAGCACGGCGGATGTCCTCAGCCATTATCGCAGCATAGAGGCAAAGCGCGCAGACCTGCCTTATGACATCGACGGTGTGGTCTATAAGGTTGACCGGCTCGACTGGCAGGAACGGCTGGGCTTTGTCGCCAAGGCTCCACGCTGGGCGATTGCGCATAAATTTCCGGCGGAACAGGCCGAAACAACATTGGAAGCCATCGACATTCAAGTCGGCCGTACCGGCAAGCTGACACCGGTTGGGCGGTTAAAGCCGGTGACGGTGGGCGGCGTGGTTGTCTCCAATGTCACGTTACACAATCGCGACGAAATCGCTCGCCTTGGCGTGCGCCCTGGCGACCGGGTGAAGGTGCAGCGGGCAGGCGATGTGATCCCGCAAATCGTGGAGAATTTGACGCGCGAAGAGGTGCGTGAGGCCTACAAATTCCCCGATCATTGCCCTGAATGTGGCTCGGAGGCGGTCGCCGAGGAAGGCGAGGTCGACGTGCGTTGCACCGGCGGGCTGATCTGCCCCGCGCAGCGGGTAGAACGACTCCGCCATTTCGTTTCACGTGCTGCGCTGGACATTGAAGGACTGGGCGAAAAAACGATTCAGGAATTTTTCGAAGCTGGCTGGCTGGAAAGTCCAGCGGATATTTATCGATTAAAATCAATACGTTCAGCCATATTGGCGCGCGATGGCTGGCAGGATAAGTCTGTGGATAACCTGTTGGCAGCGATTGAGGCGAAGCGTTCGCCGGATGCAGCGCGGCTGTTGTTCGGGCTGGGCATAAGGCATATCGGGGCGGTCACGGCGCGTGATTTGATGAAGAATTTTGTGACTCTGCCACGTCTGCGTGAAGTCGCAAGCTCGGCAGAGGCCGAAGCCGAGCTTACCCAGATTGACGGCATCGGCCCAGCGGTGGTGGAGGCATTGCACGACTTTTTCCATGAGCCCCACAATGTCGCGGTGTGGGAGGATTTGTTGAGCGAAGTCTCTCCACCCGATTATGTTGTCGAGGTGCGTGCTTCCTCAGTTTCGGGCAAAACCGTGGTCTTCACGGGTGCCCTTGAAACCATGAGCCGCGATGAGGCGAAAGCGCAGGCAGAGGCTTTGGGCGCGAAAGCGGCCGGATCGGTCTCGGCCAAGACCGATCTGGTGGTGGCCGGCCCGGGGGCAGGATCAAAGCTTAAAAAGGCTACCGAGTTGGGGATCGAGGTGATTGACGAAGCGGCCTGGGCGGAGATTGTGAAACAGGCGGGCTAAAACCAGCGCATCACGCCGCCGGGCATTGGGGTCCAGATGCCGACACGCACGCCTGCGCGGCGCAATATCCCGGCAGTCCATTCATTGCAGGTATTGAGCGCGGTGTAATAGCCATGGCTGTCATAAAACAGGTTGTTCGGACCATAGGCGGGATAGGCTTTGCTGTGCCCGTCGGTCAGTTTGAAGGTCGCACGGACGTCACGGACCATATGCCGATATTGTGCCTCGCTCACCATGAAACGCTTGCGAATGGCGCTGGGTCGCGGGTTGATCAGGTGATATATGTGCAGCGTCGTATAGTCCGATCCGAATATGGCTGAAGCAATATCGCCGCTGCGCACATCGCCCCATGTTCGTGCGTTGCGATAGACGCGGCCATGCCCCCAGCCGATCATTGCATGCGTTCCGTAAAGATCGCGGTCAGCGAGCTGTTCGGGACGGATAAGATCGGACAGGTCTTCCCCCGCCGCCGAGATCGGCAGGATGAGGCTGACATGAACGCCATTGGTCTCGACAAAGACGGGAATGCCGCTGCTGGGCTCTCGCCAGTTGCCATTTGCCGGAATGAGGCTGCCGAGCAATGCTGTAGTGAAATAAAGGCCGACAAGCAGCAGCGGCCATCCCGCCAAAGCCCGCAATGCGGTTCCAACGCTGTTGATCCGGAAAAGTTTCAAGCGTAACTACCTTGCCATGGCCGAGTTTGAGCATGTTTATGATGCGCCGCCAGAAGGCGCAAATGCCGATTGGACGATCCCGCAAAATTGGGAGGCATTCAATGCGGACGAGCATGCCATGTGGGACCGGCTGTTTGCGCGCCAATCGGCGATGCTGCCGGGCAGGGCTGCCAATGCCTTTATGCGCGGCATTGATGTTCTGAAGCTGGAAAAGCCGGGCATCCCTGATTATCGCGAACTCAATGCGCGGCTGATGGCGGCAACAGGCTGGCAGGTTGTCGCGGTGCCCGGACTGGTGCCGGATGATGTGTTTTTTGATCATCTCGCCAACCGCCGCTTTCCCGCCGGCAATTTCATCCGCAAGCCCGAGCAGCTGGATTATCTGCAGGAACCAGACGTGTTCCATGATGTCTTCGGCCATGTGCCAATGCTCGCCGATCCGGTCTTTGCTGATTATATGGAGGCCTATGGCAAAGGCGGGCTGCGCTCACTGGGTTTTGGGGCCCTGCATAAGCTGGCGAGGCTTTACTGGTATACGGTGGAATTTGGCCTGATCCGCGAAGAGGGTGCCTTGCGCATCTATGGCGCAGGAATCGTTTCCAGCTACGGCGAAAGCATTTTTGCGCTGGACGATCCCAGCCCCAACCGCATTGGCTTTGATCTGCTCCGTGTCATGCGCACTGAATATCGGATCGACGATTACCAGCAGAATTATTTTGTCATCCCATCGCTTGATCATTTGCTGAAGGTGACAGTCGATACTGATTTTGCCCCGCTTTATGCGCAGCTGGAACAGCTGCCGGATATCGCCATTGCCGACATATTGCCCGAAGACGATGTCATTACCCGCGGCACGCAAGATTATGCGCTAAGCAAAGCCTGAAAAAACAAAAGCCCCTCCCGCGACACGATTAGAGCCAGCGGGGAGGGGCAAGGTGGAACCGGGCAGATCGGGGGATCGGTTTTTCACCAGGCCCGGTTCAGGGGGTAAGGGTTCAGGGCAAAAGCACGCTGTCGATCACATGCACGACGCCATTGGACTGCATGACATCAGCAGTGGTGACGGCCGATTGACCGCCCTTGGCATCGGTAATCACAATGCTGTTGCCGGAAAGGCGGGCAGTCAGCTTTTCACCAGCAACGGTGGTCAACGTCGCGGTGCCGCCACCCATTTTGATAGCCTTCATCACATCCTTGGCGGTCAGCTTGCCGGCAACGACATGATAGGTCAGGATCTTGGTCAATGTCGCCTTGTTCTCAGGCTTTACCAGCGTGGCAACTGTGCCATTGGGCAGCTTTTCAAAGGCGGTATTGGTCGGAGCGAAGACGGTGAAGGGGCCAGCCGACATCAGCGTATCGACAAGACCCGCCGCCTTTACCGCTGCAACCAATGTGGTCAGGTTCGGAGCAGCCGAGGCATTTTCAACAATGTTCTTGGCAGGCATCATCGCAGCGCCGCCGACAGTCGGGTTCATCGGATGATGGTTGGCAATAGCGTTGCCGGCGATGCCAGCGGTGGCCAATGCTGCGGCAACAATAAGGGTGCGGTTCAAAATG
>CAYVQO010000160.1:0-3946 GCA_964452835.1 uncultured Sphingorhabdus sp. | reverse complement strand
CCGACATGTTTCGCGTGGCCCAGTTCCATGGAATTCCGTTTGGACCACCGCGGCCCGATCCGATCGTGCAGAATGTCTTCACCCGCGAAATTGCAGCTGAACAACCGCATATTTTCCGTCTGGTGCGCATGGGGCAGGCGGCAGCTCGGCGGGGCAAGGGGCTCGACTTCGCTCATGAGGTGACGAAGCTGATTTGGGGCGGGGCGGAGAATTGGCATGAAGGTGCGCATTTGGCTGAAGCCGCCGCCCGTGCGGGGCTGGATTTGGCTGAGCTGGATGCAGAGGCAGTCAGCGATGCCGAGGCGCTGGACGCTGAAATCGCCGCTAATCAGGCCGCGCTTGAAGCCGCAGGCCATTGGGGCGTTCCGACGCTGGTGTTTGAAGGCGAACCCTTTTTTGGGCAGGACCGGATCGAGATGGCGCTGTGGCGGATGCAGCAAAAGGGTTTGGAGCAGCGCGCATGACCGAAACACTGACGGGCGGCTGCCAATGCGGGCGAGTGCGCTTTTCGGCGGATCTCGAAAATTTCGATGCCTATTTGTGCCATTGCCGGATGTGCCAGCGGGCGACCGGTGGGGTTGCCGCGGCTTTCGTCAACCTGCGCAAGGATCAAAGGACATGGTTGAGCGAACCGGACTGGTATCGTAGCAGCGCTATAGCCCGCCGACCCTTTTGCCGGGAATGCGGCACGCCGCTGGGCTTTGAATATCCTGATGCGGCGCGTTGTGACCTTTGCGTAGGCAGCTTTGATGATCCGTCGCGCTTTGCGCCAACCAGCCATTTCGGCACTGAAACGCGGCATGATGCCTGGCTCGACACCCGTGGCCTTCCAGAAATGCGCTGTGACGAATATCCCTCGCTTGTCGAGCGGTGGAAGAAAGCGAAGGCATGAAGCAATATCGTTTTTCCGCCAGCGATGGCATCGAGATTTCGGTGAAGGAAATCGGCCCAAAGTCAGGTGGGGGCCGTCCGCTGATCCTGATCCACGGCTATTTTAGCGAGGCTGAAACCAACTGGATCAAATATGGCCATGCAGATTTGCTTGCAGAGGCTGGCTTTCGGGTGATCATGCCGGACCTGCGTGCGCATGGGCTAAGCGACAAGCCACATGATCCGGTGCATTATCCCAAGGACATATTGGCTGATGATCAATTTGCGCTGATCGAACATCTGGGGCTGACCGATTTTGACCTTGGCGGTTATTCGCTGGGCGGGCGAACAGTGGCGCGGATGCTGGCCCGGGGTGCCAGGCCGGGCAGGGCTGTGATTTCGGGCATGGGGCTGAAAGGTCTGACTGATACCGAGGCGCGTGGCGACCATTTTCGCCACGTGCTGACCAATTTGGGCAAGCATGAACGTGGATCGCCAGCCTTTATGGCGGAAGCGTTTCTAAAAACCACCGGCGGCGATCCCGTGGCGCTGCTGCGGATATTGGACACATTTGTGGACACACCGGTTGAGACGCTGCAGCGCTTTAACCTTCCCGTTGCCATAATCTGCGGGAGGGATGACCAAGATAATGGCTATGCATCCGCGCTGGCTGAAGCGCTGCCACAAGGACAGCTAATCGAGGTTCTCGGTAACCATATGAGCGCAGTGATCAAGCCCGAGTTGGGGCAGGCGATCCGCGACTATCTGGGGGGACACGGCACGTGAATGAGGGCATATTGGAACGACGCTTCTGGCGATACTGGCTGGGTGGGCTTCTGATCCTTGCTATCATGATCGCGATGAATCCATGGTTTTCAAACGATGTTTCACCCTGGGGGATAAGAGACCATCAATCCGCCGCCACAGCCGCAAGGGTCGATGCCATACAGGCTGCATGGCAAGCCGCAGGCGTCATGAATCTGGCGCGGTTCGGCATCGCGCTCGACCTTGTCTATATTGGGATATATTCCTTTGGAGCATATTGCGGAGGCAGGCTTTTCGGGCAATCGGACAAACCCGCTTTGCGCCGATTGGGATGGGTAATCGTCGTCGCCGCCTTTGTTGTTGGCATTGCCGATTATGCTGAAACACTATGCCAGTTTGTGCAGGCAATGACCTTTAGAGGCAGCGATACGCTGGCTGGCATCGCGGCCTTTGCTCAGCCCATCAAGTCAATTGCATTCCTGTCCACATTTGTCGGTCTGCTAGTAGCCTTAATGCTTCGACGAATGGCTTCCGACGCGACTTGACGCGACCGCATATGCAGCGCACTCTCCGCAGCATAATCTGTTTGCTGGGGAGTTTTTTCGATGAAGTTTCTTGTGCCTGTGGCGGCATTGCTGACCACCTGTCTGACCACAGCTGCCTTTGCGCAAACACCGGCGGAGGCGGATGCCTTTGTTGCCCGCGCGGAAAAGGAGCTGCTTGATTTCTCCAACAAATCGCAGAGGATTTTCTGGGTTCAGGAAACCTATTTGATGCACGATACCGAGGCGATGGCAGCTGACGCCAGCGCCGAGGGCACCAAGCTGGCGGTCGATCTGGCGCTTGAAGCGGCAAAATATGATGCCGTGCCCGGCCTTTCGGCCGAAACGAAGCGCAAGCTGATCATGCTGCGCAGCGGCATTACCCTGCCGGCGCCGACGACAGAGGGCGGTGCAAAAGATCTGGCCGATCTCGCTGTTGGCTTGGGATCCGCCTATGGCAAGGGCAAAGGCACATTGCGGGGCAAGGAAATCTCGGGCTCCGACATCGAAGCCGAGATGGGAATAAACCGTAACCCCGAAGAGCTGAAGGAAATGTGGACCAGCTGGCATGACAATGTCGGTGCGCCGATGCGTGAGGACTATGTAACGCTGGCGGGGATCGCCAATCAGGGTGCCAAGGAACTGGGCTACCCGAATGTCGGGGCGTTGTGGCGCTCCAACTATGATATGAGTCCGGAAGAATTCGCCAAGCTGACTGACAAGCTATGGCTGGAAGTTAAACCGCTCTATGACGAGCTCCACACCTTTGTCCGCGGGAAGCTGAACGCCAAATATGGCGATGCCGTGCAGCCCAAAACCGGCCCGATCCGGGCTGACCTGCTGGGCAATATGTGGGCACAGGAATGGGGTGACATATATGATCTGGTCGCCCCTCCGGGGTCGGGCGAGATTGGTTATGACATCGGCCAGCTGCTGAAGGACAAGGGCTTTACGCCGACCGATCCCAATGAGGATGACAAGGAAAAGCGCGGCAAGAGCGAGATTGAAATGGTGAAAATCGGCGAGGGCTTCTTCTCCTCGCTGGGTTTTGAACCGCTGCCCAAAAGCTTTTATGAACGCTCGCAATTCCTCCAGCCCCGCGACCGCGAAGTACAGTGCCATGCCTCTGCCTGGGATCTGGACAATAAGGACGATCTGCGGATCAAGATGTGCATCAAGGTCAACACCGGTGACTTTGTGACCATCCACCACGAGTTGGGCCATAATTATTACCAGCGCGCCTATAATGACAAAAGCTATCTCTACCTGAATGGCGCCAACGACGGATTCCATGAGGCAATCGGCGATGCGGTGGCGCTGTCGATCACACCCGAATATCTGGTGCAGATCGGCTTGCTGGATCGTGCCAAGGTGCCGGGTGCAGACAAGGACAATGGCCTGCTGCTGCGGCAAGCGATGGACAAGGTGGCCTTCCTGCCCTTTGGCCTGCTGATGGATCGCTGGCGCTGGGGCGTGTATGATGGCTCGATCCCCGCCGATGGCCTGAACAAGGGCTGGAACGATTTGCGCCTGAAATATCAGGGCATCGTCCCGCCGGTTCCGCGCGATGAGAGCAAGTTCGACGCCGGGGCCAAATATCATATCCCCAACAATGTCCCCTACACCCGCTATTTCCTGGCGCGCATATTGCAGTTCCAATTCTACAAGGCAGCCTGCGACGCGGCAGGGTGGAAAGGGCCGCTCCATCGCTGCTCGTTCTACGGCAACAAGGATGTGGGGGCGAAACTGAACGCGATGCTGGAAATGGG
>CAYVQO010000159.1:0-3947 GCA_964452835.1 uncultured Sphingorhabdus sp. | reverse complement strand
GCTTGGCGGGCTGGCCGATCAGGCGCTCACCATCTTTCGCAAAGGCGACGATCGAAGGCGTCGTGCGTGCGCCTTCCGCATTTTCGATAACTTTGGGCTGGCCCCCTTCCATCACCGCAACGCAGCTGTTGGTGGTGCCAAGATCAATACCAATTACTTTTGCCATTCTTACTTACCCCGAAATTCTGATTGCCCTTTGGATTTCGCTCTCTCCGGCCTTTTCAAGCACCGGAACAGCGAGAGTGCGAGGGCGATATAGGTGGCAAATTGCTTGGCACAAGGCTTTGAGCTTCCTAAATGACCTGTCAGACAAGTGATGCCCCGTTTTCGAACGCATCGGGGCCAAAACCATGGAGTGCTATGTGAACCGGTTCTGGATGCTGTTTATTCCGCTATTTGCCCTGCTGATCAGCAGCTGCGGTCGCCCGCCCGAACTGAAGGTCAATGAGGCAGTCGTCAAGCTGTCTCCCGTCGATGAAAATCCGTCAGCGCTCTATTTCACCGTGCATGGTGGTGAACAGAATGTAGAATTGCTGCGCGTCGTATCGGCTTCTGCGATCCGCACGGAAATGCATGACACGGTCAGTGATCCCAAAACGGGCATGCTGACCATGAAAGCGCTGGACCGGATAGCAATCCCGGCAAAGGGAAAGGTCGAGTTTAAGCGTGGAGGCAAGCATGTCATGGTCTGGGGTCTGAACCTGCCTGCGCGCCGTTTGGAAAAGGCAGATTTCATCTTTACCTTTTCCAGTGGGGACCGGATCATTGTGACTGCACCGATTGAAAAAATCGCCATCGGCAGCACCGATGACCATAGCGGCCACTGAGCCATACTGACGGATGTTCAAAGCGCATCCATCTGGCAGGCCCATGACCGCGCGGGAAATTGCGCTGGCGCGGACCATATTCAACGATGCCATCGATTATGGCAAAGTCCGCATTCACGCCCGCAAATGGTGGTGGTTCCAGCCGCGCAGGATCACCATGGCACCCGATGGGCATTTATGGTTCCATCCCGACAGCAACCTGTTTTGCGATGATTTCTGCGACCGCGATCTGAATTTGCAAGGCCTGTTCATCCACGAACTGGTGCATGTGTGGCAGCATCAGCAAGGCATTTTCTTGCCCCTGAAACGGCATCCCTTTTGCCGTTATGATTATAGCCTGAAGCCTGGATGGAAACTTCACCAATATGGCATCGAACAGCAGGCGGAGATTGTTCGCCATATTTTCATGCTGAAAAATGGCGCGAAAATTCCCGGCGCTCCGCCACTTAAGCAATATGATGGGGTTTTGCCTTTCTGAAAACTTGCGCAAACAAGTTTCAATTGATACCAATCATCAGAGAGGTGGCCCAACCCGCACCTCGCCAATGAGCAATCCCATGAATTTAGAAGATTTTGGCCTCTGCGCAGCGCGTGGATATTTGTCATCCCATGAAATCGACGAGATTAGCCTGCCCGATGGCTTTGATGAAATGCTCGACGCTGCCGCAAACCTGTCTGCGATCATCACCAGCGGGCGCACGCGCCACTGGCTGAAACAGGTCGGCCATCCGGATATGGCCAGCTTCCTTGGCCACGCCAGCGAAGAGCAAGTACGTACCGCTATGGTGCATTACAGCTTTCTTGTGCAGGCCTATGTTTGGGGTGAGGCGGAGGCGCCCACCACCCTGCCCGCAAACCTCGCCATCCCGATCTGCGCGATTGGCGATCATCTGGGCCTGCCGCCGCTGCTTCCCTATTCAGGCTATGTGCTCGACAACTGGTACCGGCTCGACAAAGCTGGAGCCATTGATCTCGACAATATCGCAATGCACCAGAATTTCCTGGGCGGTCAGGATGAGAACTGGTTTGTCCTTGTCCATGTTGCGATTGAGGCGGAAGCCGGAAAGGCGTTGCAATTGGCAACTGAGCTGGTGGCCGCGGCCGCACAGCATGATGCGGCGCAGGTCGAAAGGCTGCTAACCGCCATGAACAGCGTGTGGGACGCAATCAACGCCCATTTTGATCGCATGCCAGAGCGCTGCGATCCTTATATCTATTATCAGCGCGTGCGGCCCTATATCCATGGCTGGAAAAACAACCCGGCGCTGCCGCAAGGGCTGATCTATGAAGGCGTCTCCAAATATGATGGCCGCCCACAGGCTTTTCGTGGGCAGACCGGATCGCAAAGCTCAATCGTCCCCGCAATGGATGCCCTGTTTCAGGTGGTGCATGAAAGCGATCCGCTGCGCGAATTCCTGGACGAACTGCACGCCTATCGCCCGCCTCGGCACCGCGCCTTTATCGATGCTTTGCGCGAAGCAAGCACTGTGCGCGATTTTGCGAAGTCACAGAACCAGTCGCTGAAAGATGCCTTCAATGCCTGCGTCGAACAGGTTGCACGCTTCCGCACCCGGCATCTGGAATATGCCGCCAGTTACATTAACAAGCAGGCGCCTTCAGGGGCAGGCAACGACACTGATGTCGGCACGGGCGGCACCCCGTTCATGAAATATCTTAAAAAGCACCGCGACGAAAACCGTGCGCAGACAATTTAGGCGGTTGGAACAAGGTTCAGCCGGTGGCGCATAAGCCATCGGCTGATCATCAATATGGCAACGATGGCCAAGCCGATTGCCAGCCCTGTCCAGATTCCCACCCCGTCCCAGCTCTGGCGGAAGGCAAGCCATGCGCCGGCGCCGATCCCGACGATCCAATAGCCAAACAGCGCAAAGGCCATTGGCCAGCGTGTGTCGTGCAATCCGCGTAGCATCCCAGCGCCAACAACCTGCGCGCCATCAGCGATCTGGAACAGCGCGGCAATCGCCAGGAAATTTATCGCCAGTCCTACAACCTCGGCATTTTTTTGCGCCTCGGCATCAATGAAGATGGAAACCAGGATTCCCGGTAAAGTCCACATCATCAATGCCATTAGCGCCATAAAGCCAGTGCCCATGACATAGCTTGTCCAACCAGCACGGCGGATCATCTCGGCATCTTTGCGGCCATAGCCGATACCAACGCGCACCGTTGCCGCCTGCGCCAGTCCCATTGGCACCATGAAGGTGACGCTCGCTATCTGCAGCGCAATGGCATGCGCTGCGACTGAGGCTGTGTCGATCAGTCCCATCAGCATGACCGCAACGCCAAACACCGCGCCCTCCAGCCCCATGGTGATCCCGATCGGTAGGCCCAGCTTCCAAAGCGCCCGAAGGCGTGGCCAGTCGCTGCGCCACCAGCGACCAAACAGATGATAGCGCCGGAACTTCGGGTGCATGCTGACAACCGCAACCATGCCAAGGAACATGAAACTGTTGGCAAGGATGCTGCCAATCCCGGCCCCAACAATGCCCAGCGCGGGCAGCCCGAGCTTCCCGAAAATCAGTACATAGTTGAACGCCGCATTCGCAAACACGCCAGCAACACCGATGACCAGCGACCACATCGGCCGTTCCAAGGCGGACAGGAAATTGCGTGTCACGATCAGCCACATGAACGGCAGGATCGACCACATATAAGCCCGCACATAGGTTTGCGCCTTTTCAGCCAGCTCCGGCTGTTGGCCAAGCGCGAGCAACACTGCCTCCGCTTGCCAAAGGAACAGCCACACGGGCACCATGATCGCCAGCCCCAGCCAAAGCCCCTGCCGGAAGGTGCGGCGGATATCGCGCACGCTGTGCGCCTTGCGCCCGCGTTCGCTGGCCATCATCGGCGACGTCGCTGTCAGTACACCCATGCAGAAAATTGCGCAGGTCATGCACAGGTTAAAGCCGAGCGAAGCAGCCGCAAGCTCTGTCGGCCCAAGCCACCCGACCATGACCACATCGGTCGCGCCGATCATCGTCATCGCCAGGTTGGTCAGCACCAGCGGCCAGGCAAGCGCCAGCGTCGCACGAAGCTCTTCGCGCCAGAGGGACTGGCGGTCCGCTGGAATTGCCGCTTTGGTCATGGGATGGGGATAGC
>CAYVQO010000158.1:0-4021 GCA_964452835.1 uncultured Sphingorhabdus sp. | reverse complement strand
CTTAAAATCTGTCGCCCTTTGGGCATGCGGGTTCAAGTCCCGCCGTCCGCACCAGCATCTTTGAAACAGACATGGTTGCGACCCCTGCGCCATCTGCCTAAACAGTTGGCATGCGACTGCTTTTGCCTCTGCTGCTATGCCTGCTTTCGGCCTGCAGCGGGGATATTGTTGGCAAACGCGCCGCATCCTCCGATACGCTCATCCGCCTGACGGATTCGGATTCACGCGGCCTGGACCCCCAAATGGTATCCGACCTTGCGTCTATCCGTATCGCATCGGACCAATTTGAGGGGCTGACCCGTTTCGATGCTGCGGGCAAGCCTGAGCCGGGTCTCGCCAAAGACTGGATTATCAGCGCCGATGGCAGGTTATGGACCTTCCGGCTGCGAACCGGCCTGCGGTTTTCAGATGGCACTGCTATATCTTCAACACTGTTTGCCAAGGCTCTTGCCCGCATCCGCGACGAAAAGAGCGGGTCGCCACATGCTGCGCTGTTTGCGATTATTGAAAGCATAGATGCACCGGACGAGCAGACAGCCGTTGTGCGATTAACCAACCCATTTCCGGAACTGCCCGCCTTGCTTGCCCATCCTGCCATGGCAGCGCTGCCGTTTCACCGGATAGACAGGCTGGGTGAGCAATGGACGGCAGACCGCCCTTTGGTGACCAGCGGTGCCTATCGGCTGACCGAATGGAAACTCAATCAGCAACTGAAGCTTGAAGCCAACCCCTATTGGCATAGCGGGAAGCCCGTTTCAGCAAGGCTCATCTGGCGACCAATGGACAATATGAATTCGGCGATGCGGCTTGTGTTGGCGGGCGGTGCCGATATCGGCAGTGATTATCCGCCCGCACGCCACCATTGGCTGAAGGCGCAGTATCCAGAGCTGGTGCGCAGCCACCCTTTTCTCGGCACCTATTATTTCGCCTTCAACACCCGAAAGGCACCTTTCAACGATGTCCGGGTCAGACGCGCGCTGGCCATGGCGGTGGATAGGGACTGGATTGCCAAAAAGATGGTCGATGCCGGCAACGAACCCGCATGGGGCTTGCTGCCGCCCGGCCTTGGCGGAAAACAGGCTAGCCTCCCTGATTGGGTGAAACGGTCACGGGCAAAGCGACTGGCTGAGGCAAAGAAATTATTAGCCGAAGCTGGTTACAGTAATGATCGCCCCCTGCGCTTTGAAATCCGCTTCAACAGCTCAACCGAACATCGCCGCGCTGCCGTCGCAATGGCGACCATGTGGCGTGACATTGGCGTCGAGGCCCGGTTGCTGAACAGCGAGGCCAGCCTGCATTTTGACAGCCTGAAGCGCGCAGATTTCCAGTTCGCCCGTTCCGGCTGGATTGCAGATTTGCCAGCTCCCGAAAATTTTCTGGCTGTCCATCGCAGCGACGCCGGCGCGCAAAATTACTCGGGCTATGCCAACCCAGCCTATGATGCAGCACTTGACGCTGCGCTTGCCGAACCAGACGCCGCCAGGCGCGCCACCAAAATGCGCGCAGCAGAAGCCATTTTGCTCAATGATATGCCCATCCTGCCGCTTTACCATTATGCCTCACGCGCCTTGGTGCAACCGTACGTGACCGGCTGGCAGGATAATGAAGGCCATATACATCCCAGCCGAACCCTTGGTATCGGGCCGTCATGAAAGTGCGTGCGCTTCCTCTTGTCCTGCTGCTGTTTTTGCTGACCGCCTGTGGGCCGCGTATCGACAATGACCGGCTGCGTGTCGATATTATCGAGGCGCAGCCGCGCGCTTTGGCAGTCAGCCGACTGCCACTCAGCCCGGCATCGGCTCATTTGCGCAAGGCAACTGCGCAGGGCCTTGTGGGTTTCGATCTTGAAGGTGCCGTTGTTCCTGCACTGGCCGCGCGGTGGATCACTACCGAGGATGGCCTGAGCTATATCTTCCGTTTGCAGAAAACCCGCTGGAATGATGGCCGGGAAGTCACCTCGGATGAAGTTGCGGCGTCTTTGAATGCCAGGCTCCGTGAGTTGGCAAGCAGCCGTTTTGCGCCCGAAATCGCAATCATCGACAGAGTGCTGCCCATGACGGGGAAGGTTGTGGAAATCCGGCTAAAGGCGCCCATGCCCAATTTGCTGGAAATGCTGGCCCAGCCGGAATTCGGTATGCTGCGTGGTGGCATTGGGTCTGGCCCCATGCTGGGGCGCAAGCAGGGCAATGCCATGCAACTGTCGCGCCGGATTAACGATCCGGCGGCGGGTGTCGCGCTTGAGGACCGAATGGTTGCGCTAACCGCAAACGACGCCACGACAGCCCTTGCGCGGTTTGTAAATGGGGACAGTGATGTGGTCCTCAATGGCCGGTTTCAGGACCTGCCCTATCTGGCAGCGACGGACGGCAGAGAAACAGCCATATATGAACCGACCCTTGGATTATTTGGCCTGCTGATCGTTGAAGCGGGACCATTCCTGTCCGTTGCGGCCAATCGGGAAGCAATAACGAAGGCCATTGACCGACCCCGGCTGATTGCGGATTTTGACGTCAGTGCTTGGCGGGAAATGTTGACCATCGCGCCGGACGCTTTGCGCAACCGTGTGGTGATCGAACGGCCAGCCTGGACATCGCAGCGTATCGACATTCGCAAAGCAGAAGCCCGCTCAGTCGTTATGGGCTGGCAACAGGCCAATGGCCCGGTTCGCCCATTGCGGATTGCCATGCCAAAAGGACCAGGCAGCCGGATCGTGTTTGCCCGGCTGAAAAGCGATCTCGCCGCAATTGGCCTTTCTGCTGAACGCGTCACGCTGGACAAGGAAGCAGACCTACGGCTGATTGATCAGGTCGCGGATATTTCCAGCCCAGCCTGGTATCTTGAACAGCTTTCCTGCCGCGCCACGCCATTATGCAGCGCCGAAGCCGATGCCCAGGTGGCAGAGGCGCTTTCCAGCACTGACCGGGCAGAACGGGCCGAGCTGCTGGGCGAAGCCGAACTGAAATTGCAAAGCCTGCGCAACTTCATACCCATTGCCTATCCGCTCCGCTGGAGCCTGCCGCGCAATGGCCTGTTGGGTTTCGCTCCCAGCCCACGCGGGTGGCATCCCTTGCAATATCTGGGGCGTGACCCGACATAGGCATGAAAGGAGGGCCGCTATGCCTTTGTCGCAGGATCAGTTGAACGAAATGGCAAAGTCGATGCCAGCCCTGAGCCGCGATCCGCATGCGGTGCGGCAACGCGTAGAGGCGCTGGAGCTGTTACTGGAACGCAGCTTCCATATTCCCGGAACAAAGGTCCCGGTCGGGCTTGATTCGATCGTAGGACTTGTGCCCGTTCTTGGCGATATCGTCACCGCAGCCATGGGTGCCTATATGGTCTGGGAGGCCCGCAATCTGGGTATGAGCAAGTTCCAGCTGATGCGCATGGCCGCGAATGTGGGCATTGATACTGCGCTGGGCGCGATCCCCGTGGCGGGCGATGCCTTTGACTTTCTCTGGCGGTCCAACAGCAAGAATTTGCGGATCATCAAGAAACATCTGGACAAGCATCATCCGGGAACGCGGGTGATTGAAGGCTAGAGCTAACCGCCCCGCCAGATCTTTACTTGCGCTTTGTCCGGTGCGCCGCGCACGAAACGCGGGCAGGCCTGGGGCATGAAGTCCCTGCCAAGGCAAATGCGCACTTCTTCCAGCCAGCCACGTTCGTTGAGCTTTGCCTTTACCGCGCTGGCGGGAAGGCCTTCATTATAGCGGGCAAAGGCCTCGGCCAGCCCACCGGCATTTAGCCGTGCCTCTCCCGCCTTGTCGCCTTGCCGCGACAGCCGTTCCATGTCGGGAAAGTCAATAGCTTCAAACATAAGCCTGGCCGCGCCGAAATAGGTTTCGGGCTTGCGCGCCATGCAGGTCCCATGTTTGGCCCATTGATGCTGCAACAGCTGAACCGACGGTGTCATGCAGATATTGTCCGCCACCTGCTTGCGCGAAAGCACGCCTGTGGTGCGGCACCACATCGGATAATCCGGTCCCTTTGCCTCAGGCCATAGCCCATGGAGGATGAAGCC
>CAYVQO010000157.1:0-4028 GCA_964452835.1 uncultured Sphingorhabdus sp. | reverse complement strand
CGCATCGCCGCTTGCATCGCCCAGCTCGCTGCCGCCATCGACGTTGATGATCGCGCCGGTCACATAACGCGAGGCGTCGCTGGCCAGCCACAGGCAGGCGTCGGCAATGTCGTCTTTTGTGCCCCAGTCGCGCAGCGGGATTCGACCCTTGCTGGATTTGACAAAATCCTCATTGGGCGCAAGCCGCGCCATCCCCTCCGTATCGCCAATCGGGCCGGGTGAAACCGCGTTCACGCGCACGCCGGCCGGGCCCCACTCCATCGCCAGGCATTTGGTGACCTGGTTGACACCTGCTTTGGCTGCGCAGGCGTGGATTTGGTACATCATAGGGCGGACGGCTTGCCCGGCGGTAATCGACACCAACGAAGCACCTGGCTTGCGCAAATGCTGGTAGCTCGCGTGCAGCACATTAAAGGTGCCCAGCAGGTCAATATCTACGACGGTCTTAAACGCATTTGCGCTCATCCCCAGCGCAGGGGCAAGGAAATTGCCAGCCGCACCCGACAGCACAATGTCAATCTCGCCAAAGCGATCACGGCAATGGGCCAATGCTTCAGCAACCTTGGCATAGTCGCGTACATCGCAAGCCATGCCGATGGCGTCATCGCCAATGGATTGCGCCGCTGCGGCAATCTTCTCTTCGCTGCGGCTGATGACCATAACCTTCGCCCCAGCCGCGGCATAGCGCTGTGCGACACGCAGGTTGATGCCTGATGATGCGCCGGCAACAAAGGCAACCTTGCCTGCCAATAAGTCAGGTTGAAATGTTTCGGTCATCGTTTCTCTCCGCATTGATTATCCGCTGTCCATTAGGCCCCGCTTTTGCCAATAGGCAATGCAGTGATTCCACCCATCAGATTGAGAGCCTGGCGCATATGAAATTCTTTGCCGACACTGCCGAAATTGCCGACATTAAAGAACTGGCTGCCACGGGCCTGCTTGATGGCGTGACCACCAACCCGTCGCTGATCGCAAAGTCAGGCCGTGACTTTATTGAAGTCACACGCGAAATTTGCGGCATCACCAGTGGCCCGGTGTCGGCCGAGGTTGTCGCACTCGACCATGCAACGATGATGAAAGAGGCCGAAGTCCTGCGCAAGATCGCGGACAATGTCTGTATCAAGGTTCCGCTTACCATCGACGGCCTGAAAACCTGCAAGGCGCTGACCAGCGATGGCACGATGGTGAATGTCACACTTTGCTTCTCCGCCAATCAGGCGCTGCTTGCGGCCAAGGCAGGCGCAACCTTTGTTTCGCCCTTTGTCGGTCGGCACGACGATAATGGCTTTGATGGCATGCAGCTTATCAGTGACATTCGCCTGATCTATGACAATTATGCTTTTGAAACCGAAATCCTTGTCGCCAGCGTGCGCCACGGCATCCATGTGCTGGAGGCCGCGAAGATCGGCGCCGATGTCATGACTGCACCGCCGAGCGTCATCAAGGGGCTGTTCAAGCATGTGCTGACCGACAAAGGCATCGAAGGCTTCCTCGCCGATTGGGCGAAGACCGGACAGGCGATTGGATAGGGGACGCTAGGCTGCGGCTTTGCGTCGCAACGGCTCCATCGGCTGGACAAAATAGCGCGCCCATACATAGCGCCACGGCACGATGAAAAATGCGATCACGATGCCGATGCAGTCGATGAACAGGCTCTCCAAGTCCGCCGTCCATTTGCCAGCCATCCATGCCCGCAACGCGATCAGCAGCAGCCAGACGGTCTTCCATGCAATTTCATAGAGCATCAGCGGCAGCATCTGCATGGGATAGCGCACGCCCAGCAGGCTCATCAGCGCAAGTGCGGCCAGCATCGATTTGGCCAGCCCGAGCGCTACATCCCAATCTGCGGATTCGAACAGCAGTTGCTTCCAGACAAAGCCACCCATCACAAAAGCCATCAGCAGGAACAGAAAGCGCATCGCGTTGATGCGCCATGTGGCGACGGACGGCAAACCGGTCTCGGCAATGCTGGACATGAAAATCCCCTAACATGATGGATGTGGTGTATTAGTGTATTATACCAGCATGTCTGTCAAGTCTGGGGATAGGAACGAGGAAGCGATCATCGGCGCGATGCAATTCATGCAACCTCTTGCGCCAAAAGCCCTAAAGGTTAATGGCTGTATAGCAATGAAAGGCGGGCAGGGCCTAGCCTTGCGGTAATTCGACTCCGCAAAGGTTAATCCCATGAACAGACCCGAAATGGTGTTTCCCATCGCACATGTACATTATGACGACGAAATTGATGAGAGCGGCAAGGTAGTCGTTCCTGATGAGGTATTGGACGCGATCAAGACGCTGATTCGCTGGACTGGCGACGATCCACGCCGTGAAGGTCTGGTCGATACGCCGCGCCGCGTGGGTCGCGCATGGCGCGAATATTGTTCGGGCTATGGCGAGGATCCTGCGGTTCACCTCTCTCGCACTTTTGAGGAAGTGGGCGGCTATCATGAGTTGGTTTTGCTGAAGGACATTCCCTTCCAGTCGCATTGCGAACATCATATGGCGCCGATCATCGGCAAGGCGTCGATTGCCTATATGCCCACCGACCGCGTAGTTGGCATTTCAAAGTTGGTGCGCGTGCTACACGGCTTTGCCCAGCGTCTGCAGGTGCAGGAACGGCTGACGGCAGAAGTAGCCAATTGCATCTGGGAAAATCTGAAACCCGAAGGTGTCGCTGTGGTGATTGAGGCGACCCATGGCTGCATGACGGGCCGCGGCGTGAAAATCCATGGCAGCGGGATGGTCACTTCCAAGCTGATCGGCTGCTTCCTCGACGATCAGTCCAGTCGCAAGGAAGTGATGAGCCTGATGGGGTATTGAGGGGCGTAAAATCAGCCCCATCCAAGCCCTCTGTGCAATCAAATATCTTTGCCGCTTGCGGCTTAAGCCAGTAAGGATTGCGGCAGAGGTCAAGATTTGGCGGAATTCCGGCACCATCCAGAGGAACTGATCGAGCGGCTTGCCGTTGGCACGCTCGACCGCGTGTTGAACCTGTTGTTCGCACGGCCGGTACAGGTCGTGCCGTTCCTCTTCCTGCTGGTTTCGCTGATCGGAGCGGCTGTCCTGTCGCTCCCGCTGGCGACGGAAAATGCTCAGCAAACACCCTTTGTCGATGCCTGGTTCACGGCGATCTCAGCGCTTTGCGTGACCGGATTATCGACACTCGACGTCCCCAACCACTGGTCCTTTGCAGGTGAACTTACCATCATGCTGCTGATCCAATTGGGCGGGCTGGGGATTATGAGTGCGTCTGTGCTGATCGTCGCCTTGTTCAGCCGCACCATGGGCTTTGGCATCAGACGCGGGTTGGCGGCGGAAAATAGCGGGATCACGCCCGGCAATGTGCGCCCGCTTTTGAGGCTGATCCTTGGCTTTACGCTAATATTTGAGGGCGTCATTGCGATCTGGCTGGCGTCATGGCTTTGGCTAGGCCACGGCCTGCCAGCGGGGGAGGCGCTGTGGAAGGGGCTGTTCCATGCCGTTTCCGCTTTCAACAATGCAGGCTTTGCCTTGTGGAGCGATAATCTCATTGGTTTTCAATCGGACTGGCTGTTCCTTTCGCCGATCATGGCGGCAGTGATCGCTGGCGGTATCGGCTATCCGGTTTATCGCGACCTGTGGACGCAGCGCGGCTGGAAACGGATCAGCCTGCACGGGCGGCTGACGCTTTATGGCTATGTCTTTCTGCTGCTGGTGGGCGCAGTGCTGTTCATCATTCTCGAATGGGGCAACATGAAGACCGTGGGGCCGATGGGCATTTCAGGGCATGTTCTGAACGGCCTGTTCCAATCGGTCACGGCGCGCACTGCCGGGTTTAACACTGTCGACATCGGCGCAATGACTGATCAGTCGCTGATGCTCACTTCTATCCTGATGTTCATAGGTGGCGGCAGCGCGGGGACCGCAGGCGGGGTGAAGGTGGGGACCATTGCCGTCATCCTGCTGATCGTCTGGTCAGAGATACGCGGCAAACCCGATGTTGAGGCGTTCGGGCGGCGGATTGGTGAACATAACCAGCGCCGGGC
>CAYVQO010000156.1:0-4123 GCA_964452835.1 uncultured Sphingorhabdus sp. | reverse complement strand
GTCTGGTGTACGACTTTGCCGGGGGTACAGGCAATATTATGGCCCAGCGTAAAGGCATCAGGGTCGGTATGCGTCATTTGCCCCTGCTGCATATCGCGCATCAGATGGCCGACACCTGCGATCAGGCTCTGGCCTTTTGTCTCTACTGCTTTTTCCAGCGCCACCGGATTGGTCAGCGGCGAATTGGCCGGGCTCATCGCCTCAACCACAGTGCGGATGGCAAAGCCGATCTTTGCCTTGTTCGCGGGATCAAGCCCCTCAAGCTGGTCTGCCGCGCCGAGCATATAATCGGACATCACCTGATAGCCTTGCCGCATCAGATCAAACACCGGATGTTCCCATTGTTCGGCATTGAAACGCCGATCTTTGGGGTTCACCTTGTCTCGCCCCGCCGCCGCCAGTGGTTTTAGCACCTGTCCCCAGGCATCAAGCGCATGTTTATAGGCTGTGAGTGGATCAGTGGACGGAACGCCTTGCCCCTCAATCAAATTTGCAAAGGCCTCAGGGTCCATGAAGGGCGGTAGCTTTGGTGAATCAGTCATGGTCTTCGCATAGCTTAGCCCGCGAAAATATCGAAGCTGTGAATGGCCGTTTGTGCGTTCAATCTTGCCGCTGTGGGTTTTTGCTGCCACGACGGTACCAGATCAAATCCACTATCGGAGCCTTTCTAATGACCCGTTTCAAAATTTTGACCGTTGCGGCCGCCATTGCTGCCTTGGGCCTTACTGCTTCGGGCACTATCTCACATGCCAATGACGGGGCGAAAAAAACGCTCGCCCGCAAGGGCACGATTGTCCTTTACAACGGACAGAAATTTCAGGGCGAATATGCCGAATTTAATAAGGCCCGCACCAGCATGAGTCTGGAATTCCCGATTGGCAGCATTGCCGTGTTTGAGGGCGAATCCTGGGAAATCTGCGAAGGACCCCGGTTCAAGGCGCCATGCCGCATTGTCTCGAGCAATGAACAGGGGCTTGGCGGCGTCATGATCGGTTCGCTGCGCCCTGCGCCGCAGCCAGCACCGGCTTCCTAGGATATAGCCCATGTCCGAAACCTTCTACCGCATGAAGCGCCTGCCGCCGTACGTCATTGCTGAAGTCAATGCGATGCGTGCCAGCGCGCGTGCGGCGGGGGAGGATATTATCGATCTGGGCATGGGAAATCCTGATCTGCCGCCACCGCCGCATGTAATTGAAAAATTGTGCGAAGTTGCAGCAAAGCCTGACGCGCATGGCTATTCAGCGTCCAAGGGCATTCCCGGGCTGCGCAAAGCGCAGGCCAATTATTATGCGCGGCGTTTTGGCGTGGAGGTTGATCCGGAAACCGAAGTGGTTGTGACCATGGGGTCAAAAGAGGGGCTGGCGAGCCTTGCGACTGCCATTACCGAGCCTGGTGATGTCGTGCTCGCACCCAATCCCAGCTATCCGATCCATACCTTTGGATTCATTATCGCAGGCGCAACGATCCGCAGCGTTCCGACGACGCCTGATGAGAATTATTTCCGTGCACTCGACCGCGCCATGGCCTTCACTGTACCGCGACCCTCGATCCTGGTGGTCAACTATCCGTCCAACCCAACGGCGGAGACAGTTGACCTGGCCTTTTACGAGCGGCTGGTCGCGTGGGCGAAGGAGAATAAGGTTTGGGTGCTGTCTGACCTTGCCTATTCTGAGCTGTATTTTGATGGCAACCCGACGCCCTCGATTTTGCAAGTAAAGGGCGGGAAGGATGTCGCGGTAGAATTCACTTCGCTGTCCAAAACCTACTCCATGGCTGGCTGGCGCGTTGGTTTTGCCGTTGGCAACAAGACGCTGATTGCCGCGATGACGCGGGTGAAAAGCTATTTGGATTATGGTGCGTTTACGCCCATTCAGGCGGCGGCATGCGCTGCGCTGAATGGCCCGCAGGACATTGTTGAGAAAAACCGCGAACTTTACCACAAACGCCGCGATGTGCTGGTGGAAAGCTTCGCCCGTGCCGGATGGGATATTCCCGCACCGCGTGCCAGCATGTTCGCCTGGGCCCCGCTCCCGCCCGCGCTGGCGCATCTGGGTAGCCTTGAATTTTCGAAGCAGCTTTTGACCGAAGCCAAGGTCGCCGTTGCGCCGGGTGTTGGCTATGGCGAAGATGGCGAAGGCTATGTCCGCATCGCTATGGTCGAAAATGAGCATAGGCTGCGGCAGGCCGCACGCAACATCAAACGCTATCTGCAATCCATGGGCGTCAACACGCCGACGCAGGCGAAGGCGATTTAACGCGACATGGCTAAGCGGGATTTTGCCTTTCACCACGCCTTCCGCGTCCGCTGGTCAGAGACTGACGCGCAAGGCGTGGTCTTCAACGCACGCTATCTGGATTATGCCGATATTGCGATTACCGAATATTGGCGCGCAAGCGGTTGGCATGCGATGTGCGAAGTACCGCTGGAATGCCATGTTAAAAAAGCGACAGTAACATGGACCGCGCCAATTAAGCCCGATGAAATGATCGAGGTGATGGCGCGCACCGTGGCGGTGGGGCGCACCAGCATGACTCAACTGGTTGAAATCCACGGCCACCATGCCGACGGTCGCGATGATCTGCGTGCAGAGGTGGAACTGATCGCTGTGCATGTTGACCTTGCCACCCACCGGCCAGAACCGCTGCCTGGCTGGGTCCACCCGCATCTGGCGGCGTTCGATGCAAGGGCAAAGGAGCCAGCCTGATGGGGCGGGAGCGGATCGAATTTTTTTACGACCTGTCCAGCCCCTGGACTTATCTGGCCTTTACCAATCTGTTTGGGGTGATGGAGCGGACAGGCTATTGTGCGCGTTTGCGTCCGATATTGGTAGGCGGAGTATTCAATGCGGTGAACCAGTCCGTCTATGCCGCACGTGAGCAGGCGGATAATCCCAAGCTTATCCATAGCTGGCGCGTGTTGAAGGATTGGGCGGCTCTTGCCGGTGTCGAGATGAATTTTCCGAGCGCATTTCATCCGGCGAAGAGCGTGAATGCCATGCGCTTTTGCTGCGCGCTGGCCGATGACATGCCGGCATTGACCGATTTTACGCGGGCGGCGTTTGAAAGCTATTTTGGCCGACAGGAAAATCTCGACGATCCTGCAGTGCTGGTGGCCGTCGCCAATTCGGCCGGGCTGGACGGAGAGGCGTTGCGCGCTGCATCGCAAACCGATGCTGTCAAAGCCTTGCTCCGTGCCAATACCGAGGAAGTAATTGCCCGCGGCGGCTATGGCTCGCCGACCATATTTGTCGATGGCAAGTGGATGTATTTTGGCAATGACCAATTGCCGTTGGTTGAATTCGCATTGAAGAGGACCGCGCCATGAACGATCGCGTCACGATCACGATGCTGGAAGACGGCATTGCCGACGTTCGCATGAACCGGCCTGACAAAATGAACGCGCTTGATCCAGCGCAATGGGCGGCTTTGGTAGAGGCTATCGATCAGTTGAAAGCAATTGAGGGACTGCGCGTAGTAGTGTTGTCAGGGGAGGGCAGGGCCTTTTGCGCGGGGCTTGATCTCGCCAGCATGGCAGGCGAGCGTGAGCCGGGGACAAGCGCCAATGGCAACAGTCTGAAAGAGCGGACAAAGGGCATAGCCAATCATGCGCAATATGTCGCCTGGGGTTGGCGCGAACTGCCCGTACCGGTGATTGCGGCCGTGCATGGTGTTGCCTTTGGCGCGGGATCGCAGATCATGGCCGGGGCGGATATCCGTATCATCCATCCTGAAACGCGGGTCGCCATTATGGAAATGAAATGGGGTCTGGTGCCAGATGTTGGCGGCATGCCGCTTTGGCGCACGCAGGTTGCAGATGATGTGCTGCGCGAGATGATCTACACCAACCGGGAAATGACCGGTGTCGAGGCGAAGACGCTGGGTTTTGCGACCCATGTGGCCGATGATCCGCTGGCCGATGCACTGGAACTGGCGAAGGTGATTGCGAATAAGAATCCGCATGCTATCCGCGGGGCGAAGCGGCTGTGCAACAAGCTGGCGACTGCGAGTGACGCCGAATTGCTTCAAGCGGAGAGCGACGAACAGGTCAAAGTCATCCGCACCGCCAACCAGATGGAGGCGGTGATGGCGGAAATGGCGAAACGCAAGCCGGTGTTTGCGGATT
>CAYVQO010000155.1:0-4144 GCA_964452835.1 uncultured Sphingorhabdus sp. | reverse complement strand
TTCAGCCAGCGCGCAGTGTCATAAGGCGCGGGTTCAAGGAAGGCGTCGACTTTATACTCCGCCTCAAGGCGACTGATCAGCACTTCCAGCTGCAATTGACCGACCACGCCGACCACCCAGTTGGAGCCGATCTCGGGATAGAAAACCTGGATCACGCCCTCTTCGCTCAAATCATCGAGCGCTTTGCGCAATTGTTTGGTCTTGGTGGGATCGCGCAGCACCACACGGCGAAGGATTTCGGGGGCGAAATTCGGCAGGCCAGTGAAGCGCACGCCATTCTTTTCGCTTAATGTATCACCCACCCGCAGCGTGCCATGGTTGGGAATGCCAATGATATCGCCGGGCTCGGCGCTGTCGGCAATCTCCCGGTCCTGCGCGAAAAATAGGATGGGCGAGTGGATTGCCACTGGCTTGCCCAGCCCCGAAGGCGTCAGCTTCATGCCGCGTTTGAAGGTGCCCGAACAGAGCCGCATGAAGGCGATGCGGTCGCGGTGCTGCGGGTCCATATTGGCCTGTACCTTGAAAATAAAGCCGGTTACCTCTTTGTGATCAGGGTTGATCGTGCCTTCGCTTGATGGCTGCGGGCGCGGTGGCGGGGCATATTTGGCGATGGCATCGATCAAAGTGGTTACGCCGAAATTCTTTAGCGCGGAGCCAAAGAAGACGGGGGTCAAATCGCCACTGCGATAGGCCTCCAGATCAAATTCGGGATAGCCACCCTGCGCCAGTTCCACCTCGTCCGCGACTTCGATTGGAAGTGTCGGCGACGGATCGACTTTGCCGAGAAACTCCCTGCTATCGCCTTCGGGTCGGGCAACTGCACCGCTGGAAAAATCAAGTATGCCTTCAAAGGTACCGCCCATGCCGACGGGCCAGCTCATCGGACAGACATCGAGTGCCAGCTTGTCTGCTACCTCATCCAATATCTCGAAACAGGCGCGGCCTTCGCGGTCGACTTTGTTGACGAAGGTAATGATCGGCACGCTGCGCAATCGGCAGACCTCGAACAATTTCAAGGTCTGCGGCTCGATGCCCTTGGCCGCGTCGATCACCATGATGGCTGAGTCAACAGCAGTCAGCGTGCGATAGGTATCCTCGCTGAAATCCTCATGCCCTGGCGTATCGAGCAGGTTGAAGACGATGCCATCTTTCTCGAACGTCATGACGGAGGACGTGACTGAAATCCCCCGCTGCTGCTCAATCTTCATCCAGTCGGAACGCGCCCGTCGTGCCGCCCCGCGTGCCTTGACCTCGCCTGCAAGGTGAATCGCACCGCCCTGCAGCAAAAGCTTTTCAGTCAATGTGGTCTTACCCGCATCGGGGTGCGAAATTATCGCGAAGGTGCGTCGGTTAAGCGTCATGGCCGCGCCCTTTAGCGGGCAGGCGTTAACTTTCCAAGTCCATGGCGCAGCATCGCGTTGACCACATCGGCCACTTCGCCAACGTCACGCTCTTCGCCCATGACACCATAGCGAAGACCCAGAAACACATTCATCCCCATAATTGCCCAGGCATGCGCCTCGTCAATTGGACCTGCAATCTCGCCGCGCTCTTCGGCAGCCCTTAGCCGCTCCCTGATTCGATCCACAGTGCCTTGGTAATGCGCGGTCCAGGCATCGGGCGCGACAAATTCGGCCTCGTCGATGATCCGGTAAATTTCCTTATGCGTGCGGGCGAAGCCAAGGAATGCGCTTAGCGCCCGGCCCTCGGCATCAATGCCATCTTTGGCCTCTGCCATGGCTGGGGCGACGGCATCGCGCACCTGGCCCGACATGTCCTTTACCAGCGCCCGGAACAGCGTCTCTTTCGAATCGAAATAGGTATAGAAACTGCCAAGCGCCATGCCAGCACGACTGGTGATGCTGACGACCGAACTTTCGTGAAAACCCTTCTCGCCAAATTCGGCAGCGGCAGCGTCCAGCAACGCCCGCAAGGTACGCCGTCCACGTTCGGTCCGCGGCGTTTTTTTGCCTGCCCCCAATGCCTGTTCCCCAAAACTTGTTGTGGCATCCATGCCACGCTCTCCCGACATTTGCAAAAGCGCCTATATCAAGAGTTGAAACATGGTTCAACTTTCAATATAAGCTATGGGATAGACGGCGAATTGCCGCATTCCAGCCGGACGTCACAAAGGAGAGACCCTAATGCAAAAGAGCCCGTTCATTCGTGCTGCACTGTTCGCTAGCATTTCTTTGGGTGCGATAACTGCCCTTCCTGCAACTGCCATGGCCCAAGATGAAGCGGCGGTTGACGAGGGTGAGGGCGGCGAGGAAATTATAGTCACTGCCCGCCGTCGTGAAGAAAGCCTGCAGGATGTTCCCATTGCCGTCACCGCCTTTTCTGGCGAAGCTCTGGAAGCGCGCGGGGCTATCGACATCACTGACATCGGCCAGATCACACCAAACACCACGCTAGAGGCTTCGCGTGGTACCAACTCCACGCTGACCGCTTTCATTCGCGGCGTGGGGCAGCAGGACCCGGTTTCGGGCTTTGAACAGGGCGTTGGTATCTATCTGGACGATGTCTATCTGAACCGTCCTCAAGCCGCAGTGCTTGATATTTACGATGTCGAACGGATCGAGGTGCTCCGGGGGCCGCAGGGGACATTATATGGCCGCAACACTGTGGGTGGTGCCGTCAAATATGTAACGCGACAGTTGCCGCAGGACCTGTCGGTCAAGGTGCGCGGTACGCTCGGTACCTATAAACAGGCCGATCTGGTCGTAACCGCCAGCACACCGATTAGCGACATGATCCGCGTCGGCGCATCGGGTGCGCGGCTTTCGCGTGGCGGCTTTGGCGACAATCTGACCACTGGTCTTGAAAACTATAATAAGGACATCTGGGCGGCGCGGGGCACGTTGGAGATTGGCGGCTATGATCAGCCCGTGTTGATCCGCGTTTCAGGGGATTACACCAAAGACAAAAGTAATCCACGCGGTGGCACCCGCCTGATCCCTGGGCTGCTGAGCGGTGCGCCGGTGCTGGACAATGTCTTCGACACGCGTGGGGGGCTGAACGATCCCAAGCAGGATGTTGAGGCGTACGGGCTTGCAATGAATGTCTCGGCGCAAGTGAGCGACCACATAACGCTGCGCTCAATCAGTTCGTGGCGCAAGGATGTCTCGGAAACGCCCATCGACTTTGATGCTCTTCCCGCAGCGGATGTCGATGTTCCCGGCATCTATCGGAACCAACAAACATCCCAGGAATTTCAGATTCTCTATGAAAGCGAGAATGTAAACGGCCTGCTTGGCGTCTATTATCTTGATGCGCAGGGTGACACGCTGTTCGATGTGCGGCTGTTCACGACCGTCGCCGGGCTGACTGCCTTCACGCAGGCGGATGTTGATACCGAAACCTTTGCCGTCTTTGGTGACTTCACCTTTGATTTCAGCGAGCAGTTGAGCCTTTCGGTGGGCGGCCGATATACTTGGGATGAGCGTAGTGCCCGTATCCTGCGGCAGAATTATGTTGGCGGTGGCTCGCCGGTGTTCGGCGGAGCAGGCGTTGCCTTTGGCGCGCCTGCGACCAATTTCCGCGGCAAACGCAGCTTCAAGAAATTCACCCCGCGCGCTTCACTGACCTTCAAACCAACGCCTGATCACACATTGTATGCCAGCTATTCGCAAGGCTTTAAGGGCGGCGGTTTTGACCCGCGTGGCGTGGGCAATAATGCCCCTGATCTGAACAGCAACGGTATCCGCGAGGACAGCGAGATCGCAGCTTTTTTGAGCTTCCGTCCAGAAAGCGTCGAAAGCTATGAGCTCGGCTATAAAGGCAGCCTTTTTGACGGCGGACTGAATCTTGCCATTGCGGGCTTCTATGCCGACTATACCGATGTGCAGATCCCGGGTTCGGTGGCGTGCACGGTAAGCGGCCTGCCCAGCTTCTGCGGCGTCGTTTCCAACGCCGGCAAGGCCAAGTTCAAGGGGCTGGAAATCGAAGCGAACGCCAGGCTTGGCCGCGATGTCGTGGCTTCCGGCGACCGTGTGAACATATCCGGCGCGCTTGGTTACATTGATGCAGAATATAAGGAATATATCACCAACATCGCCGGCGTACCTACAGATGTCGCAGCGTTCCGCGAAGTGCAGAATACGCCCAAATGGACCGCAAGCGGCACCTTTGCCTACAGCACGCC
>CAYVQO010000154.1:2073-4172 GCA_964452835.1 uncultured Sphingorhabdus sp. | reverse complement strand
ACCGGCGGCATAGTGAGGTCAGTGAACAGCCGAAAAAGCATTTTGAGCATCATCAAAGTCCTGTCAGATTTTGCAATTGCAATATGGGAAGGAGGATAGCGAGGATAATGACCGCAACCATTCCGCCCATCACAACGATAATCGCCGGTTCAAGCAGCGCGAGCGCGGACGTTGTGAATGTGTCGAATTCCTGCTCCAGATAATCCGCCGCCCGCGCAAGCATGATGTCCAGTCGCCCCGCGCTTTCACCACTGGCAGCCAGGTAAATCAGGATGGGCGGGAACACCGCTGACGCTCGCATTGCACCGGACAAGCTGCCGCCGGTGCGTACGCTTTCGACAATGCTGTCATTGGCCGCAGCAAGCACGCGGTTGCGAATGGTGCCGCCGGTCAGCTTCAACCCCTCCAGAAGCGGCAGGCGGCTCGCGACCATGGTTGCCAACGTGCGGGCCATGCGCGCAGCATGCAAGTCACGCAGCAACCGCCCGACCAGTGGTACCCTCAACACAGCACGATCAACCGCCATACGGAATCCGGGTAGGCGAAGGCCCTGCCAAAAGGCGATGCCCGCAAACGCCAGGACCAGCAAAATCATCCACCAATAGCCCGCCAGAAAATCGGAAGCACCAATCACCATGCGGGTGATGAAGGGCAGTTGCGCCTGTGCATCGTCAAATTGTTCGACCACTTTTGGCACGACAGCTACCATCAATCCCGCCACCACCAGCATGGCGACGACAGCCAATATCGCAGGATAGGCAAGCGCGCCGATGAGTTTGCCGCGCATCTTTGCCTGCCGTTCAAGCAGGTCCGCCAGCCGTGCGGCGATAATAGGTAACGTACCTGCCCCCTCCCCTGCGGCTATCATGGCGCGATAAAGGGGTGGAAAGCTGGCTGGCTCTCGGGCCAGACAGTCGGAAAAACGCAAACCTTCAACAAGGCCGTTGTGAACATTGGCAAGGATCGCTCGGGCGGTATCCTTTTCCTGCTGCCGCGAAAGATTGCGCACGGTCTCTTCGAGCGGTGCCACTTCGACCAACGATGCCATCTGCCGGGTAAAAAGCGTTAGCTGCTTGGTCGTCAGCCTTCGCCGCTGCGGCAGCTTTAATGACAGCTGAGTCACGGCTGGCCTATCGCTTGGGTCGACCTGAACGACATAAAGCCGCATCTGCCCCAGCCTTTGCCGGGCAGCGTCATCATTGGCGGCACTGATGCGTCCGCGCTTTTCCCGACCATCAGGATCAATGGCGCGATAGGCGAATTCAGGCATCGCCTGTATCCTCGCTGCGCGAAATTCGAATGGCTTCTTCGGGTGTGGTTTCGCCTGCCCGCACCATTTTGCGCGCGGCTGACGCCAGATTAGCGCTGTGCATGAACGCATGTTGCGCCAAAACGGCTTCATCCCCGCCTGCGTTGATGATCTTGCGGATCGTTTCATCCACCCGCACGGCCTCAAAAACGCCTATTCGCCCCTGAAATCCCGTTTCCCGACACGAAGAACAACCCTTTGCCCGATAAATCATGGTACCAGGATCGAACCCCAGCAAAGCACCAACGCCAGGATCACATTGTACGGGTTCCCGGCAATCCGGGCAAAGCCGCCTCACCAGCCTTTGGGCAACCACGGCGCGCAATGTGGAAGCAAGCAGGAACGGCTCCACCTTCATGTCCCGGAGCCTTGTTACTGCCCCCAATGCATCGTTGGTGTGGACGGTACTTAGCACCAAATGTCCGGTCAGCGCCGCCTGCACTGCTATATCCGCAGTTTCACGGTCACGGATTTCGCCAACCATGACCACGTCGGGATCCTGCCGCAATATGGCCCGCAATCCAGCGGCAAAAGTCATCCCAACTTTTTCATTGACCTGCGTCTGCCCAACCCCGTCAACGGCATATTCAACCGGGTCTTCGACGGTCAAAATGTTTCGGCTGCCATCCGTAAGCCGTTTCAGGCAGGCATAAAGCGTGGTTGTTTTTCCCGAGCCCGTGGGTCCAGTGACAAGGATGATACCATTGGGCTCACTCAGCGCGGCGTTCAGTATTTCCAGACATTGCGGTGACATGCCGAGCAGGTCGAGGGACATGCCGGTATTTTCCTT
>CAYVQO010000154.1:0-1973 GCA_964452835.1 uncultured Sphingorhabdus sp. | reverse complement strand
ACCAGTTTCATAAGGTTCAATGTGGATATCCGACGCGCCCTGACGCACCGCTTCTGCAATAATTCCGTTGATCAGGCGGATAACAGGTGCATCATCTGCGCTATCCAAAAGATCCTCAGCAGTCGGCAGCATATCGCCAAGCAAGGCATGATCTGACGAGAGCCCATCAACCATCTCCGCTGCTGTACCGTCGACCGCATAATGTTCAGCCAGATAGCGATCAAAAGTCGCCTGATCAGCAATCTCAACTTCGATCGGTTGTGCCAGATAACGCCGGACTTCAAGGAGTGAAACCGGATCAGAATTCTCGCAAAGCGCGACCGTTACCCTTGCTTCCTCAACATTCCGCAGCACAACACCATTTCTCTTTGCAAAAGCATAGGGAATGTCCAGAGCCAGCGGCGGCGCGGCTTCCAAAGGTGGTACTGGCGTTTCCTCTACCGAAACATCTCCGCGTGCAATTTTCATGGCTGCCCCCCAGGCGAACTGTTGGACGGCGGCACATCAGTCGGGATAATCGTAGCTGGTGGTAATGGACTACCATCGATCTGTGGGGCGGCCACAAAGTCGCCAGCCAAACCACCCTCTGCGATCGGCGTGGCCACGCCCATATAGTCGCGAAGCAACTCATCGATGGATGGCTCCATATCGGGGTTGCGCGCCAGCTGCATCGACCGCGTATAGCCATAGCGCCGCGCCGTCAGCGCGTCGCCATCGGCCCGGCTGCGCAAGACCGTAGGGCGGATAAAGACCATCAAATTGGTCTTCGATCGTGTTCGGCTGCGTGACTTGAACAATTCGCCAATTAGCGGAATATCGCTCAGCAGCGGTACACGCTCCAGCGTGCGACGCTCGTCATCGTTCAACAATCCACCTATCGCCAGCAATTGCCCGTCACCTACGGTCAAGGTGGTTTCAAATTGTCGCTTGTTGAGCACCAGATCGCTGGAGCGCGACGATACGGGCCCGGCAACGCTGGAAACCTCTTGCTTTAAGAACAGCTTCACATCGCCCTGTGCATTGACTTGTGGCGTGACCTCTAACTTGATGCCGACTTCCTGTCGCTGGACAGTCCGAAACGCATTGTCAAAATCAGGCGATAGCCGCTCTCCAGTGCTTACGGGGACTTCCTGACCAACCAGAAACTTTGCCTTTTGGTTATTCAACGTCACAATATGGGGAGTAGCCAGCAGATTGGATTGCGTATCGGCTGCAATGGCGTTGATGATCGAGCCGAAAAAAGCGTTCTTGCCGATATCGAGTGCAAAGCCGCCAAACCCGCCCGTGGCGCTTAGCAATGAGGCAGCAGCAGCTTGTTGCAAGCTATCGCCCAGCGCACTGCTGACCGTTGTCGTTGTCGTTGTGCCATTTACAGTCGTCGTCTCGCGGGTGAGTTCCTCCGCTGCCAATGCCCCACCGATGGTCAGGATATTGGGATTGGCGTTTGAATAGGCCGTGGCGGCAAAAGGCACATTTTCTCCGCCGACCAGGAACTGAACACCCAGCTTTTTTGCTGCCTCATTGCCAATCTCAACGACAATTGCTTCGACCAGAACCTGTTCCGGGCGTGTATCAAGCTGTCGGATCAATTCACCCAAAGTGCGCTGCATCTCCGGATTGGCCGCAATAATCAGTGCATTCGTCCCCTCATAGCGCGTTACGACAACAGGGCCACGGCCACCAATGCTGTTGAAAGTTGACGACATGCCAGCTGCTGCCACCGGCGCAGGTGCGGGTGCGGCAGCTGGAACCGGGCCATTGTCTCCACCATTATTGCTGGTTGGCCCAGCAACCGGTGGCAGTTGATTGTCGGTCGGGGAATTCCCCCTGCCCCCGATCAATGACTGGATTGTCTCAAGCAGGGTCTCCGCATTGGCATGCTCCAGTCGGTAAACCCGGATTTCAGCGCCCGACTGTGCCCGGTCATCCAATTGCTTCGCCATCGCGGCAAAGCGCGAAACCGAGGTCGGATC
>CAYVQO010000153.1:0-4177 GCA_964452835.1 uncultured Sphingorhabdus sp. | reverse complement strand
CACGCGCTGGTGCCGCCGCAGATGATCGAAATCGACGCGGTGGGGGCAATCGCCATCTTGCAGCTGAAGCGTTCCATCACGCCGCGTTCCTCGGCATCGGGGCATGCGCCGCGTTCGGTGGCGAGCACCATTGACGCCTGATCGGCCTGCGCACGGATGTGGCGGAAGATCTTCATATTCCACGACTTTGCCATTGCGCTTTCAAAACCAAGCCCGCGTGATTGCAGGAAGCTGTGGAAGCCCATGACGCCAAGGCCAACGCTGCGTTCGCGTGCGGCGCTATATTTGGCCCGGGCCATTTCATCGGGCGCGCGGTCGATAAAGTCCTGCAGCACATTGTCGAGCATGCGCATCACATCCTCGATAAACTGCTTGTCACTGCTCCACTCGTCCCATGTCTCCAGATTGAGCGAGGACAGGCAGCAGACAGCCGTGCGATCGCCGCCCAGATGGTCGCGACCCGTGGGCAGGGTGATTTCAGCGCACAGGTTTGATGTCGATACTTTCAGCCCCAGCTCGCGGTGGTGCTTGGGCATCGATTTGTTCACGGTGTCGCTGAAGATGATGTACGGCTCACCAGTAGCAAGGCGGGTTTCAACCAGCTTCTGGAACAGGCTACGCGCATCTACCGAACCGCGGATGCTGCCATCTTTTGGGCTGACGAGATTGAATTCCGCGCCGTCGCGCACCGCTTCCATGAATTCGTCGCTCAGCAACACGCCGTGATGCAGGTTCAGCGCCTTGCGGTTGAAATCGCCCGAAGGTTTGCGGATTTCAAGGAATTCCTCAATCTCCGGGTGGCTGATATCCAGATAACAGGCAGCGGACCCGCGACGCAGGCTGCCTTGCGAAATGGCAAGTGTCAGGCTGTCCATCACCCGCACAAAGGGAATGATGCCGCTGGTCTTGCCATTAAGGCCAACCGGTTCACCAATGCCACGCACGCTGCCCCAATAGGTGCCAATGCCACCACCACGGCTGGCGAGCCAGACATTCTCGTTCCAGGTATTAACGATGCCTTCCAGGCTGTCGTCCACGCTGTTTAGATAGCAGCTGATCGGCAGTCCGCGTCCGGTGCCGCCATTGGACAGCACAGGCGTTGCCGGCATGAACCACAGGCGGCTGATATAATCATAAAGCCGCTGCGCATGCGCCTGATCATCGGCATAGGCCGCTGCCACGCGGGCAAACAGATCCTGATAGGTCTCGCCGGGAAGCAGATAGCGGTCGCGCAGCGTTTCCTTGCCAAATTCGGTGAGCAGGTCGTCACGGCTGTTATCAGTGACTATGTCAAAGCGACGCGCATCGATGCCGTGCGAATCCGATCCGGCTTTGGCCTTCGCTGCCACCACTTCCTTTTCGGGTTTTACTTCAGTCGCTTCCGGGGTTTCCGTCTTTGTCACATCCAGCACGTCCGCCATATTACCTTCTCCGGCCCCATGGCCAGTATCTCTGAAATCCATCGCTTTCCTATGCTCCCCAAATCGCAGACCTGCAGTCACCCCGTTGACCACTGGCCCGAACCTACCACCGGCAAGACAGTCGTTCCTGTCTTGTTCGACTCGCGGGACAAGCGTCCCGTATAACATGTTTGACGCGTCAGGAGGCGACAATTTTGCGTTATCCCCGATCTTTTCGACGGGAAAATTACCCTGTCTGCAGAATCGCGTCCTGCAGGATCAGACACAAATTGTAGCGATGCCCCCAACGGCCAACCGCTACCTATAGTGCCTCAACCATTTTCAGACGCAAGAGGGTAAATGGTTAATTAACGACTCAATTCGTCGCTTGTGCGATTCCATTCGTCGCAGCGAAATCTGGCGGCAAGGTCGCGACGCGTGGACTTTCTAAGAGAGAATCGACGCGCAAGATATTTTGCGACGAAATGTGAAGTTTTTTTATCCACGATAAAAAATGGATGGGGATAAAATGGCGGGGCAGTTGACATGGCGGAACTGCGTTGGCGGTCGCTGCAGATGCGTCAGGCGCTGTTGGTGTACTGGCTCCGATTTCACGAATCGCGCAAGGCCATCCATGCGGCCAGGCGTGCGAACCGCCGACTGGGCAGGCTGACCCTAGCGATCGAGATCGAGAATTACAGTGACGAAAAGACGCTGACGCCATTGATGCAATAAGATGAGGGGCGTGCGTTGATCGGTGCGCTGTAGATTTCGGCAAGGGCCCGCCGGATGTCCGAAAGATCATCAAGCGGTTCTGGATCGGCCGTCAGCTGATCGAACGCCCGCTGCTCCGGGTTGCGCATCGCAAACAGTCGCGACGCCGCATATTTGAGCCGCGTCCGCCGTGCCACCAGGTCAGGCGCGTAGATGGCTTCGCGTGCGACATGCGCGGCCGACAGGAATTCGACATAAATAACCCGACGCCGCTGGTTGCGGGTTAGCGGTTCCGAACAATGCGCCAGCATCATGTCATGGATCAGAATATCGCCAGCGGCCATCGGTATCTCGATAAAGGGGTCATCTTTTAGGCTGCAAATGTCGCGCCCGCTTTCATGGCTGCCCGGTATCACACGCAGCGCGCCGTCGCCTTCGTCGGCCCTGTCGAGGTAAATGCCCATTGTGAAGCAGCGTCCGGTCCGCCGGTGGACCATGTCCTGATGCCACAACACGGGCAGTTCGTCGCCGAGATGCTTGATCACTGCCCATTCCTGAATAGGGAAGAAATCGTCGCCGCAGATTTGCCATGCCATTTCCAATATCGCCGGCAACCCAAACAGTTCGAGGCAGGCCAGATTGCCTCTGTCGCAAAGAGTGTCGACATTGGTAACGAATTCGCCGTTCCCGCTGCAGGTAATGGTTTTTCCTATGCCCTCTTCGACAACCAGCAATTGGTCGAAAAGCAGGTCGAGCGATGCAAGCAGGTCGGCCGGGACCACGCTCGGAAGTTTCAGGAAGCCCTGCGACCCGAATTCCCCCAATTGTTGCGGCGTCAGCATATAGGCTTGCTTTAGGCAAAGCAGTGGCGAACTGCAATTGCTCTGCCGATCAAGCCCCATGCAGTTGCATTGGCCGGCAACACGCTGCTATCGGCCCACCCCATGACCGAAACCGCGCCGACATCACCCACCCCTCAATCCCTCGTCACCGAACTGCAAGACCTCCTTACCGTCTCCCGCATGGGTGATGGCTGGTATTTGGGGAAACGCAAGCCAGGTGGTGTAGGTCGGGTCTTTGGCGGACAGGTGATTGCGCAGGCACTGGCTGCGGCGCAGGATACGGTATCCGAAGAACGCGCCGCTCACTCGCTCCACGCCTATTTCATGCGTGCAGGCAATGAGGATTATGAGATCACCTTCCGCGTGGAACGCGATTTTGATGGCGGCAGTTTCTCCACCCGGCGCGTGATCGCGATGCAGCAGGACCGCCCGATCCTGAACATGGCGGCATCGTTCCAGAAACAGGAAGAGGGGCTGAGCCATCAGGACCCCATGCCCGACGTGCCCGCGCCAGAGGAGCTGGTGCCCGAGGCCGAGCTGCGCAACCGTTTTGCCCATCAGATTCCCGAAAAATTCCGCGACAATTTTCTGCGCGACCGCGCCTTTGAAAGCCGTCCGGTTGAGCCACGCGACTGGCTGGGCGGGGACAAAAGGCTGCCCGCACGGCAGGATATCTGGTTCCGCCTGCGGGAACGCACAGTCGATGACCCCGCCATGCACCGCGCCATGCTTGCCTATCAAAGCGATAGCTGGCTTCTGGGCACCTGCACGCTGGCGCATGGCGTAACCTGGCTGACGCCGGGGATGATGACCGCCAGCCTTGATCATGCCGTCTGGCTGCACGGCGATTTCCGCGTCGATGACTGGCTGCTCTATAGTTGTGACAGCCCATGGACCGGTGGCGGGCGTGGGTTCAATCGCGGGTCAATTTATACCCGTGATGGGCGGCTGGTGGCGACCTGCGCGCAGGAAGGGCTGATCCGCCTACGCAAATAAGGCTGGCACTGGCGCACTGCTAATTGGGTTGCTATACAAAACCTAATCGGGAGCAGCAAAGAGGAGCGCAGCCATGGCCATTGGCCTGACAGTCAACGGAAAAGCCGTCAGTATAGAGGCTGAACCGGATACGCCTTTGCTGTGGGCAATCCGTGAGGATCTCGGCCTAACCGGCACGAAATTTGGCTGTGGCATTGCCGCGTGCGGGGCCTGCTCGGTGCATAT
>CAYVQO010000152.1:0-4227 GCA_964452835.1 uncultured Sphingorhabdus sp. | reverse complement strand
TAAAGCCCATGCTGTGCGCCTCGTCGACCAGCACCATTGCGCCCGCTTCCTTGGAGATGCGGATCATCTCTTTCAATGGCGCGACATCGCCCAGCATTGAATAGACGCCTTCCAGCACCACAAGCTTGCCGGCCTCTGCGGGCAGCCGCTTCAGCCGCTTTTCCAATGCCTCGACATCATTATGGCGGAAGGCAACAATCTCGGCATCGCCCATCTTGCAGCCATCATAGATAGAGGCATGGCTGTCGATATCGAGGATGATGTAATCGCCCTTGCCCGCAATCGTGCTGATGATTCCGAGGTTCGCTTGATAGCCGGTGGAAAAGACCATGGCATGATCCATGGCGTAAAATTCGCGCAGCGCGGCCTCAACATCCTTGTGCGGATCAAAAGTACCGTTGAGCACTCGGCTGCCCGTGGTGCCTGCGCCGAAATCGTCAAAGGCCTGTTTGCCCGCAGCGATGACATCATCGTCGAAAGTCATGCCCATATAGTTGTACGTGCCGAGCAGGATCGTCTCGCGCCCGTTGCATATTGCGACAGTCGGGCTGAGCACCTGCTCCATAACCAGCCCGAACGGATCGGTGAGGCCCGTGGAGAGAAGCGCTGCGCGCTGTTCGATCAAGGAATCGAATTTGGAGAAAAGGTCAGTCATTTTCGTGCCCTAAAAACTTTTCGTCAGCCTGAACTTGTTTCACCGTTGGCGACTTCGTTCCAGGCCATCACGCTGCCGCTGCCTGTTATCCCGACACAAGTTCGGGATGACGAAACTTGGGGATTCTCAATCGGTCAGTTTCAACACCGCATCCACCAACTGCCCGACTGTTTCAATTTCAGCCTGCATATTCATGGTAATCACGATATCGAATGTATCCTCAACCTCAGCCACAAAATCCATTACCGTCAGGCTGTCCCATTCAAGGTCGCCGGCAAAGGTCGTGGCGTCGGTCAATTCAACACCCTTTTTGTTGAACGGCTCTATCAGGCCTTTGAGCTTGTCGAACATTGCGCTGCGGTCGGTCATTTTGCTTCCCTACTCTGTGTTGGCCCGCCTTTGGCAGCGGATTGCGGCGTCAAAACGGCAACTTATAGCCAGAAGCTATAACCAACCATTGGCTTTATACCAACGGGCGGTCGATTTAAGGCCATCACGTGTCATTACCAGCGGCTGCCACAGCGCAGCCGGAGGGGCCGCATTGCGATCAATCACCCAATCAGGGTGGCTCATATAGCTGGCTCGGTCGGGTGTCAGCTTTGCCTTTCGCCCACGCACCAAACGGTCGGCCCAGGCGGCAGCAAGAAGCATTGGGCGCGGCGCATTAAATGTCGTCACTCTCTTGCCAAGCGCCCAGCCAATGGCGCGGGCGAAGCCTTCATGCGTCCAGCCGCCTGGTTCGCTGTCGTCAGCCTCAAAAATGCGTGCAGTAGCGTCCTCATGCGGCGGCAGCACGGCAACAAGCAAGCGCGCAAGGTCATCAACATGGATCCATGAACCAAGCCCGGCGGGTGGCAGCAAACAAAAGCCGCGCTGCGCCATGCGGAACATCTCAAACACTTCGGTATCGCCAGGGCCATAGACACCCGGCGGGCGGATGATTGTCCAATCGAGCAGGCTGGTAGCCACCAGCTTTTCGGCCTTCGCCTTGCTTGCGCCATAGTTGGATAATTGCGGTTCGCGCGCCGACAGCGACGAGACATGAACGAAGCGCTTAATGCCTGCCTGTTTGGCCGCGGCCAACATATTTGCTGTGCCGGTCACATTGCCTGTTTCAAATCCGGCGGCGTCAGGCGCATTTACGACGCCAGCAACATGCAGCACGGCACACGCACCGTCGCACAGCACCGTCAGGCTTTCTGGCCTGTCGAGCGCGCCTTCAATCCATGTCACACCGGCACGCTTCGGTTGGTCGCGGCGCGTGAGCGCACGGACTTTCCACCCAGAGTCAAGCAACCGCTCAAGCGTCGCACGCCCAACAAAGCCAGTCGCCCCGGTAAGCGCTACTGTCTTCAAAGCATCACCATCTGATCGCGGTGCACCAGCACCTGACGCGGGACAGTGCCAAGGACTGCCTCCAGTTCGACGGACTTCTTGCCGCAGATGCGTGCCGCATCGGCCGCGTCATATTCAGAAAGGCCCCGCGCCAGCGTTTCGCCATTGGGGTGGACGATCTCGATAACATCACCGCGACGGAAGTCTCCGCTCACTTCGCGCGCACCGGCGGGCAGCAGGCTGGCACCACCGCGCAGCGCCTTTGCGGCCCCTGCATCAATCCTTATCCGGCCCTTCACCGAAAGCCGTCCGCCGATCCATATTTTGCGGGCACTGGCCCCTTGGCGCGGCGCGAACCATGTGGCGGGCGCATCGTCAGCCAATGCTGCCAGCGGGTGATCGCGCAGGCCGGATGCTATCGCAAGGCCGATCCCCGCACGCGTCGCAATCTCCGCTGCATCCAGCTTCGACGCCATGCCGCCCGAACCCATGTTCGAACCAGACCCGCTCGATACCATAACCCGAATATGACCGTCGATTTTTTCCACCAGAGGAATATGCTGCGCAGCTGGATCGCGCGGGTCGCGATCGTAAAGACCATCGACGTCCGATAGCAACAGCACAGCACCTGCGCCCGCTGCCTGGGCCACGCGGGCTGCCAGCCGGTCATTGTCGCCAAAGCGAATTTCCTGCGTTGCCACACTGTCATTTTCGTTGATCACGGGCACCGCACCCGCGCTTAGTAGCCGGTCCAGCGTGGCAGTGATGTTCAAATAGCGGCGTCGATCCTCAAGATCATCAAGCGTCACCAGCATCTGGGCGGCCGTCAGACCCTGTGCTGCTAGCAAATCAGCCCACATGCTCGAGAGCAAAATCTGCCCAACCGAAGCCGCCGCCTGTGCATCCGCCAGGCTTGCCCGGCCACCTTTTTCAAGCCCCAGCCGCCGTGCACCCAGCGCAATCGCGCCCGAACTGACGATGATAATCCGCTGCCCTGCCCGGTGCCGGTCAGCGATATCGGCAACCAGCGTTTCCATCCAGCGATGCCGCACCAGTCCGTCCGGTTCGACCAGCAGCGAAGAGCCGACTTTCACGACGATCAACCGCTGGAGAGCAAGGTTCAGATGGGCGACCATGTGCCTTCCTCGCCGTCTCCACGAGACTGTTCGACGCTACTCTTATCAGGCAGCGCCGCGAGCACGCGGTCAAGGACGCGGTCAATCCCTGCTCCGGTAGCACCAGAAATCGAAATAACTTCTTGCGCTCCTTCGGCTTCCAGTTGCGCGGCAATATCCGCCATCAACTCTTCATCGAGCAAATCGCCCTTGTTCAAGGCAACAATTTGCGGCTTGTCTTCAAGGCCTGCGCCATAGGCCTCAAGCTCTTCACATACAGTGTGCCACGCGGCCACCGGATCATCGCCCGTGGCGTCGATCAAATGAATCAATATTTGGCAACGCTCAATATGCCCCAAAAAGCGGTCGCCTATCCCTGCACCTTCCGCCGCACCTGCGATCAGGCCTGGAATATCCGCCAGCACGAACTCACGCCCCTTGTGACTGACCACGCCCAGCTGCGGACGCGTGGTGGTAAAGGCATAGGCACCAACCTTTGCCTTGGTGTTTGAGACCTGATTGATGAAAGTTGATTTGCCTGCATTGGGCATTCCGACCAGACCCGCATCAGCGAGCAATTTCAGCCGCAGCCAGACCCACATTTCCTCACCCGGCTCACCAGGCTGGTGCTGGCGCGGGGCGCGGTTGGTGCTGGTCTTATAGCTTGCATTGCCGCGTCCGCCCATGCCGCCGCGCAGGAAAGTGATCCGCTGACCCACTTGAGTCAAGTCAGCAAGCAGGCTGCGTTCATCGTCGTCGGCCAATATCTGCGTGCCGACCGGAACCTTGATCACCAGATCCTCGCCGCCTGCACCATAGCGATCCCGCCCCGCGCCGCCGGTTCCGCGCGGTGCCTTGAAATGTTGCGTATAGCGGAAATCGATCAGGGTGTTGAGGCCCGCGACTGCCTCGAAGATTATGTCCCCGCCGCGGCCACCATTGCCGCCATCAGGACCGCCATATTCAATATATTTCTCACGCCGGAAACTGACCGCGCCAGGGCCACCGCCCCCCGATTTCACATAGATTTTGGCTTGGTCAAGAAAGTGCATGGCTGGGCCTTAGTCGAGCGTGGCCGTTTTTGCCAGACTGTCAGAGATTGATGCGAGGACTCTCGGTCGA
>CAYVQO010000151.1:0-4313 GCA_964452835.1 uncultured Sphingorhabdus sp. | reverse complement strand
GCCAGCACGCGCGCGGCGTTCCGCTTGAAGATGAACGCGACCGACCGGCGCTTTACGTTCGGCTTTCGCGTCGTGCGGGACTGAGAAAGTCGTCGATCCGCTGCGCCTTGTCGGGCGTCAGGGCGGGGTCGTCGCTGGGCTCGAGCCGCTCGAAGCGCAAATGCGGGCAGGCGGCTGCGATCGTCGCGAGCCCCGCGCGGGTCGGGTCCGAGGCATCCGCTGTCAGCAGTGTCGGCTGGCGCAGTTCGCGCAGCCGCTCGACGACCCGATGCCGGAACACGGCCCGATAACCCAGGTGATACGTGCCGATCGCCTTGACGAGTTCGGTCGCAAGGTAATGCAGCACCTCGGCGCTCATCGCGCCACGGCCGAGGTTGTGCGCGGCGTCGCGCCGGAAATGCGGGAAGAACCAGGCCTGGTCGCGGATGTAGTTGACGGCCCAGGTGAACTGCAGCCCGGCCGCATCGGGTCGGATCTCGGGCGCATAGTGCGCGAGGAATTCCTCGCGCGCGGCGTCGTCGAGCACCAGCAGGCCGTCGAGCACGACGCGGCGCACGCGCTGCGGCGCCGCCAGCGCCATCTCGATCGCGATGTGCGCGCCAGTGTGGAAGCCGTACAGGTCGACGACCTCGAGGCCGAGCGCATCGAGGCTGCGCAGCATCGCGCCCGCGTAGTCGGTGATCTCAGGCGCTGCTGCCGCAAGCGGCGCGGAGTCGCCGTAGCCCGGTGTGTCCGGCGCGTAGACGCGTCGGCCTGCGGCGAGCGCGCTGATCAAGGGTTCGAGCGAACGCGATGACGCCGGCGCGGCGTGCATCATCCACAGTGGCGGTTCGCTGGATGGCGCGCCGGCGTGGCGATAGTGGATCAGGCCCTCGGCGATCCGCAGGAAGGCTCGGTCGATCACGGGGGGCGGTGCAGGTGTGTTCATCGCGCGCATTCGCCTCCGTCCAGCGCGATGACTTCGCCGGTCATGTACTGCGCCGCCGGGCTCAGCAACCACAGCACCGTTGCGGCCACTTCGTCGGCGCTGCCCGGGCGGGCCATCGGTATCTCGGCCAGTCGCTGCTCGATCTGCTGTGGGTAGTTGGCCCGCGCGGCCTGGAAGCGTGCCGTGTCGACGAGGCCGGGGGCAATCACGTTGATGCGGATGCCGCGCGTCGCGTACTCGAGCGAGGCGGACTTGCTGAGCCCGATGACGCCCCACTTGGCGGCGCAGTAATCCTGGATGTTGGCAAAGCCGCGGCGACCGCCGATCGAACTCGTGTTGACGATCGCGCCGCCATCGCCGCGCAGCATCAGCGCGATCTCGTGTTGCATGCAGCGGAACATCGACACGAGATTGACGTCGAGCGTGCGAACGAATCGTTCACTGGGCGTCTCGTGCGTCGGCGAGGTGCCGAGCGTCGCGCCGACATTATTGAACGCGAGATCGAGCCGGCCGTAACGGCTCTCGATTGCGGCGAACTGCGCCGCGAGGCTGTCGGGATCGGTGACGTCCACCGGCATCGCGGCAGCGCGGCCGCCCGACGCTTCGATCTGCGCAACGGTCGACTCACAGGCGTCGCGTCCGCGCGCCGCGACGATGACCGTGGCGCCCGCCGCGGCCAGCGCGAGGGCTGTTGCGCGGCCCATGCCCTGCGAGCCACCCTGCACCAGTGCGACGCGACCTTCGAACGCACCGCCCATCGTGTGCGTCATACTGGAACGGTCGCCGCGTCGTAGACGAAATAGTCGAGCGTTTCCTCGTTGACGGCGCGCGGGCTTGCGCCTTCGCCGTGCAGCCGCAGCCCGGCGGCGCGTGACTCGAGCTGGGCGGCCGAGCCGCGCGGTTGGCGCACGCGGCTGTAGCGTTGCACGGCCTCGCCGATATCGTCGTACTGCTCCAGCGCCCGGCACAGCACGACGGCGTCTTCGAGTGCGAGCGCTGCGCCCTGGCCGAGGAAGGGCAGCATCGGGTGCGCCGCATCGCCGAGCAGCGCGATCGGGCCGTACGCATAGCGGTCGATCGGGTCGCGATCGAACAGGCCCCACTTGTAGCAGCGCACGCGCGGCGCCGCGCGCAGCAGCGCCGACAGCGTCGGGTGCCAGTCGTCGAACAGTCGCGCCGGCACTTCCGGGTCTGCAGGCACGGACCAGTCTTCGGGCTCCCACTGGGCCTCGCGCGCGAACGCCACGCAATTCAACTGGCGGCGCGCCTCGAGCCGGTAGCGCACGAAGCATCGACCGGGACCCCAGGTGACCGCCGACCCAGCAGGTATGGAGCCCGGCGGCGCGAGGTCGTAGTCGAGCAGCGCTCGCCAGGCGACGAAGCCGGTGTACCGCGCGTTTTCGCGGCCCAGCAGCGCGGCGCGCACGCTCGAGCGCAGGCCGTCGGCGCCGATCACGAGCGAGGCGCGCAAGGCTTGGCCGGTCGACGTGGTCACGACGGCGCCGTCGGCTTCGGGCGTCACCGACGCGCAGGCCACGCCGGTCAGCAGCGCATCGGGCGCGAGCGTCAGCAGGACTTCCGCGAGCGTCGCGTGCAGGTCGGCGCGATGGATGAACGCATAAGGCGCGCCGTACTGTTCGATCGCGCGGTCGCCGCGCACGAGGCGGCCCGATTCGGCGCCCGTCAGCGGATCTTCGGAGATCTGGTAGGGCGGCGCGAACAGGTGGGGAGCGAGCGCCGACCGCAGTCCGAGCCAGTCCAGAGCCCGCATCGCGTTCGGGCTCAATGTGAGGCCGGCGCCGACTTCGCCGAGCGATGCCGCGCGCTCGAGCACGCGCACGTCCCAGCCGCGGCGCGCGAGCGCGAGCGCGGCTGCGAGTCCACCGATGCCGGCGCCGACGACGAGGGCAGTGCGATTCGGCATCGCGCGAGTGCCTTCAGCTCCAGGTGAACGTGACGGCCTTGGTGCGCAGGTAGAGTTCGAGCGCATCGGCGCCGAACTCGCGGCCCCAGCCCGATTGCTTGAAGCCGCCGAACGGCATGGAAGGATCCATCGCAGCGTGGCAATTCACGCCGAGCTGGCCGGAGTCGATCAGCCGCACCATGCGGTGCGCCGTCCCGAGGTCGCGCGTCCAGACGCTGCCCGAAAGCCCATACGGCGTCGCGTTGGCGAGCTCGGCGAGCGCGTCGAGATTCATGTGATCGAAAGTCTGCACGGCCATCACGGGGCCGAAGATCTCTTCCTGCACGATGCGCATGTCGGGGCGGCAGTCGACGTAGACCGTCGGCGTGACGAAGTGGCCGCGACGCGGGTCCGGTGCGCCGCCGGTCAGGCAGCGCGCGCCCTGCTGGCGCGCCGACTCGAAGAAGCCTTCGATGCGTTTCTTCTGCACGCCCGAGATGACCGGGCCGATCATGGTGTCGCGCTCGAGGCCGGAACCCAGCTTCATGCCCTTGGCGAACGCGGCGACGCCGGCGGTCAGTTCTTCCGCGATCGACGCGTGCACGAACACGCGGCTGCCGCAGACGCAGTTCTGGCCCTGCAGCAGGAAGGCCGCCATCGCGACGCCCGGGATCGCCTGTTGCAGGTCGGCATCCGGAAACACGAACACGGGCGACTTGCCGCCAAGTTCGAGCGAGACCTTCTTGAGGTTGCCGGCCGACGCCCGGACGATGTGCCGGCCGACTTCGGTCGAACCCGTGAAGCTGATCTTGTCGACGCCGGGATGGGCGGCGAGTGCGGCGCCGGCGACTTCGCCGAGGCCGCTGACGACATTGAAGACACCGTCGGGAATGCCGGCCTCGGCGGCGAGTTCGGCGAGCAGCAGTGCGGCGAGCGGCGCATCTTCCGCGGGCTTCAGCACCAGCGTGCAGCCTGTCGCGAGCACGGGTGCGATCTTCAGCATCTCCATGCCGAACGGGTAGTTCCACGGCGTGATCGCGCCGACGACGCCGATAGGCTCGCGCGCCGTGTAGGCGAACAGCTCGTGCGGGCGTTTGCCGAGCGCCGCGGAGGGCAGCGTCTGCCCGGCGATCTTGGTCGGCCAGCCGGCGTAGTAGCGCAGGAACAGCGCGCTGAACATCGAGCACGACTCGCCGATCGCGATCGGCATGCCGTTGTCGAGCACGGCGAGCTCGGTGATCAGCGTGGCGTGCTTTTCGATCAGTTCGGCGTAACGCAGGATGACGCGCGTGCGCTCGTCGGGCGTGAAGCGCGACCAGGGGCCACGCAAGGCCGCGCGTGCGGCCGCCACGGCGCGATCGAGGTCGGCGGCGTTGCCGAGCCCGACGCGCGCGATCACTTCCTCGGTGGCGGGGTTGATGACGTCCAGCTCACCGCCGCCGTAATCGAGCGTGTGCTTGCCGCCGATCCAGAGCCCATGCT
>CAYVQO010000150.1:0-4356 GCA_964452835.1 uncultured Sphingorhabdus sp. | reverse complement strand
AAGGCGCTGGGATAGGCCTGGATATCCGAGGGGCTGGTTCGTTCAAATTTCCCGCTTGCGCAAAACGGCTAAGCGGGCGAGATAGTGCTTTGCGTTGGTGTATTCTCATCAGCGCACCTTTGGGAACCTGATGGCGCGTATTTTTGCTCCGATGTTGATTGCCGCGGCATTTTGCCTTGGCATTTCTTCGCTTCATTCTGCGGCCTATGCCCAATCGCGCAAGTCGTTGACCAGTGAGACCTTTTCCTTCCCTGCGCAGGGTCAGGTTCGCGTCGTGCTGTTTCGCCCCGATGTCACCGTCAGCGAACAATCGACCGGCGGGCTAGACCAGCCCAATGCTGGCTGGACCGAGCAGGCACGCGATCAATTGACCGCCGCATTGGGCAAAGCGCAGGCCGAGCGCAACATTGAGCTTAAACTGATGCCGGACCTTAGCGGTGACGATGCCAAGCTGATGTCCGATTACCGCAAGCTGTTCAAAACCGTGGCGGACAGTGTGATCAGGCACAGGCTATTTGCTCTGGACCCCTTGCCGACCAAGGAAGCGAAATTTGACTGGACATTGGGGCAAGGCGCATCGCGTCTGGGTGCGTTGGGCAATGCAGACTATGGCCTGTTTTTCTGGACCTTTGACAGCTATGAATCGACCAGTCGCAGAACCGCCCGGCTGATTGCCTCGGCCATCGGGGCAGAAGCGCCTGCCGAAGTGAATATGGGCTATGCGGGGCTTGTGGATTTGAAGACCGGCGACCTTGTCTGGATCAACGTCGATGTGAAAATGGGCGGCGATGTGCGGACAGCCGAAGGAGCAGCGCTGCGGATTTCGGAATTGCTTGAAGGCTTTCCGGTGCGCGCCGGTATCGCCAGCGGAAAGGCACCGAAATGAAGCGCCTGGTTAAAGCTTTGCTGGCAAGTGCCATGATGGTTGCCGCCGCGCCGTCATCAGCCCATCTTGCGCCCGAAGCCGTCGATTATGGCCCGCGTGATGAAGTCGAACGGGGCATTTGGCAGCAAATGGATGAATATGAGCATGAGCTGAAAAATTCGCCTTTCCTGATGAATGATCCCGCCCTCAATGGCTATGTGCGCGGTGTGCTCTGTAAGGCGGTCGGGCAGGATCGGTGTGGCGCTACGCGCGTCTATATCGTCCGTACGCCGCATTATAACGCGATGATGGCACCCAATGGCATGATGGTGGTGTGGAGTGGCCTGCTGCTGCGTACCCGGAATGAGGCGGAACTGGCGACGGTGCTTGGCCATGAATTTGCGCATTTTGAAAAGCGACATTCGATTCAGATGTTCCATAACATCAAATCGAAAACCGACGCGATGAGCTGGCTGCGTTTTGTGCCGGGCGCTATGTTTGCGCAAATCAGCCTGATCGGTTCGATCTTCTCATTCAATCGTGAAATGGAGCGGCAGGCCGATCTGGTTGCCCTCGATGATCTGGCGCGCAACGGCTATGACCCCATCGCCGCGTCTGAAATTTGGGAGCAATTGCGCGCCGAAATGGATAGCAGCGCGGAAGGGCGGCAGATGCGCAAAGCCATGGATGCCAGCAGCGATTTTTTCATGTCGCATCCCAATACCAAAGAACGGATGGAATATCTTCGTGCCGCCGCCATTGGCAGGCGCAACGGAAAACAGACGCTGGGCGCTGAGAGCTATCGCAAGGCCATGGCGCCTTGGTGGCCGCAACTTATCGATGATCAGGTGAAACTGGCGCAGTTCGGCCCGACCGAATTTCTGCTGGAAAGCATGGCGCGGGGCAACTGGACGGCCGAATTGCTCTATGCACGCGGTGAACTTTACCGCGCCCGTGCCAAGGAGGGTGATTTCGCAAAGGCCATTGGCTTTTACCGACAGGCCATTGCCAAGGATGCAACTCTGGCGGAAAGCTGGCGTGGGCTGGGCGTGTCGCTAATCCGCACCGGTGCAAAGGTTGAGGGGCGGAAGGCGCTTTCGCAATATTTGGAACGGAGGCCAGATGCGGATGACCATGGCATTGTTTCCATGATGGCGGCGGCGCAATGAGACATATGCGCGAATGCCTGATGGCGCTGGCTTTGATCAGCACGGTAACTGTACCGGCGCTGGCGAGCTGGGTTACGATGCCCGCCGCAAAAGAGGTAAAGGTTGCCAAGGGCACGATCCAGGTGAAACCCGCAACCGATTGGAACCGTTCATCCATGCGTCCTTCCCGCCGCAGCGAGGCCTGGACCCGCGATGGCATCAACCTAAACGAGCTTACCTTTTTTGGCGCGATAGAGGATGGTGAGCCCATCCTGCGGCAGGGCTGGGCAACCACGGAAAAGCTGCCGCGCTTCAAAAAGGACATGTTGCCAACGGATATTGCTGAACTGTTTGAGGCAACCAACCGAATGGTGCTGCAATCCTCAGTCTTCAAATTGGGGAAAGTCGAACCTGCAAAGCTTGGGTCGCATGATGGGGTGCGTTTTGGCTATACCTATGCGGCGCAGGATGAAGATATCGAACGCCGGGGCGAGGCAACCGCTGCGATCATTGATGGCCGTCTATATATCGTCAATTATGTCGCGCCCGCATTGCATTATTTTGACGCCTATCTGCCCGAGGTTCGCGGCATGATTGAAAGCGCGACTGTGATTCCGCCAAAGGCGACACCAGCGGGCGACACAAAAAAGAAGAAAAAGCGAAAGCCATCAGTTTTTGACGTCATGATTGAAGAGACCAAAAAATAGGGCGTTAGAGGCGGCCGTCTTTGGCAATAAACAATGTGCCGCTTCCACTCTTGCCCTTAAGGGCCAATGTCGTTAGAGGCTCCCGACCGCACGGCCATGGCCGGAGTGGCGGCGCGGGCGTGGCGGAATTGGTAGACGCACCAGATTTAGGTTCTGGCATCGCAAGGTGTGGGGGTTCGAGTCCCTTCGCCCGCACCAACCGCCGCTTTCCAGCGCCAGGGCTCGCCCGTTTGAAACAGTTTCGCATTGCGCCAATCAAAGCGCAGTTTTGAGGATTAGAGTTAATAGCTATGCAAGCGCAAGAAACCCAGAATGAAGGCCTGAAGCGGGCCTATCGCATCACCGTTACCGCTGCCGATATTGAGGCGCGGATCGATGACGAGGTGAAGAAGATTGCACCACAAGTCCGCATGCCTGGCTTCCGCCCTGGCAAGGTGCCTGCCAATCTGGTCAAGAAAATGCACCGCGAAGCGTTGATGCAGGATGCGCTGAACAGCTCAATTCAGGACGGCGTGCAAAAAACCATCGCAGAAAACAAGCTGCGCCCGGCAACCCAGCCGCATGTGCATCTGGATCATGATTATGCGCCCGGCAAAGACGCCGTGGTCGATTTTCATTTTGAAGTCCTGCCGGCCATTCCGGCAGTCGATATTGACAATCTGGAGCTTGAACGGTTGCAGGTTGAGGCCGAAGGCAGCGAAGTTGACACGGCGCTGACTCGTCTTGTTGCCGGGCAAAAGCGGTTTGAAGCAGCGGCAAAAAGCTACAAGGCTGCAACCGGCGATGTGGTTGTTATCGATTTTGAAGGCAAGGTTGATGGCGTTCCCTTTGACGGCGGCAAAGGCGAGGGCATGTCCGTCGAACTTGGTTCTGGTCAGCTGATCCCGGGATTTGAAGACCAACTGGTGGGCGTGAAAGCCAATGACGCCAAGGTCATCAACGTAACCTTCCCCGAAGATTATGGCTCAAAAGATTTGGCTGGCAAAGCTGCGACCTTTGACATTGTTGTCGGCGAAGTGCGCAAGCCTGCTGAAGCGAAGCTGGATGATGAGCTGGCCAAATCCTTCGGCCTTGAAAGCCTCGACAAGCTGAAAGAGCTGATGAAAGTGCAGGTCGAGCAGGAATTAAATGGCCTGACCCGCACCTATATGAAGCGCCAATTGCTCGATCAGTTGGCCGCAGCCCATGATTTTGAAGTGCCGCCGGCAATGGTGGAAGCTGAATTTGAGCAGATCTGGCAGCAACTGGAACAGGAAGTTGCGCGCGAGGACGATCCGGAAGCTGCGCGCAAGGAAATGGAAGCCGAGCGCGAGGATTATCGCGACATTGCCGTGCGCCGTGTGCGTTTGGGGCTTTTGCTCTCCGAAATCGGCCAGGCCAATGGGGTTGAGGTTTCCAATCAGGAAATGAACATGCTGGTGAACCAGGCGGCGCAGCAATATCGCGCCGAGGACCGCCAGCGTTTCGTGCAATATCTGCAGGAAAACCCAATGGCCGCAGCCCAACTGCGCGCGCCCTTGTTCGAAGACAAGGTGGTCGACTTCCTGTTCGACAAGGCCAAGGTAACCGACAAAACCGTGACCCGTGCTGAACTGGAAGCCGCGATTGAGGCTGAGCCAGAGGCGAAGCCTGCGAA
>CAYVQO010000149.1:0-4388 GCA_964452835.1 uncultured Sphingorhabdus sp. | reverse complement strand
TGGTGCCCAAGCTGGTGGCAGACGTGTTTGCGCTTGCCGATGCGCTAGGCATTGATCGCTTCAATCTCGCCGCGCATGATTGGGGCGGTGCGATTGGCTGGGCGGCAGCGCTGACCCGGCCTGATCGCATCGAGCGGCTGATCATCGCCAATGCGCCCCATCCCTATATCTACCAGAAAACAATCATCGAGGATCTGGATCAGCGGCAGGCGTGCCAATATATTCGCACCTTCCGCGGCGATGCGCTGGAGAAACGCATCGCGGAAAATGGCCTGGACTGGTTTTTCGAGCATAGTTTCATGCGCCATCTGGAAGCCTCGGCAGTGTCCGATGCGGAGCGTGCCGCCTATCTTGACGAATGGAGCCAGCCCGGCGCGCTGACCGCGATGTTCAACTGGTACCGTGCTTCCCCCATGGATGTGCCGTCGATGGATGCGGTGATCGAAACGAGCGACTTCCTGCAAAAGCCGTTTCCCAAGCTGCATGTGCCGACGCTGATCGTCTGGGGGATGAAGGACCCTGCGCTGCTGCCCTGCCAGTTGGACGGGATAGAAGAGCATGTCGCCAATGTGACGGTGGTGCGCATTGACGACGCTGGCCATTTCTCACCCTGGGAAGCGCCGGATGCGGTAACCAGGGCCATGCGGGACTGGCTGCTAGCCTAACCACTCCACCCATGAACCATGCGCCTGCGCCTGTGCCAGCAGCGTCCATTCGTCCGGGCCCGGCCAGTAGCGGATGCGCAATTCATGGGCGAAGGTTTCGCGGTTGGTTTCCAGCATCATCCAGACAAGGGGCTTTTCGAGCGATGCCGCCGCACCAGCCGCTTCAATCGCCTCGCTGATCGCCTTCCGCCGATCCGCGGGAATATATTGCCAGACGATGCTGTGATTGAAAACTCTGGTCACGCCTGCTTGCTGCGGTGCTGCCAGCCGGTCAATCACCCAATCCAGCGCATCCGCCTTGACGACATCAGGCCGCTTTTCAGCAGCAAGCGCAATGGCCGCGTCCATGCGCGTGATGCGGTCGGCATTTTCCGGCCAGACATAGCTTTTGACGCGCAGGGCAGCATCCGGGTCTGACAGGTCAATCGGTGCCTGGTCGCAACCGCGAATCGAAACAATTTCCACTGGCGCTCGCGGTGGAGGCGAACCGCGCCATTCCGGCCTTATCTGCATCGGCGACTCGGCCGGACCTGCAGTGACGCCGCCCAGATCATAATGATAGCGGTCCATCATCGTGTTGATGCCAGCACTTGCGCCAAGCTCATTGAGCTCGAAACGCGGACCAAGCCGCCCCGAAAGCCAAAGCAATCCAGCCATGAAGCTGGCCGACCGCCCCGCTTCGTTGGTTTGCGGCGGGCCGTCCAGCCAAGGCAATAGCCTTGCATCATGATCGGCGGTAACAGCCGCGACAATGGCGTCCACCTCCTCCTGATCCACGATTTCACCGCGATAAACGGCTTCCAGTCGCGCATCATCACCCGTCAGCAGTAAATGGTGAAACCCTCCGGCGAGCCGCAATGGCATGGCATCCTCCAGCGGAAGCCCGGGCCAGTTGGCAATGCGCTGCCCAACCGCCGTGTCGGTCAGCATAAGCGCCACTTGCGCATCGACGATCCGGCCGGTTACCGGCGCGCCGTTGCGCCTGCAATGTTCGGCCTGCCAGCGAATGCCATTTTCAATGCGCGCATCATCCATCAGCCCGCTGGTCATCTCTTCCGCCATATTGCCCTTTCTGCGCAGCGCCCCTAAAGCGCCCGGCGATCATGGCCGGAAATCTTGTCTTTGCAATCCCCAAGGGTCGAATCCTGGACGAGGCGCTGCCGCTTATGCGTGCCGCAGGGATCGAGCCTGCCGCAGATTTTTTTGACAAGGACAGCCGTGCACTGATGTTTGCGACGAGCGATCCGGACATTCAGATCATTCGTGTCCGCGCCTTTGATGTGGCAACCTTTGTCGCCCATGGTGCGGCCCAGCTGGGCATTGTCGGCTCTGATGTCATCGATGAGTTCGACTATTCAGAGCTATATGCGCCTGTTGATCTCAATATTGGCCATTGCCGCATTTCAGTGGCAGAGCCTGCTGAACTCGCGGCAACCGATGATCCGCGGTCATGGTCGCATGTGCGCGTAGCCACCAAATATCCCAATCTGACGCGAAAGCATTTCGCTGCACGTGGTGTTCAGGCGGAATGCGTCAAGCTGAACGGCGCGATGGAAATTGCGCCGCTGCTGGGACTTTCCAGCCGGATCGTCGACCTGGTCTCGTCAGGCAAGACATTGCAGGAAAATGGACTGGTAGAAGTAGAGGAAATCGCCAAGGTTTCGGCGCGGCTGGTTGTCAACCGGGCAGCTTTCAAAACCAATGCCGCTGTCGGTACCTTGGTTGACCGGTTCAGGAATGCGGCCAATGCTTAGACTTGCGACCAGCCAATCGGACTTTGCCGAGCAGTTTGACGCACTTGTCGGCGCGCGGCGAGAGGCTGATGCCGATGTTTCTTCCATCGTCGAACAGACCATCCGCGATGTGCGTGCACGCGGCGATGTGGCGCTGCTTGAGCTTACCGAGCGCTTTGACGGTTTCGACCTGAGCGAACAAGGCTGGCAGATTTCAGCCGAAGAATGCGCAGCAGCCTATAAGGCGCTTTCGTCCGACTTGCGCGATGCATTGAAGCTCGCGGCGACCCGGATCAAGGCCTATCATAAGGCGCAGCTGCCCAAGGATCGCGATTATACAGACAAGCAAGGCGTGCGTTTGGGGGCACGCTGGAGTGCAGTTGATGCCGCGGGCATTTATGTCCCCGGCGGGCGTGCCGCCTATCCGTCATCGCTGCTGATGAACGCCATTCCTGCCAAGGTTGCCGGGGTCGGGCGGCTGGTGATGGTTACCCCAACGCCGCAGGGCGAAGTGAACCCGACCGTTATGGCGGCAGCGCATCTGGCGGGCGTCGATGAAATCTGGCGGCTGGGTGGGGCACAAGCGATTGCGGCTTTGGCCTATGGTACAGAGCGGATCGCACCCGTCGATGTCATCACTGGGCCGGGCAATGCCTGGGTGGCAGAGGCCAAACGGCAGCTATATGGCGTAGTCGGCATCGATATGGTCGCAGGGCCGTCGGAGATTGTCGTGGTCGCCGATGGCAAAAACAAACCCGAATGGATCGCAGCCGACCTGCTCAGCCAAGCCGAACATGATCCGACCAGCCAGTCAATCCTGCTTACGGATGATGCGGCATTTGCGGATGCAGTGGCCGTTGCGGTGGACGCGCAACTGGCGCAGCTTGCCACGACCAAGGTTGCAAGCGCAAGCTGGCAGGCCAATGGCGCAATCATCGTCACCCACACGCTGGAAGAGGCAATCCCGCTTGCCAACCTTCTGGCCGCTGAGCATCTGGAACTGGCGGTCGATGATAAACGCGCCGAGAAACTGTTCCAAATGGTCCGCCATGCAGGCTCTGTCTTCCTTGGTCGGATGACGCCGGAGGCGATTGGCGATTATGTCGCAGGCCCAAACCATGTCCTTCCCACTGGCCGCCGCGCACGCTTTTCGTCCGGGCTATCGGTGCTCGACTTTATGAAGCGCACCAGCTTCATTGCGCTCGACAAGAAAGCACTCAAGGCCATTGGGCCCGCCGCAGTCGCGCTCGCCGACGCCGAAGGTTTGCCCGCGCATGCGGCCAGCGTGAAAGTCAGACTATGAGCAAAGCAAGATCCGCCGCCCGCCTTGCCGCTGTGCAAGCGTTGTATCAAATGGATATGGAGCAGATCGGCCTTGCCCGCTTGCTTGACGAATTTCACGCGCACCGCCTGGGCGCAGAAATTGAAGATGCGCAATATGCAAAGGCGGAACGCAGCTTTTTCGACGATGTGGTGACGGGTGTTGATGCCCGGCGGGCCGAAATTGATACGCTGATTGAGGCGAAGCTGGAGGATTGGAAGATTTCCCGGCTGGACAAGACAATGCTGCAAATTTTGCGGTGCGGCGCTTATGAGCTTATCGCACGTGCTGACATACCGACGGCCACAGTGATCGACGAATATGTCGATGTCGCGCACGCCTTTTTCGATGCCAAGGATGCGAAATTTGTGAACGGCTTGCTGGATGCTGTGGCGAAGGAGAAAAGGGGTTAGTCCTCCCCTAAATCCTCCCCCTCTGGGGGAGGTGGCCCGCCGTAAGGCGGGTCGGTGGGGGAACTACACAGGCCCTCTCCGCCTCGCTGCGCTCGGCACCTCCCCCAGAGGGGGAGGATTTTTGTGACCAGCGAATCCGCCTTCATCGCCATGATGCGCGCCATGGCCAGCGACCCGGCGGCGCGTGGACTGCTGGATGACGTAGCCGTTGTCGAACTCGGCAATGAAACCCTGATCCTGACCCACGACATGATGG
>CAYVQO010000148.1:0-4428 GCA_964452835.1 uncultured Sphingorhabdus sp. | reverse complement strand
GAGCGTGGCCGTTTTTGCCAGACTGTCAGAGATTGATGCGAGGACTCTCGGTCGAAGGCTGGTGGAGCCTAGGGGAGTCGAACCCCTGACCTCTACACTGCCAGTGTAGCGCTCTACCAGCTGAGCTAAGGCCCCATCCAACCGCGCATATGCGCGGCCTTTTAGTTAGTGCCGCGAACAAGGCGGCTATTTCAACTTGCGAGGCGCGCCCTTACTCCCAAGGCGCGCCAATGTGCAAGCATCAATTATTGGTCATCGTTGCCGTCGTCATCCCCGCCGGCGACACCCAGATCATCATCGCCGCCCAGATCAACGTCATTATCAGGCGACACATCGCCATCGACGGCATCAACATCAATGTCGAGATCGTCATCAGCCAGATCGGCGTCGTCCTTCTTCTTTTCGACTTCCTCAAACGGCAGCGGCTGTTTCGATTTCAGCACAGGCTCGGGCGTCCACTGGTTGCCGCATTCGATGCACTCAACCGGATCTTCCTTGCCCAGATCATAGAATCGCGTGCCGCATTTCGGGCAAGTGCGCTTCGTTCCCCATTCAGCCTTCACCATGGTGGGCCTCTTATCCTTTCAAAATTGCTGGAATACGGGTCTGCAAATTGAGACTCGCGCCAAATCGGCGCCGCCCTTGGCACAGAGTAAGCGGGCTGTCAAAAAAATCTCTTTGACACAGGGCAAGCCTACCGCCCAAAGCGCCCGCCATGCACAACGCCCCGCCCCGCCCCGCCACCTTCTCTGCAAATGGACCGTTGCGCGGGACAGTGCGCGTGCCGGGCGATAAATCCATCAGCCACCGGTCGCTAATGCTGTCTGCGTTGGCGGTGGGCGAAAGCCGGATCGCGGGCCTGCTGGAGGGCGAGGATGTGCTGGCGACCGCCGCTGCGATGCGTGCCATGGGCGCGCAGATCCTTCGACATGCTCAGGATGATCGGGGTGGTGCCGAATGGCGCGTCCATGGCGTCGGTGTGGGCGGGTTATTACAACCTGAAACCGCGCTTGATATGGGAAACAGCGGTACCTCTACCCGGTTGCTGATGGGATTGGTGGCGAGCCACGCGATCAGCGCGACCTTTATTGGAGACGCCAGCCTGTCAAAACGCCCGATGGGACGCGTCATTGATCCGCTGAGTCTGACAGGTGCAGAGTTCAACGCGAGCCCAGGGGGCCGCCTGCCACTGATGGTGCGCGGGATCTGCCCGGCGGTGCCGATCAGCTACCGGCTGCCAGTTGCCAGCGCACAGGTAAAGTCCGCAGTGCTGCTGGCCGGGCTGAACACGCCAGGCATTACAGAAGTCATCGAGCCAGTGCCGACACGCGACCATAGTGAGCGGATGCTGGCCGGATTTGGCGCGGAGATCAACGTTGAGACCGATGCCGGTGGCGTGCGCCATATCCGCTTGGTTGGTGAGGCCGAGTTAAAGCCGCAGCAGATAGAGGTGCCCGGCGACCCCTCCAGCGCCGCTTTCCCGATTGTCGCCGCGCTGATCACTCCGGGCAGCGAAGTCACCGTCACCCATGTCGGCATGAACCCGACACGCACCGGCATTTACAAGATGCTGGAGGCGATGGGCGCGGACCTCACTTATTCCAATGAGCGCGTGGTGGGCGGTGAACCAGTCGCTGACATCACCGCGCGGCATTCGGCGCTAAAAGGCATCGAAGTCCCTTCCGATGTTGCGCCCAGCATGATCGACGAATTTCCGGTCTTCTTTGTCGCCGCCAGCATGGCCGAGGGCCGCACAACCACCAGCGGGCTTGATGAGCTGCGCGTCAAGGAAAGCGACCGGCTGGCGTTGATGGCGGCGGGGCTGACCGCAATTGGCGCACGGGTGGAGGAACGCGAGGATGGGCTGGTTATCGACGGCAGCGGCGGTGAGGCTCTTGCTGGCGGCGCGACCGTGGCAAGCGCGCTCGATCACCGGATTGCGATGAGCTTTGCGGTTGCAGGGCAGAATGTGCGGTCCGGCGTAACCGTCGATGATGTGTCACCCATTGCGACAAGCTTTCCAACATTTGAAATTATGATGGAAAATCTTCGCCAGAACGATAAATAGCGTCACGGGTCGCGCCAATTAGGGGATTTGCGCAATGGCCACAGGTTCAAGCTCTTTATCACGCCATCGTACCGCGTTTTTCGTGGGACTTGCGCTGGCGTTGGCTGTCACGCTTTTTGTCGGCTTTAGCCGCAGCTTTTTCTTCCAGCCAATTTTCAATACGCCGCCGCTGACCATGGCGTTCATTGTCCACGGCATATTTGGAACGGCATGGTTTGCGCTGCTGATATGGCAGGCTGTGCTTGCACGCAGCGGACAGATTGTCGCGCATCGCAAATGGGGGGCGATGGCCCCCTGGCTGGTCCTTGCGATTGTGGCGTCTACTGTCTGGGTGATTGTCACCAGTCTCAGCCTGCCCATGACCGGAAGCGGCCTTCCCCGCCATGCGGGTTTCCTTCTACAGGCAAGCACCACTTCATGGTTTGTGGGATTGTTCCTGTTCGGCTGGATGAAACGTGACCGGCCCGACATTCACAAACGTGCGATGCTGCTTGCGACAGTCACCATGATGGCCCCAGCTTTTTCCCGGATCAGCAGGCTTTTTCGCGACAGCGGTCCGCCACCATTTGACTCAGCCTATCTGGCAGCAATCTTTATCGGTGCACTGGCCATATTCGACCTCCGCTCAATGAAGAAAATCCATCCGCTCACCTTATGGGCAGGGCTTGGCTATCTGGCATGGGTGACAGTGCGCCAGCCAATTGCGAAGTCAGAAGCGTGGGCCGCAATTGCCGCACCGCTTATCGGAGGTTGAGCGATTGCCATCATGGTCGCTGTCGCGGCTGCAAAGAGTGCCGCCAACGGTGCAATGAATAGTTTATCAATGCTGACAACGGTATCGAACTGGAAACATCCTTATTCCCACCTACATGGCGATCGGAAGCACGCGGCGATATGGAGCTGTTATGGAATGGGTGGTCTTTTTTCTGATTTTGGCATTGGCTCTGGTTACCTTCCCCAAGATGCTGAAAGCCGCCAAATCGCCTTCGGTCAAAGGCGGAATGGGCAGCGTTGTGATGGCTGTGGGCATGGCCTTTACGGTTTTGCTGGACCCAGCAAAAAAAGCCGCCATTGAGAATCTGGAAAAAGAGAAAGAGACCGGGAATGCAAATGCTGATGCTGCCGGAAGTGCAGAGAAGTAAGCTGCTTGGATCACCTTCATGATCATCGCCATTGATGGCCCCACTGCCTCAGGCAAAGGCACCATCTCCAAGGCCCTCGCCGCACATTATCGTCTGCCATTTCTCGATACCGGCCTGCTCTATCGTGCAGTCGGGCGGCAGGTGGCTTTGAATGGCGGCGATGCGGGGAACCCGTCAGACGCACTGGCGGCTTGCGATTTTCCGGATAGCCTGCTCGACGATCCGGCGTTGCGCAATGAAGAGATTGGCGGCTTTGCAAGTCGGGTCTCGGTGCATGCGGAGGTTCGCGCCGCGCTCAACAAGCGCCAGGTAGATTTCGCCAATCAGCCGGGAGGCGCAGTGCTCGACGGGCGCGATATTGGCACTGTCATTGCACCGCATGCGGATGTGAAGCTGTTCGTTACAGCCTCTGCGGAGGTCCGAGCAAGCCGACGCTGGACAGAAATGATTGATCGCGGGCTGGATGTCGATTTTGAAAATATCCTCGCCGACATCCGCCAACGTGATGAGCGTGATGCCAACCGTGTCGAAGCCCCCTTAAAGCCCGCCAACGACGCCATCTTGCTTGATACCGGTGATTTGACTATAGGCGCAGCCGTTCAGAGAGCGATAGAGCTGGTGGACGCACGAAGAGAGAATCGGTCAGCCAATTAGACCGGCCGCATCAAACCGCAATTCGGGGGCATTTGGCGAAGCACCATCAGGGGCTTTGTCTGAATGCTCAGCTTTGCTGTGTGCGGTATTGATTTTAGTGCGGGTTTGCCGAGTTTTCTGCCGTTTTTCGGACACCGCATAGGCATGGGGCCTATGGGGTATTTCTGGTCAAAGACCATCGGAACCAACCGATTGGCCGGATAAAATGTGAATGAAGGATATCAACCCTATGGCATCTTCGCCAAACCCGACGCGCTCTGATTTTGAAGCGCTTTTGAACGAATCACTTGGCGGTGCAGAAGGCGGCTTTGAAGGCCGTGTTGTGAAAGGCACCGTAACCGCAATCGACAATGACCATGCCATGATCGACGTCGGCCTGAAGAGCGAAGGCCGCGTTGCCCTGCGCGAATTCTCCATGCCCGGCCAACCCTCCACGCTGAAGGTCGGTGACGAAGTCGAAGTCTATGTCGACCGCGTAGAGAATATGAACGGCGAAAGCGTTCTCTCGCGCGACCGTGCGCGCCGCGAAGCTGCGTGGGACAAGCTGGAAGGCGAATTCACCGC
>CAYVQO010000147.1:0-4442 GCA_964452835.1 uncultured Sphingorhabdus sp. | reverse complement strand
CGTGTTTCAGCCGTGAAAGGGCCGCGTCCTAACCGCTAGACGAAGGGGCCATCGATGATGGAAGCGCGCCTTTACGGATTCGGCCTTGTCTAGTCAAGGCATGGATTTCGGCAATGTCTAATCGGCAAAGGCCAAGTCGTCGATGTGCAGCTCTGCCTTTGGCGTAGAGCCCCAATCGTCGATCTTCGCCCTGCCCGCCAGCCAATATTTGCGTCCGCCGCCGCCATGAAGCAGTTGCTGACCCAACTGGCTTTCGCCCTGGCGGAAGGCCATCGCCTTGAAGCTTGCGCCATCATCGCCTGCAACAATGGCGCGGACATGGTCTTTTCCGACAATATCGCATTTGACGACGCGCACCGGTCCTGTGACGACACGCGGCCCGGGCCAGCCAGTGCCATAGGGCCCTGCGCTTTCAATCGCCTCGATAAAGGCAGGCTGCAGTCCACGTGGGGTGAGGACGGCATCGACCAAAAGGGCCTTTGCTGCCGTTGCGCGAGCAACATCGCCGGCCAGACGGTCATCAAGCCATTCGGCCAGCGCCTCAATCTTGTCAGCCGATATGGTCAGCCCTGCCGCCATCGCATGGCCGCCACCTGCAACCAGCAGCCCCGCTTCGCGTGCGGATATGATGGCAGCGCCCAGATCGACACCACCGATTGAGCGGCCAGAGCCTTTGCCGGTGCCGTCGCGGTCAATGGCAATCACAATGGCGGGTTTCCCTGCTTTCTCCTTGATGCGGCCGGCGACAATGCCAATGACGCCGGGATGCCAGCCTTCACCAGCCACCAGCGCAACGGCGCGGTTATGCTGCCCGGCCAGTTGCGCCTCTGCCTGTTCCTGAACCGCGGCTTCAATCGCTCGCCGTTCTTCGTTCAACCGGTCGAGCTCTTGCGCAATCATTCGTGCTTCTTCGGGGTCCTCAGTTGTTAGCAGGCGTACGCCCAGATCGGATTTGCCGACGCGCCCCCCGGCATTGATGCGCGGGCCAAGGGCAAAGCCAAGGTCAGAACAGACTGGTGCCCGGTTAAGCCGTGCAGCGGCGGCGAGCGCATTGAGGCCGATATTGCGACGGCCCGCCATGACCTTCAGCCCCTGTGCGACAAAAGCCCGGTTCAGCCCGCGCAGCTGTGCGACGTCAGCAACAGTGCCCAGCGCGACAATATCAAGCAACGCCATCAAATTAGGCTCGGCCCGGTCGGAGAAATAGCCGCGTGCGCGCAATGCGCGGATGATTGCCGCGCCGAGCAGAAAGGCAACACCAACCGCTGCCAAATGGCCATGCGTTGCGCCCTCATCGCTTTCATCCAGCCGGTTGGGGTTCACCAGGGCAAAGGCCTGTGGCAGCTCAACCGCGCATTTATGGTGGTCAACCACAATCACTTCGATCCCCGCCGCCTTTGCCCGCGCTAACGCTTCAAAGGCCATCGCCCCGCAATCGACCGTGACGATCAGCTTGTTGCCCGCTTCCCCCAATTTCTCCAGCGCCTCACCCGACGGGCCGTACCCCTCCAGCAGCCGGTCAGGTATGTAGTAGCCTGCCTCCAGCCCCAGTTCGCGCAGCAGCCGGATCAGCAGCGCGGCGCTGGTCGCGCCATCAACGTCATAATCGCCGTAAACGGTCACGACCTCTCCTGCCTGCACGGCATCGGCCAAACGGTCTGCCGCCACATCCATGTCGCGGAAGATGGATGGATCGGGCATGAAGCCTCGAATGGTCGGGTTGCGATGCCGTTCCAGATCATCCCGCGTTACGCCCCTTGCCAGCAACAATTGCGTGACCAGATCGTCAGGCGCAAAATCCGGATCGCGGGCATCGGCTGCACCTCCGCGCCATTGCCAGCTTTGGCCGGTTATCGATTGGGTGATGTTCAGAAGCGCAGACATTAGGGAACGCCATAGGCGCAGTCTTGGCTAATGAAAATCCCGTGACTTTGGCAAAATGCGCACATTGCGCGGATGGCTGCGCGGGGCTTGGGGGCGGTTGACTTCATCAGCGCGGGCAAGCTCGGGATTCGTGGCATGGGTTTCGGACAGACGGCTCAGCTCTGCGCTGCGATCAATGATACTGTGTGCCATCAGATGGACGACGCCTTCCTTGCTACGCTGTACCTCACCATGCACTTCCATCAGCCGCGACGCCATGACGGCGCGACGTTGCCGCTCCAGCAGCCGCGCCCAGAGCAGAATATTCACCACGCCGCTTTCATCCTCGATGGTAATGAAAATCGCATTGCCCTTTCCCGGCCGCTGGCGGATCAAGACGACGCCTGCGGCCTTCACAGCCAGGCCATTTTTGGCGGCGTTGACAGCAGCGCAACTCAGCACGCCTTCCCGGTCAAAGCCGCCCCGCAGAAATTGCATCGGATGGCCTTTCAGCGACAGCCGGTGCGTCTGATAATCAGCGGCGACATGTTCTGACAGCGCCATGGCCGGCAGCATCGCGTCTGCCTCCGCTGCCAGCTCACGCGCATCGGCGGCGGCAAAAAGCGGCAATGGCGGACCGGGGCGCCGATGCACTTCCCATAAAGCCTGCCGCCGGTCGAGACCCAGCGAACGCAGCGCATCGGCATCGGCAAGCAGTTTCAGCGCCTGATCATTCAGCTTTGCACGGGCCGCCAGGCTTTCAATGTCGGTGAAGGGTCCAGACATGCGGGCGGCCGCAATGGCGTTGGCCCAATCCTCGCGAAAGCCGTCAATCTGGCGCAGGCCAAGGCGGAGATTTACGCCCCTCCCCTTCCGGAGAGAATGCTGGATCACCGCATTATCCCACCCACTCGCATTCACATCCATGGGCAGCACATCAACCCCATGTTCCACGGCATCGCGGACAATCTGTGCAGGCGCGTAAAAACCCATGGGTTGTGAGTTGAGCAGGGCTGCGGCGAACACCGCAGGGTGATGGCATTTGATCCATGAGGATATGTAAACCAGCAAGGCAAAGCTTTGCGCATGGCTTTCAGGGAAGCCGTAACTGCCAAAGCCCTCAATCTGCTTGAAACAGCGTTCGGCAAAATCCTGTGTGTAGCCGCGCGCCATCATCCGCCCGACCATCTTGTCCCTAAACTGGTCGATCGTACCCAGATTGCGGAAAGTCGCCATGGCACGGCGCAGTCCATTGGCTTCGTCGGGGGTGAATTCGGCAGCAACAATGGCAAGCTTCATCGCCTGTTCCTGAAATAGCGGCACGCCAAAGGTGCGGCCAAGCACCTCTTTTAGTTCATCCGGATCGTGCGGCGGCGCGGGCGAGGGGAATTCGACCGGCTCCAGCCCCTGCCGCCGCCGCAAATAGGGATGGACCATCTCGCCCTCAATTGGGCCGGGGCGGACAATGGCGACCTGCACCACCAGATCATATAATTCGCGCGGGCGCAGGCGCGGAAGCATGTTGATCTGCGCCCGGCTTTCCACCTGGAACACGCCAATGCTGTCGCCCTTGCAGAGCATATCGTAAACGGCGGGGTCTTCAGGCGGGATGGAGGTGAGGTCTAAGCGAATCTCCCTCTCTCCTGGCGGGAGGAGAGAAGGGACTGGCTGCAAGGAAACAAGCATCTCCAGACTTTTCCGGATACATGTCAGCATCCCCAGCGCCAGCACATCGACTTTCATCAGGCCCAGCGCGTCAATGTCATCCTTGTCCCATTCAATGAAGGTGCGGTCATCCATGGCCGCGTTCAGGATAGGGACCGTTTCGTCCAGTCGGTCCTCAGTCAGGACAAAGCCACCGACATGCTGCGACAAATGGCGGGGAAAGTTGAGGATGCGCGCAACAATATGCCGCAACCGCCGGATTTCGGGATTGTCGGGATCAAAGCCTGCCTCGCGGATGCGTGCTTCTTCTACCTCGCCGCCCCAGCTGCCCCAGATTGTGCCTGCCAGCCGCGCCGTCACATCTTCGCTGAAACCCAGCGCTTTACCCACTTCACGCAGCGTTGATTTGGGGCGGTAATGGATAACAGTCGCCACAATCCCGGCACGGTGGCGGCCATAGCGGCGATAGACATATTGCATCACTTCCTCGCGCCGCTCATGCTCAAAATCGACATCGATATCAGGCGGCTCTGCGCGTTCTTCGGACAAGAAACGCGAGAAGAGCAGGTTATTCTCAACCGGGTCGACTGCTGTGATGCCCAGCAAATAGCAAACCGCTGAATTGGCCGCACTCCCGCGACCCTGGCAGAGAATGGGCGGGTCCTGTGCCCGGGCATATTTAACAATGTCATAGACGGTCAGGAAATAAGCAGCATAGTTCAGCCGCCCGATCAGGCCGAGTTCCTCCTCCAGCAAAGCCTGCCAGCGCGGTGGCACGCCATTGGGGAATTTCGCCCTTATCGCGCTCCACACCAGCTCCTCCAGCCAGCCCTGCGGCGTCCAACCCATCGGCACGGGCTCATGCGGATATTCATAGGCCAGTTCATCGAGGGTGAAGTTGATCGCGGCGAACA
>CAYVQO010000146.1:0-4469 GCA_964452835.1 uncultured Sphingorhabdus sp. | reverse complement strand
GCGGCCTCGCCGGGGGATTAGGCCGTGAATTCATAACTATCATTGTCGAGGTTTGAGGCCATTTTGCTCGGGGCTAGGCGGCAAGCGGCAGGAATATGTCGATATTTCAACGCTTGCCAACGACGCTCTAGGCAAAATGGGTCAAATCCAAAGGACGCCGAAATGGCTTCGATCTCGAAGAAAAATGCCCTTTCCGGTAGAGCGACTATCGGCTGCGGGCATTTTCCTCCGATATCTTTGCCATTTCGACGCCTCGGCAATGATAGTTATGAGTTCACGGCCTAATTCGCTGCAGGAGCCGCGGTTTCAACAACTTTGATGGAACTCGCGGTTCCGATCGGCGACGTCAGATCAAGCCGTTGCACTTCCTCGATGCGGCCAAGTCTGATGCGCGCCTCGACCAAGGCCGTGCCCATCAGCCCGAATATGCGTCCCTTCGTGAAGATGGGGCGCGCATTGCCGTACCAGTCGATACAGGAAACCTCGCATTTATAGGTTTCATGCTCCTTCACCTCATCCTCGTTCTTGCCCTCCAACTCTCCGGCGATCGCTAACCTGCCCTGCGCATCGAGCGTCAGGAAACTGAGATCGGATTTACCCGACCACCAATTATAGCGATTGCTATTCTCCACTTTCTCGACCGTGGGAATGCCCATTACACCGCTGCCATCAATATCGGTGATGCCGTTAAAGGCATGGCTGCGGCTTTCGCTTTCAAAACGATTGGGCAGAAAAGCAGTGCTGCTGATTTGCGGTTGTTTGCCCAATTTGAGCAGACTGACATTCAAACCATCTTCTTTCAGATAGCCGTTGATAACGGCATCATTGCCCAACCGCTCCAGCCGGACAATGCTGTGCCCGACAGGGACAGTCTGCGCCGCTTTCGGTCGTGCGATGGGAACCGCAATCGCCGCGTTGGAGGCGGCATTTTTCACATTTTCCGCGTCAGGCGCATCGCTCCATCGGTCAAGCGTTTTCCGCCCGCCATAGATCAGCCAATCGCCAACAAAGCGATTCTCTATGGTGTCGATGTTGCCAATGGGCAGAGCAGGCAGCGGCGTGAAGGCGCGGTCAGCGACAGCCTCAAATCTGGTATCAAAATCATCATCGCGCAGCGCCATCAGGTTGAAATGCTCAACATAATTCTGATTTTCATAGTCGTCATATTCGCAGCGCACCGTCGCCCAGGGCGTTAGCGCATAAAAACGGTCGCCTTGCTCTTCCATCGAGAATTGGTCGATCACGCCGCCACTAACGCCAGCCACACCCGTTTCACCGGTGCGGACATTCATGCGATAGAGGGCGGCAGGTATAACATCACGTCGCTTTGGCATGGTGGCGAGTTGCTCAGTCTTGCAGCTATCCTGTCGCCAGGGATCGGATTCTTCATAGCCGTAAGAGTTCCACAGATAGACATTTTCCGGCGAAACATACATTTTCGCCCATTCCGGCCCCACAAAGCCAGTGGTTCGGCAGCGCAGATCGGCTCCGGGCTGATAGGCTCCCAAAGGGCAGACAGATATGGTGTGAATAGTCGGCTCTCCCGTCCGCAGCACGGGCTTGTAAAGATTGCGCGCGTCAAACAGCGGTTTGCCGGGAAGCTCGCCATCATTTTCATCTTCATATTTTTCGCGATCAGCCGATGACATCCAGCGGCGGATAACCGGGCGATCTTCGCGGTCTTCAAACTGCTCTACGGAGTAAGGCGTGTACATCACCAGCCGGTCACCAACGATCCGGGTGGCGTAATTGTCGCTGTCATAATAATCGTCGGAGCTGATCAGGAACACGCCTTGCGGGCTGACCTTGCCGCTTGCCTGGTCCAGCTTGAAGATTGAAAATTCGGTGGCGTTGTCCTGATAGCTATAAGCGGTGATCAGGATATGGTCATCCTGCACCAGCATTTCGTCATACCAGTCGGCGCCCTCAAAATCGTCCTCCCAACGATAACGCTTCTTGGTGCCAGCGGCGAGTGGGCGATAGACATTGACGCGATCCGTCAACTGCATGGTCTTTGTATTGACGGCAAAAATGCGCCCGTCCCGCAATATCAAAAAATAATCGCCAATCTGTTTGATGATATCGCCTTCATCAACGCCAACAGCCTGTACATTAGTGATGGACGTAACCGCGCTGGGAATGCGGGAGCCCGTCACCACCAACATCTTCTGCCCATTATCAGCCTCAGCTGGACAGTCCTCTGGATTCAGGCAAACCTCGCCCTCGGTCTCATCCTGCATCGATGCCGCGATCAGGATCGGCTTTGCAGCCCCAGCCCAATGATAATCGCGCTTGTCCTTTACCTTTTCCAGCCGCTTCAAATAGGCGCGAAAGGCCGCATCGCTGCCAAATGGCTCCAGATCCTTTGAGGTAACGGTATCAAGCGCCTTGTCTTCAAAGGAATAGATATTCTCTCTGGGCGGCAATGGCGGACGCGGTGGCGGCGGCGGAATGACAATTGCAGGGGTGGGCGGCGGCGCTACGGCCGGAGCTTGCTCCTCTGGCTGCGGTTCTTCTTCCCAGTAAATATCGACATAGCCGCCACCATCGCGGCTTTGCGCCTGCGCGGAGTGTGGAAACGCAATCGCCCCCAAGGCAGCGCCTACCATGAGTGAAAGCATGCGCATCGACTCGCCTCCCCTATTTCCTTAGGGCACGAGAATATCACCAATAGGATGAACTGTTTAGCGCAATATTTTGCGCGCGTCAGGCGGCAGCCTTGCGCTGCTTTTCCAGTTTCTTCAGCACCATTTGCCGCTTCAGCCGCGACAAGTGATCGATGAACAATATGCCTTCCAGATGGTCCATTTCATGCTGCAGGCAAGTGGCCATCAGGCCGTCCATTTCTTCTTCATGAACCTTGCCATCCAGATCCTGCCAGCGGGCACGGATCGCAGCGGGACGCTCAACCTCCGCATATTGGTCGGGTACCGAAAGGCAGCCCTCATTATAGACTGCATAATCCTCTGACGGATCAAGGATTTCAGGGTTGATGAAGATGCGGGGGTTGCGCACCACCTCATGATCATGGTTGCAATGCTCGCCATGCTCATGATCATGCTCAGCAGGTTCCTGCAGGTCGATAACCAGTACACGCTTTGGCACGCCAACCTGAATTGCAGCTAGGCCAATGCCTGGCGCGTCGTACATGGTGTCAAACATGTCCTCGACCAGCTTTTTCAGCTCCGCATCAAACACTGTGACGGGAGTGGAAACGACTTTCAGCCGGGGATCCGGCACTTCAAGAATTGGTAGGATGGCCATGGGCCTAATTTAGGGATTGCGGTGCTGCGCGTCAACCAACCGGACGCCGCGCACGCAATGCCTGCGCCAATGTTCCCTCATCCAGATAATCGAGCTCTCCGCCGACTGGAACGCCGTGGGCAAGCTGGGTAAGGCGAATGGGGAAATTCTCCAACCTTTCTGCCAGATAATGGGCGGTTGTCTGCCCCTCCAGCGTAGCATTCATCGCCAGCACCACCTCGTCAATCCCGCCGGCCGCGACGCGCGCGATCAGACCGTCAATGTGCAAATCCTCAGGCCGGACACCGTCCAGTGCAGACAAACGCCCGCCCAGCACATGATATTTGCCCGGAAACAGCCGCGAACGATCCAGCGCCCACAGGTCAGACACATCCTCTACCACGCATAGCGCACGGGCATCACGGCGCGGATCGGCGCAGATTCCGCAAGGGTCGCTGGTATCGATATTGCCGCAAATGCCGCATGTCTTCAGCCGCTCTTCAACCGTCTCCAGCGCGCGCAACAAAGGCTGCAACACCGTCTCGCGCTTTTTCATCAGATGCAGCACGACACGGCGTGCAGAACGCGGACCAAGACCCGGAAGACGGGAAAGCGCCTGAGCGAGTGCGTCTATTTCTTGCGATGCCATAGCGCGAGCATTAGGGGCGTTTGCCGAAAAGGAAAGACGCCATGCGCCTGATATTCATGGGAACCCCGGATTTTGCGGTGCCGACGCTGAACGCTTTGGTGGCGGCGGGGCATGATGTCTGCGCGGTCTATACGCAGCCGCCACGTCCGGCCAACAGGGGGAAGAAACTGACGCCGTCGGCGGTGCAGGCGCGGGCGGAAGAGCTGGGGTTGGAGGTGCGAACGCCGTCATCGCTGAAGGGCGCGGAGGAACAGGCTGCCTTTGCCGCGCTGGGGGCCGACATTGCAGTGGTTGCCGCTTACGGCTTGATTCTGCCGCAAGCGATCCTTGATGCGCCCAAGCATGGCTGCCTCAACGTCCACGGCTCGCTTCTGCCGAGATGGCGCGGCGCGGCGCCGGTGCAGCGAGCCATACTGGCGGGCGATGAGGAGACCGGCGTATGCATCATGCAGATGGAGGCAGGGCTTGATACCGGACCGGTGCGGGCAACGGGGCGGACGAAAATCGGGAAAAAGACCGCAGGAGAGTTGACGGCGGAGCTTGCGGAAATGGGTGGCAGGCTGATGGTTGAAGTGCT
>CAYVQO010000145.1:0-4488 GCA_964452835.1 uncultured Sphingorhabdus sp. | reverse complement strand
CCCAACCTTGGCAAGGTTGTGCTCTACCCCTGAGCTACGCCCGCTCTGGCGGCTGAATCATGTGCGATCCAGCGGGTGAGGCGCGCCATTAGCAGGCACTTATCAGAGCCGCAACCCCCATTTGCCGCAAATATTCCTTTGCCAAATGCCCGTATTGCGCGTCAGGGCTTTTGCCGTCTTAACCGCCATCCGGATCAGCGGTGCAATTGATTCGCAGAAAAGGAGCATCATCTTGGCCACCATGGGTCTGACCAGCGAAGAGCAGAAAAGCGTAGAGGCATTTCGGCGCGACATTGTTGAGCCGTCAATGACCAAGCTGGTGGTGCTTGATTTCTGGGCGGAATGGTGCGGGCCATGCAAGCAGCTGGGCCCTGTGCTCGACAAGGTTTGCGCGGACTATGCTGACAAGGGCGTGGTGCTGGCCAAAGTCGATGTCGACGCCAACAAATTCATTGCCGCACAATTTCAGATACGTTCGATCCCCACGGTCTATGCCATGTTTCAGGGGCAGCCAGTGGCTGACATGACAAATGCGCGCACAGAGGCACAGGTTGCCGCCATGCTTGATCAGCTGTTGGCCAAACTGCCAGTGCAGGCAGGAGAGGTTGGCGAGGACGTCGGGCCAAATCTGGATGAAGTGGCGGCCGCCGGGTCGGCAGCGCTTGCCGAGGGTGCGGCGGAAGAGGCCTATGCTATCTTTACCGATATATTGGCTGTCGATCCTGATCATAAGCCAGCGCTTGCCGGTATGGTCGAGGCGCTGGTCGCGCTTGGCAGGAATGATGAGGCGCAGGCGATCTTTGCCAGCCTTCCCGATGAAACCCGCGCCGATGCGGCTTTTGAGAAAGTCGGCACGATGCTTGCCATTGCGGCAGAAGCGCGCGATCCCGAAGAGCTTGCCGGGCTGCGCAAGGCGGTGGAGGCCAATCCCGGAGACCATGCGGCGCGGTTCGATCTGGCCAATGGCCTGATGGCGGCTGGTGACCGCGATGGTGCGGCAGAGGCATTACTGGCCATTATCGCTGCCGACCGCGAATGGAATGATGGTGCGGCGCGGGCGCGCTTGCTGGAGATATTCGGCATGATCGGTTTGGAAGACCCATGGGTAGCGGCGACGCGGCGTAAATTGTCTGCGATCCTTTTCGGGTGAATAAGAAACGCGTCTCGATCTTTCCGTTGGCGGGTGTGATCCTGTTTCCGGGTATGCAATTGCCGCTGCATATTTTTGAACCGCGCTACCGTGCGCTGGTGGGTGACGCCTTGGCGCGCGACCGGATGATAGGGATGATCCAGCCCAGCGGGCGCGGTCAGCATCCGGCGCTGTTCGATATTGGTTGCCTTGGCCGGATTGAAGATGTCGAGGCGCTGGAGGATGGGCGCTATAATATTGTGCTCGAAGGTCGGCAGCGCTTCACGGTAGAGCGTGAGCTGGACGTGGCTACACCCTTTCGCCAGGTAGAGGCAGAGCTTTGGGAAGAAGACGAGTTGGGCGAGGTGCTCTCCATTGCCGAGCGGGCCGCGCTCGAAATGGAATCGCGCCGCTTTGCCGAGGTGCAGGGCTATGTCGTCGATTGGGATTCGGTCAGCCAGCTTGATGATTTTTCGCTGGTTAATGCGATTGCGCAGATTGCACCCTTTGATTCTGCCGCCAAACAGGCTTTGCTGGAAGCACGGGGGCTGGGCACGCGGTCTGAACTGATCATTCAACTGATGCAGTTTTTCGGGCGGCGGGACGGTTCTGAGGATCGGGTGACTTTGCAGTAAAAATCGAATCGCTTTTCTCCGCCATGGAAAAACGATAAGAACATAATATGAACAACCAGCAATCCGATTCGGCCCGCCTGCCGCTTGCCTTGCCCGTTGCTGGCTGGGGGCATGCGTTGGCTGCTATCAAAACGGAGCCAGATTCGCGCCAGCCCTTGCCCGATATACTGGCTGCGCTCCCGGCCAATGCCTGTCATGAGGTTTTCGCTATGGTGAAGGGCGATAGCGCCTCCATGGCCGGTTTTGCCATGATGCTGGCGCTGATGCTGACGGGGGATGCACCTTGCTTCTTCGTGCGCGTGGCTGGGCGTAATGGCATGCTGCTTTATCCAGCGGGGCTGGTGGAGCTGGGGCTGGATCCGGCGCGCTGTTTCAACGTGCATGCGCCTGACCTGCTCTCCGCGCTCAGGGCAACGGCAGATATAGCGCGCAGCGGGGCGGCAGGCGCTGTGCTTGTGGAAGTAGAGGGCAATCCCCGCCTGCTTGACCTGACTGCCAGCCGGCGGCTTGCGCTCGCGGCGGAAAAATCGGGGACTCTGGTGCTGCTGTTGCGCAGCGGCGCGCAGGCGACGCCCAGCGCCGCCTATAGCCGCTGGCAAGTCGCCTCTGCGCCGTCGCAACCCTTGCTCGCCAATGCCCCCGGTGTGCCCGCTTTTGCCGTCACTTTGCTGCGTCACCGCCGGATGCAGGCGGGGCGGGCGGCGCGGCTGATATGGAATTTTGAGGACCAGTGCTTTGATGAGCAAGACACCATCACAGCGCCGCAGCGGTCGGGGGGAGAGGCGGCATCTGGCCGTGCATCTGCCCTGGCTACCGGCAGAGCGGCTGCTCCGCATACGCAACCCCGATCAAGCCGCGCTGCCTGACACACCCTTTGCTTTGGTTGAAAAGCAAAAGGGGGCCATGCGGCTGGTTGCGGTCAGTCTGCAGGCGCATTTGCTTGGCTTGCGGCCAGGCCTGCCGCTGGCGGATGCGCGGGCGCGAGTGCCTGGGCTGCCTGCCTTTGATCATGATCCGGTGGCGGATGGCATCTTGCTGGACCAGCTGGCGGATGCCTGCCTGCGCTATACCCCCCGGGTAATGGCTGTGCCGCCACAGGGGCTGATCTTGGACATTTCAGGCTGCCATCATCTCTTCGACTCAAATATGAATCGTGCTGAAAAAGCGATGGCGCATGACCTTTGCAGCCGCCTGCATGCTGCCAGATTAACGGCGCGACTGGCCTTTTCAGCTTCCTCTGACGCGGCGCTTGCCCTGGCGGTTCATGGGCTGGAAGAGGGGCAGGTAGAACGGCTTCCAGTAACGGCGCTGGCCTGCGATTCTGCGGTTCATCACGCGCTGCGCCGGGCCGGGCTCTGCCATATTGGCGATCTGGCCAATCGCCCGCGCACCATGCTTGCCGCCCGTTTTGGCGAAGCAGTGACACACCGGCTTGCACGGCTTTTGGGCGAGTTTGATAGCCCGATCATTGCCCGCCGCACGCTGCCCAAAATCCGCTGCGAAGTGCGCTTTGCCGAACCCATTGCCCATGTTGAGAGCGTGCGCATGGTCTTGGGCGAGTTGCTTGTGGATGCCATGCGGCAATTGGCCGAGCGCGGGCAGGGTGCGCGTGCCGTGCTCGCCTTGCTCACCCGCTGCGACGGGGCCGTGGCGCGGCTGGCTATTGAAACGGCAGCACCCAGCCGGGATGCAGCGCTGATCCTGCGGCTGTTTGACGAACGGATCGACACGCTTACTGATCCGCTGGACCCTGGCTTTGGCTATGACAATATCACGCTGGAAATTGCCGTGGTAGAACCGCTATTGGCCACCCAATGCACGATAGACAATGGCGAGGCGCAGGCGCGTGAGGCATTGGCAGCCTTGCTTGCGCGGCTTTCAACACGGCTGGGGCCTGACCGGGTAACGCGCTGGCGCTTTGTCGATACGCATGTGCCGGAAGAGGCTGTCGCACATGCACCTGCCATCACTGCACCACTCGCCTCCAATATGACAGGTGCCGTCTCAGGCCGACCCCTGTTGCTGCTGAATCCGCCCCAACCGGTTGAGGCCATTGCCGAGGTTCCCGACGGCCCGCCCTATCGCTTTCGCTGGAAAGGCACGCAGCACCGGGTCGCCCGGCATGAGGGTCCGGAACGGATTGCCATGCCCTGGTGGGAAGGCCGGCACAAAGAAGCGCGGCTGACGCGGGATTATTACCGGGTGGAGGATGAGGAAGGTCGCCGTTTCTGGCTGTTCCGCCACGGGCTTTATGAGGAAAAGCCCGATCCGCGCTGGTATATGCACGGGCTGTTTGCATGAGCCCTTCGACGCCGCCTGCGACGTCGCTCAAGGCAGGCTTTGCTGAAGCTGTTGCCGCAAGCAATTTCAGCTTCCTCACCGGGGCCTCGCATCCGGGAGAAATGGTGGAGCGTGCCCTTGCGCTGGGCATGGGCGGTATTGGTATCGCTGATAAAAATAGCGTTGCAGGTGTGGTGCGTGCGCACAGCGCCTGGAAGACAGCGCAGAAGGAAGGACGAGCCCAAGGCTTCAAACTGATCGTCGGCGCACGGCTGGTCTTTGCCGATAATATGCCGGATGTGGTTGCTTACCCCATGACACGGCGCGGCTGGGGACGGCTGACGCGCTTGTTGTCACTGGGCAATTTGCGGGCGAAAAAGGGGGATTGCATCCTCTATTTTGACGATTTGCTGGAGTGGGCGGAAGAGATGGTGCTGATCGCCT
>CAYVQO010000144.1:1455-4515 GCA_964452835.1 uncultured Sphingorhabdus sp. | reverse complement strand
GTTTGTTTTTGCCGAGAACAATAAGGGGCAGTCTATTGCGGTAACAGCGGAAAAGGGTCAGTTTTTGCGCACCGATGACCGCAATACAATCATCCTGCGGCTGACCAGCGGCACGCTGGTCCATGATGCGCCTACTTATCGCAATGCGCGTGTGCTGAGCTTTTCCAGCCATGATATTCCCATCCCGCTTCCTGATATCGAGAAATTCCGCAACCGGGGGGAGAAGGGGCGGGAATATACGCTGCCGGAACTGGTGACGGTAGGCAGTGATGCAAAGCGGCCGATGCGCGAACGCAATGCTGCCTGGGCCAATTTTCATTTCAGGCTGGTGGAAGTGGCGATGATGCTGCTGTTGCCAATGCTGGCCGTGGCGCTCGCAATTCCGCCGAAACGCTCAACCTCTGCGCTTGGCGTATTCCTGTCGATCGTGATGGTGGTGACATATCACAAGATCAACGAATATGCCGAAAGCGTGGGTGCACGTGGGCAGATTGATCCGATCATCGCGCTTTGGGTGCCGTGTCTGTTGTTCGCCGCGCTGATCCTGTGGATGTATCATGTCGCGGCGCATGTGCCGGGTGGTCAGCCGATTGGCGCGCTGGAAAAATTTGCCGAAAAGGGCGGCAAATCGATTCGCAAACTATTCCGTTTCGGCAGGCGCAAATCGCGCCTGATCCCGCAGGAGGCCTGACACCATGCGCCTCGATTTCTTTCCGTCCCGTCAGATCGGCCTTTACATGGCACGGCTGTTTCTGGTGCGTACCTTTGCGGTGTTGCTGATGCTGGTGCTGATCCTGCAGACACTCGACCTGCTCGGCGAAAGCGGCAAGATATTGGGTGTACCCGGCAATAGCGACGCAGACCTGTGGCGTTATATCGGCATGCGGGTACCGCAGCTGATCCAGCGCTTCCTGCCTTTTTCAGTGTTGCTGGGGACGTTGATCACCTTCACCACGCTCAGCCAGAATAGCGAAGTTGTGGCGATGAAGGCAGCAGGGCTATCGGCGCACCAGATTTTGGCACCCATGATCCTTGCCAGCTTTTTTGTCGCTATTCTCTCATTCGCCTTTAACGATCAGGTGGTGGCTCCGGCTACGGCGAAACTTAAGAAATGGCAGGATGTGGAATATGCCAAAATTCCACCGGATGATGGCATTCGCTATAATGTCTGGGTGCGCGAAGGCCGTGATTTCATTCAGGCCCGCACCGTAATCGGCAAAGGCCCCGCAATGCGGCTGGAGGATGTCCGCCTGTATCAGCGCGCAAATGGGAGTGTCACGCATGTGATCCGGGCTGAAAAAGCAAGTTATGTTGACGGCGCCTGGCGGCTGGAAAAGGTGCGTACCTTTGATGTTGGCGCTGCCATGCAGACGCGGAGCGATGCTTTGGTCGTGGGACGCGGAATTGAGCCGAAGCGATTTGAACAGAATAAGGTTGATGGCGATGCGCTGGGTTTCATCTCGCTATCAAAGGCGCTTGATGAAATGAAGGCGTCGGGGCGGCGGACCGACCAGCTGGAGGCCAATTTGTGGCACAAGATTTCAGGGCCGTTGTCAGCGGTGCTGATGCCATTGCTGGCGGCGGTCGCGGCCTTTGGCCTTGCGCGATCCGGCGCTTTGTTCCTGCGCGCCGTGATTGGCATGGCGCTGGGCTTTGCCTATTTTGTTGCTGATAATTTCGCGCTCGCCATGGGGAATTTGGGGGCCTATCCCCCCTTTGTCGCGGCCTGGGCCCCGTTCCTGCTATTCCTCCTCATTGGTGAAACCGTGCTGGTCCGCACCGAGGAATGAGCGGGCCGCAGGAAGATGCACTGACCGCGCCCGAAGCAGGCGTCAGCAAGGGGGATGTTGCAAAGGGCGCAGGGTTAGCTGCCGTCGCCCGGTTGGGCGCGTTGATAGAGGTTGTGGCCCAGCCTGCCTATACGTGGATGTTCGGGCTGGCGGGCTACGGTGTCTATGTGGTGCTGTGGGCGGTGGTGAACATATTGGCCAATGTGCTGGACCTTGCCTTTGGTCAGGCGTTGCAGCGGATTGTTCCGGCGACAGCGGACAAGGCGGAGCAGCATGGCGCAGTGCGCTTTGCATTGATGCTGAGCACGGGGCTGGGTGTATTGGTAGCACTGGCGATCACGCTCGCTTCGCCCTGGCTCGCGGGGCTGGTGGCGGCGGCCCCTGAGGATGCGGCTGCCTTGCCACGCGCCATTGCGCTTTTCGCATGGAGCCTACCGCTTTGGATTTTTGTCGAAACCGCGACGGCCGCCGCGCGGGCAAAGCGTGCCTTTGGCCCGGAGATAAGGCTGCGGATTTTCTGGGAGCAGGTTGCCCGGCTGCTCTTTGCCACGGGCTTTTTCCTCGCCGGATTTGGCATAGAGGGGCTGTTGCTGGGCCATCTTGCTTCGCTGGCGCTGACGGCATGGCTCGCGTGGAAATTGCTGGCGCGCTATTATGATCCAGCCCTGCTGCTCAGCGCTCCGCTCCCCGCTGCCTTGCGGCGGGAGGTGTTTACAACTGGCCTTGCGATGTTGCCGCCTTCACTGGCGCGCCGTGCCTATAATGATCTGCCGCCCATATTGCTAAATGCCATGATCCCCGGCAGCAACGGGGCTATTGCTGCGGGGCTATATGGGATCGCCCGGAAGATAGCCTCAATACCGCTGATCGTGCGGCAAAGCTTTCTTTATGTGCTTGCCCCGCTGGCATCGGAACAGGGCGCTGCCAACCGGTCGGGGATCGCGCCGCTGTACAGCTTTTCGACGCATATCTCGCTCCTACTTGCGGTGCCGCTGGCGGCGTTTCTGATCCTTATTGCCTCGGACATGCTGTCGGCATTTGCACCGGGGTCCGAAGCGGCCTTGTCGGTGCTGATTGCCTTGTTGCTTGCCCGGGCGGCAGAGGCAGCCTTTGGCCCTGCCACGCCGATTGTCGAGATGATCGGGCACAGGGGGCTGCCGTTGTTTAACAGCCTTTTCGGACTGGCGCTGTGGATCGGGCTGGGGCTTTGGCTGGTTCCGGAAATGGGTGCCTATGGCATGGCGTTGGCAGTATCCGTCGCCGTGGTTGC
>CAYVQO010000144.1:0-1355 GCA_964452835.1 uncultured Sphingorhabdus sp. | reverse complement strand
AAGGCTGCCGTTAAACTCCGCCTTTAACCGCGCATTGTGCCGACCGTGAAAGTGCTGTGTATCAGCCGTTTCACCAGACCAAAGAGGCCGGCATAACTCGCCTTGTTATAAGGCGATTCCGGAACCAGATTGGCTACCAGCCGCCGATGCGCCTCACCCAGCGAATGATAGGGCAGGCTGGGCAGCAAATGGTGCGTTGCGTGGTAGCGAAGACCAACGGGCGCCCACAAAGCTGCCACCGGGTTGGGCGGCGGCACATTGACGCTGTCCAGAAATTGCGCCGTCGTGCTGATCACTTCGCCGTCATTTTCCCATAAATGCGCAACCAGCGTGCGGATCTGGTTGAAAACAATAGTGGCCGAAAAAATACCCAGGAAGATCAGGAAGCCACGCATCGGGATGAAGCCGGTGATGACGCCAATCAACAGCGCATTGGCCCAGACCGATGCAGCGATTTCCTGCAACAACCACTGCTTCTTTGCCTCCCCCTCCGGCATGCGGCGACGGAAATCGGGGTTGATGACCAGTCCCGAATAGCGTTCCACCACCAGCTTGCGCAATGGCGGGATCAGGAATGACAGCGGCGTCAGCAGCGCGAAGCGGACAAACAGGATCAGCGGGCCAAATGCGGCGAGCAGCACAAAGGCGGGTACCGACCACGGCTTCATCAATGCAAGCGGCAGATATTCGGGATCCTCAGCTGTGCCATAGCGGGTACGGGCATGGTGCAGCTGATGCACGCCTTCATACATGAAGCTGGGTACAAGCAGCGGCACGCCCATCACGGCATTAAAGCCAAGGCGAAAGCCCGGCAGTTCGCGGTGACGGATATGGGTGATTTCATGGATGAAGCTGCCTGCGCGGTAAAGCGCAAGGACTGCAATCACCGCCGCTGCCAGCATCAGAGCCGTGGTTGGTGCGGCAATCGCCGCGAACAATGCAGCATAGCCGATCAGGGCAGAGCCGAGAAAATCGGTCCAGTAGATCGTCTTGCTGGCGCTGTTGATATCGCGGGTCAGTTCAGCTGCGGCGCGCAGCATTGCCATATCGTCAGGCACAGCGGGGCGAGCGGCTCCGGCAGCCGCTGCCTGGTCGCGAGTCAGCGCGGTATCTGCTGTGTCAATGGCGGCTGTCATGACAGCGCCCCTAGGCGATTATCATGGCAGGATGATGGCAATGGGAACGGCCTTGACAGGGCAAGTGAAAGCGCGAAAGAGCCTGCAAAAGCTGCAAAAACAGGCGTATCCCGGCGCAATTCGGGCAAAGAGAGGGCATGGATCATGGCAGAGGGCATGGCGGGTGAAATAAGGATCATGCCTGTTGGCAGCAAGGCCGCGCTCAACGATTTTATCGAT
>CAYVQO010000143.1:0-4525 GCA_964452835.1 uncultured Sphingorhabdus sp. | reverse complement strand
GATGCAATGTCCTTCATGCGTCGGCCATGACCTCGGCGAGCATGGCTTTCAAGGCCATAAGGTTGCCCTTCACATCTTCTTGCGACGAAGCGATGGCCTTGCGCAGCGTAATGTGGCCGTGGATATTGCCTTCGGCGCTGCGATGCTCGGCACGCACGCCAGCGGCTTTCAGCGCTTCATAATAGGCAATACCCTGATCGCGTAAGGGGTCCAGGCTCGCTGTGGTCACCAAAGAAGGCGGCATGCCTTCCTGTGAAAAATTCAATGGAGCGCCGCGATAGTCGGCTCCGTCCGCCTGATAGGCAGCATGGAAATAGGCCATCGAATCCGCCGTCAGCAAATAGCCATCAGCAAATTCGCGCATGCTGGGCCAGTCGTCGCTGTCCGATACCACCGGATAGATCGGATGCTGCGCGATCACTGGCACCGCAGCGGGATTGTCGCGCAACGCCATGGTGGTAACGATGGTCAGGTTGCCACCTGCGCTATCGCCTGAGGTTACCAGCCCGGTACAGGGGATGTTGTCGGCAATCCAGCGCGTCGCCGCTTCGCAATCTTCCGCAGCAGCGGGGAAGCGATGTTCGGGGGCCAAGCGATAGTCGATGGAGATAACCGGCATATCGAGCTGCCGCGCCACTTCGGCGCAATAGGGGCCATAAACATTGAGGTCGCCGATCACAAAGCCGCCGCCATGGTAGAAGACCATCACGGGCCCGGGGATGCGGCTGTCGCGGGCGTCATACAGCCGGGCAGGGATGTCCCCTGCAGGACCGGGGATCGACAAATCGCGCACCACCGCCAATTCGCCCAGTTCCGCTTCGGCGAGCGAGGCCATCATTACCATCATCTGCCGCGCTTCGGCGGGTGAGACTTCGTGAGTCTTTGGCCCCGGCTGGCTGTTCAGGAAGGTCAGGAACATCGCCACATCCGGGCGGACATAGGGTTCAGGCATAATTACTCTCCCGCGATTTTAACCGCACACTTAACGGTCGCTGCGCGCCACGTCCACGACAAAGCTATGCTGTGACTATTGACAGATTTCCTATTTGGATTTGCCGTAAAAGCGCGCATAGGGGCGGTTTGAGGGCATAAACAAATCAGCGGGACACGTTCAAATGGCCACTGCGGCGCGCAGCATTCATCAGGAAGACGAAACTCTTAACAGCCAGCCCGAAACCATCGTGGTTCGCTTTGCGGGCGACAGCGGCGACGGCATGCAGCTGACCGGCGGGCAGTTTACGCTCTCGTCGGCGCTGGCGGGCAATGATTTCGCCACTTTCCCGGACTTCCCGGCAGAAATCCGCGCGCCGCAAGGGACGCTGTTTGGCGTTTCTGCCTTCCAGATCAATTTCGGTTCGACCGACATCACAACTGCAGGCGACCAGCCCGATGTGCTGGTGGCGATGAACCCCGCAGCGCTGAAAACCAATGTCGGCGCGCTGCGGGCGGGCGGATTGATCATTGCCGACACCGGCGAATTCACCCAGCGCAATCTCGACAAGGCGAAATATACCGCCAACCCGCTGGAGGATGGCAGCCTTGCCAAATGGCAATTGCTGGCGTTCGACATCAGCGCGCTGACGATGGAATCGGTCAAGCCCTTTGGCCTGGGCAACAAGGAAGCGCTGCGCTGCAAGAATATGTGGACGCTGGGGCTGGCGCTCTGGATGTTCGGGCGCAAGCGCGCGCCGATTGTCGAATGGCTGAACGGCAAATTCGCCAAGAACAAGGTGCTGGCGGATGCCAATATCGCCGCGCTGAACGCGGGCCATGCTTATGGCGAGACGGCGGAGCTTTCCGGGCCGTTGAAGCAGTATAATCTGGAGGCCGCGGCTGCGGCTCCGGGCGTTTATCGCACAGTGACCGGGGCAGAGGCCATCAGCTACGGCCTCGTCGCGGGCGCGCAATTGGCTGGTCTACCGATGTTCTTCGGCGGCTATCCGATCACGCCGGCTTCTGCGATCCTGCACCACCTCGCACGGCTGAAGGAGTTCGGCATCACCACCTTCCAGGCGGAGGATGAGATTGCCGCCATCGCCTCGGCCATCGGTGCAAGCTATGCAGGTGCGCTGGGCGTAACCAGTTCTTCGGGGCCGGGTATCGCGCTGAAAGGCGAGGCAATGGGCCTTGCGATCATGACCGAGCTGCCGCTTGTGATCGTCAACAGCCAGCGCGGCGGGCCTTCGACTGGCCTGCCCACCAAGACGGAGCAGTCGGACCTGTATCAGGCGGTTTATGGCCGCAATGGCGACGCGCCGATGCCAGTGATCGCCGCTCGTAGCCCTGCCGATTGCTTCAACTGTGCGATTGAGGCGGTGCGGATAGCGGTCAAGTTCATGACCCCCGTCATGCTGCTGACCGACGGCTATATCGCCAATGCCGCCGAGCCGTGGATGGTGCCCGACCTGGACGCGTACAAGCCTTTCCCGGTGGAATTCATGGAGCAGGCCCCGGCGCATGGCCGCTTCCTGCCCTATGAGCGCAACGAGCATGGCGGGCGGCCCTGGGTGAAACCTGGCACGCCGGGGCTGATGCACCGTATCGGCGGCATCGAAAAGGCCGAGAAAACCGGCCATATCGACTATTCGCCCGCCAACCATGAACTGATGACCAAGCTGCGCAAGATGAAGGTGAACAGCGTGGCGGACGATATGCCCGAACAGGATGTGACCTTGGGCGAGGCGAGCGGCGCGTTGGCAATTGTCGGCTGGGGCTCGACCTTCGGCCCGATCCACCAGGCGGTGCGGCGGCAACGGCTGAAGGGCCGCGACGTCCACCATATCCATGTCCGCAACATCTGGCCGCTACCGCGCAACCTGGGTGCGCTGCTGAAGGGCTATGAGAAGATCATCGTGCCCGAAATGAACACCGGCCAGTTCAAGACCGTGCTGCGCGACCAGTTTCTGGTCGATGCGCGGCCGCTGAACAAGGTTTCGGGGCAGCCCTTCACCATTGCCGAGATCGAGGCGGCGATTGAGGGGGCTTTGGCATAATGTACCAAGTGCCATCCCTGCATCCGCTCGCGTCGATCAGGGGACAATTCCAAACTCTATGGTCGACCAGTTGGCGATGGTTCGGGGCGGCTCTAGCTGGATTGCTGTTTGACAGCGTTGCAGTTTCGTTTTTGCTTGCTGCGGGACTTTTTGGCCACTGGCTTAGTTCTATCAGATCAGAAAAATTTTATCCTCCAGACGGCGGACGAGTAAGCGCTTTGACCGTTTTTTCGATCCGTGCGCTAGCCATACTTATGTGCGCGGGTGTGATGTGGATGTCGACAAAGCTCGAAAGTGGTGCGCTTTTTGCGGCTTTGTCGGGGATGCTCGCTGCGATGATCGTAGAGAGTTATTTTGTGATTAGAATTACCAGAACTCAGGACTTTAGCTCATGAACGACATGACCCCCATCCAGAAAAGCTCTCCCAAGGATTGGGAGACCGATCAGGAAGTCCGCTGGTGCCCCGGTTGCGGCGACTATGCGATTTTGAAGGCGGTGCAGCGCACCATGCCGGAGCTTGGCTCCACGCCCGAAAACACTGTGTTCATCTCCGGCATCGGCTGCTCATCGCGCTTCCCCTATTACATGGAAACCTATGGCTTCCACACCATCCATGGCCGCGCGCCGGCGGTGGCGACGGGGGTGAAGCTTGCCAATCCCGATCTCGACGTGTGGATCATCACCGGCGATGGCGACGCGCTGTCGATCGGCGGCAATCACACGATGCACTTGCTGCGGCGTAATCTGGATTGCCAGATCATGTTGTTCAACAACGAGATTTACGGGCTGACCAAAGGCCAATATTCGCCAACCAGCCGCGAAGGCACCACCTCGCCCTCGACCCCCTTCGGTTCGGTAGACCGCCCCGCTCGGCCCTGCGCCTTTGCGCTGGGTTCGGGCGCGCGTTTCGTGGCGCGTGGGTTTGACGTGTCGAAGAATTTGCCCGATGTGCTGAAAGCAGCCCACGCGCACAAGGGCGCGGCCTTTATCGAGATTTTCCAGAACTGTATCGTCTATAACAAAGACGTGTTCGAGGATTTCGCGGTGCCTAAGGGTGCCGAAGACCGCCAGCTGTGGCTGGAGGATGGCAAGCCGATGCTGTTTTCCGGCGGGGCGAAGGGAATCGCGCTCGACGTCGACGCGTTGAACCTGAAGGTTGTGGCCGTCGCCGATGGCGACTGGGAGGCGGCGGGCGTAATCGTCCACAATGTCACCAACCGCTCGATCGCGCACATGCTCGTGGAAATGCCCTTTGGCGAATTCCCGATGGCGCTTGGGGTCTTGTATGACGACCCTCGCCCGACCTTCGACAGCGCAGTGGTCGAGCAGAACGCCAAACTGTCAGAGGGTAAGAAGGCCGACCTTCAGGCGCTGATCAGCAAGGGGCAAACCTGGACCGTCGAATAGCCCGATAGGACAGAAAAATTTTCGCGCAGAGACGCAGAGGCGCAGAGCGGGATTCTCTGCGCCTCTGCGTCTCTGCGCGAAACAAATTCTCCCACAGTTTTAAGTCTGTATTGCTTCCTTCGCT
>CAYVQO010000142.1:0-4537 GCA_964452835.1 uncultured Sphingorhabdus sp. | reverse complement strand
CGCAGCAAACCTCGACCATGCGCTGGAAATGCGGCTTCGCACCGACCCGATCAGCAGGGCGCAGGCGGCAGAGGAAGTACCCATTTCAACCGCACTCGCACTGATCGTGCGCGAACGGCTGACCGGCGAAGCGGTGCCGGCCAATGCGCTCGCAGGGGTCGACATGCTGCGCCAATGGATCGAGGAGAAAGCCGGCGGCGATCTCGACGCGCTTGGAATGGCACTCGATGACCAGCGTGCCTTTGCCGCCTTGTCGCAGACGATGCTGGAGCATCTCAATCTCACCGAAGGCGACATCGATCCAACCGACCCCGAGGAATCGGGTGAGGATAGCGAGGACGAACAGGAGCAGGATGGCGACAGCGAATCCGACGATCAGGGCGAGGCAGGCTCCGCCGAGGCGCGCGCCGAACCCCAGCCCGACGATGGCGACGCGGCAGAGAGCGAAACCGATTCGTCCGAGATGGACGACATGGCCGATGGCGACGGCGAAATGGGCGAAGACGGGATGCAGCCCGTCACCCCACAGCGCCGCAACTGGGACGGCTTTCCGCAGACCGATTACAAGGAGTGGACAAGCAAATATGACGAAATCGTCGGCGCGACCCAGCTGGCCGACGAAGACGAACTGAACAGGCTGCGCGCCTATCTGGACCAGCAATTGTCGGGATTGCAAGGTGCCGTCACGCGGCTTGCCAACAGGCTGCAACGCCGCCTGATGGCGCAGCAGAACCGCAGCTGGGATTTCGACCAGGAGGAAGGTCTGCTCGATGCTGCGCGGCTGGCGCGCGTGGTTGTGTCACCCGGGCAGTCGCTGTCCTACAAGGTAGAGCGCGATATCAAATTCCGCGATACGGTGGTGACTTTGCTGATCGACAATTCGGGTTCGATGCGCGGACGACCGATTTCGATTGCCGCGATCAGCGCGGATATCCTCGCGCGCACGCTTGAACGCTGCGGCGTGAAAACCGAAATCCTCGGCTTCACAACGCGCGCGTGGAAGGGCGGGCAATCGCGCGAGGACTGGCTCGCCGCCGGTCGCCCTGCCATGCCCGGTCGCCTCAACGATTTGCGCCACATCATCTACAAAAAGGCCGATGAACCTTGGCGCCATGCGCGCCGCAATCTGGGCCTGATGATGCGCGAAGGGTTGCTGAAGGAAAATATCGACGGCGAAGCTTTGCTTTGGGCGCATAACCGTTTGGTCGCACGGCCCGAAGACCGCCGCATCCTGATGGTGATCAGCGACGGCGCGCCCGTTGACGATTCAACACTATCCGTGAACCATGGCGGTTACCTCGAACAGCATCTCCGCCGCGTGATCGAGTGGATCGAGAGCCGCAGCCCCGTGCAGCTGATCGCCATTGGCATCGGCCATGACGTCACCCGATATTACCGCCGCGCCGTCACCATCATGGACGCCGAGCAACTGGGTGGCACAATGATCGAGCAACTGGCCGGGTTGTTTGAGGAGAAATAGAGCAAGGCAGCACCGCGCCGCCCTGCCCCATCAACTCAGCTACCAATGCCTGCGATGCCCGCGCCAATGCCGCTTTTTCCAATAGCGTTTGTGCGGACGATAATAATGGTCGTACCGGTAAAAGCGCGGGCGATAATAGTATCGCGGGGCGTGGTAATAGGACGGGTAGCGCGGGCGGTAATAGACCGGCTGGTAATAGCCGCCATAATAGCCATCATAATAACCCGGCGAGCCGTAGCTTATCGAAATGCCTACGCGCGCGCGGTCCCGATGCGCTTCGGCAGGTGATGCGGTAGCGACCGCACCCATGACGCCCAACGCAATCAAGGCTTGTTTGATCATCGTCTTGCTCCACCTCAAGGCAAGCGGGACTCTCGACCCGGCTTGCGACGCCCCCGGACGCACTGATTATGTTAACTATGCTTAGCTGGGGCTGAATAGTCCGTTCAGCAAAGCGGGCTTGTATTTCTTGTCCAGCGGCGCAAAGAAGGCCGAAGTTAATCGCGCAATTAAACAGGGGTTCCCATGAACGTTTCCGAAGCCGTTGCCAGCCGCCGTTCGGTGCGCGAATTTCTCGACAAGCCGGTGGATCGCGCCGTGCTGGAGCGCATCTTGGCAAAGGCGCAAAACGCGCCATCTGGCGGAAATACCCAGCCGTGGAATGCGCATATCCTGACTGGAGCGCCGCTCAAGAAACTGCTCGATGCGACCGCCGAGGTCATTCCGCAGGGGCCGGCTGCGCACAAGCCCGAATATCATATTTACCCACCCGAACTGGACGGCGTTTACAATGACCGCCGCTTTGGCGTGGGGGAAGCCCTCTATGCCGCGCTGGAAATCCCGCGCGAGAACAAAATGGCGCGGCTGATATGGTTTGCCAAAAACTTCCGCGCCTTTGACGCGCCGATCCTGATGCTGATCCACACGCCCAAATATATGGGCCCGCCGCAATGGTCGGACATTGGCATGTGGTTGCAGACAATCGCGCTGCTGCTGCGCGAAGAGGGGCTCGATTGCTGCTTCCAGGAGGCTTGGGCGATATACTCGCCGCAAATCCGGGCGTGCGTCGATATTCCCGACGATCATATATTCTTTTGCGGGGTGGCGATCGGCTATCGTGATCCGGATGCGCCCGTGAACAGCTTCAAGGTGCCGCGGGCGCCGCTGGACGAAGTGATTAAGTGGGAGGGGTTCTAAATCCTCCCCGCTCGCGGGGAGGTGGCAGGCCGCAGGCCTGACGGAGGGGGCTCTCAACCAGAGGCAGCGCTAATTGGTTAGCCCCCTCCACCGGCTGCGCTACTCCCCCTCCCCGTTCCGGGGAGGAACTTGGCTTGACCTTGCATCCGGTGTAAGTCATCGCCCTGCCCCATGTCCGAGCTTAAACTCTTTAACAGCCTGACCCGCAGCCTGCAGGATTTCCATCCGCGTGAAGGCAACATCGCGCGCGTCTATAGCTGCGGGCCGACGGTCTATAATTACCAGCATATCGGCAATATGCGCGCCTATGTCTTTGCCGACACGCTGGGGCGGGTGCTGAGCTATAAGGGCTATGAGCTCGACCATGTGATCAACATCACCGATGTCGGCCACCTGACCTCGGACGCCGATGCGGGCGACGACAAGATGGAAAAGGCTGCTGCGCGCGAAGGGCGAACCGCATGGGACATTGCAGCCTATTATCAGGCCGATTTTGAGAATGATCTTGCCAGACTGAACATCCGCAAACCACGTCACCCGCGCGCGACCGAATATGTCGAGGCGATGATCGATTGGGCAAAGGCAATCGAGGCCAAGCATTGCTACCAACTCGAAGGCGGGCTGTATTTCGACACATCGACTGTGCCAGACTATGGCAGCCTCGCCCGCGCCAGCACCGAGGGGGGCGAAAGCCGGATCGATCCGGTTCCCGGCAAGCGTAACCCCGTCGATTTCGCGATCTGGCGGACGACACCGCCCGGCGAAACCCGCCAGATGGAATGGGACAGCCCCTGGGGCCGCGGCGCACCCGGCTGGCACCTCGAATGCTCGGTGATGAGCCAGTCGCTGCTCGGCCAGCCTTTCGATATCCACACCGGCGGCATCGACCACCGCGAAGTGCATCACCCGTGCGAAATCGCGCAAAATCAGGCCTATCACGGCAACGCCGATCCGGGCGCGACAATCTGGATGCACAATAACTGGCTGATCGACCGCACGGGCAAGATGAGCAAGTCTTCGGGCGAATTCCTGCGGCTGCAAACCTTGGTCGACAAGGGCTTCCACCCCCTCGCCTACCGCCTGATGTGCCTGCAGGCGCATTACCGGAGCGAGCTGGAGTTTAGCTGGGAGGGGCTGCAGGCGGCTTTTGTACGGTTGAAGCGGATGGTGATGGGAATCGAAAAGCATCGGGAACGAGCGGCGTCCGAACCAGCCGGGCAGGCTGACATGAGCGTCCATCAAGCTGATGAGCGAATTTCAAAAGACCTGAACACGGCAGAAGTACTTGTTATCCCTGAATCGATAGCAGCGATGGATGGATACGCTTCAGACCGACTGGCTGCGATTTATGAAATCGACAAGTTGCTCGGACTCGATCTAGAAAACCTAACTCGCAAAGACCTACGCACCCGTCCCAAATCCGCGATCATTACGGAAACCGAAATCGAAGCCGCCCTCGCCTCGCGCAAGGAAGCGCGGGCGAACAAGGACTTCGCCACCTCAGACCGCATCCGCGACGACCTGATCGCCAAGGGTGTCGAGGTGATGGACGGCGACCCGCTGGGCTGGGATTGGAAGCTCGACATATGACCAAAACCAAACTCGTCATGGCAGGGCTCGTCCGCCCGCTCATCGAACCGCGCTTGCCCGACTGGGTGGAGCCGCACTGGTTCATGACCAAGGAGGAGGCGCTTGCGGTCGCGCCGCTCGCCGAAATCGGCTGGTTCGACATGTATGACAAGGAGATGATGGCGGAGATCATCAGCGCAGCGACCAGCATCAAATGGCTGAACAGCATTTATGCCGGGGTTGATCACCTGCCCATCGATGTGCTGCGCGAGCGCGGGACGATGCTGACCA
>CAYVQO010000141.1:0-4724 GCA_964452835.1 uncultured Sphingorhabdus sp. | reverse complement strand
GCGCCTGAACGCTCACGCAGTTCTTTTACGGCAGAGGCGGTAATAGCAGACATTGATTTGTCCTTTCATATGGGTTTGGGCGAGGACATTTAGTCCCCGCCCCATGTCATCTTGATGTCAGATCCGGCAAAGCCGGGACGAAGAATGGTTAAGCTTCCGGGGCCGCTTCTTCGCTGGCTTCAGGTGCAGCTGCAGCTTCAACAACAGCGACGTCTTCTACCACCGGTGCAGCTTCTTCAACCAGTACCGGCTCAGCCGCAGGTTCTACTTCAGCGCCCAGATCAACGCCAGCTGCCTGCTTGGCACCTTGGTTGCCCTTGGTCGAGGCAGCAGCAATCGCATCGCAATAAAGGCGGATCGCGCGTGCCGCATCGTCGTTTGCGGGGACCGGGAAAGCAATGCCATCCGGCGAAACGTTAGAATCGAGAATGGCAACGACCGGGATACCCAGCACATTGGCTTCCTTGATCGCCAGTTCTTCCTTGTTCGCGTCGATAACGAACATAACGTCGGGAACGCCGCCCATGTCGCGAATACCGCCCAGGCTCATTTCCAGCTTGTCGCGCTCACGCGTCATTTGCAGGATTTCTTTCTTGGTAAAACCAGAGGTTTCACCCGAAAGCTGTTCTTCCAGCGTCTTCAGCTTCTTGATCGAGTTGGAAACGGTCTTCCAGTTGGTGAGCATGCCGCCCAGCCAGCGGTGGTTCACAAAATGCTGGCCCGAAGCGCGTGCTGCATCGGCAATCGGTTCCGCCGCTTGACGCTTTGTGCCAACAAACAGCACTTTACCACCAGCCTGAACGGTTGCCGACACAAATTCAAGTGCACGGGCAAAGAGCGGAACCGTCTGCGACAGGTCAAGAATGTGAACGCCGTTGCGAGCCCCGAAAATATAGGGCTTCATCTTGGGGTTCCAGCGGTGGGTCTGGTGGCCGAAATGCGCTCCGGCCTCAAGCAATGCGTGCATGGTGACGACAGGTGCCGCCATAGTCTTTCTCCTTCCGGTTGAGCCTCTGGGAAACAAGAACCTCACCCCGATCCGAAGATGGGGATCAGCACCGGTATGTGCGTTTCCCATGTGGAATGCGCGGGCCGTTAGCGGGGCGCGGGCGAAAGGTCAAGGGGTAAGGCTAACTTCGCGATCATTGCGCATATTGACCATTGGCGGGGCGGCTTGGCTATCCTACAGAATGTTGGATTTTTTGAGGAGATATTGGCGATGACCCGGACCATATTGCCCCTCGCCGCGCTGCTGCTGCTCGCGGGCTGTTCAAACGAAGCCAAAGAGAAAACCCGTTCAGCAGAGAGCCCCGCACAGGAAGGGACCGCCCCTGCCTCGACCAGCGCCTCCACCAGCGCCCCGCAAAGCGCCCCACAAAGCGCCCTACCCAAGGCATCCGCCGCGATTGCCGTGGACGGCGAAGGTCTGCGGATATTCCTCGGTGCCGGAGAAAGCGCGCGGCCAATCCCCTTTGGCGCGGACGAAAACGTCGCCATCGCCGCAATCGAAAAACTGCGCGGGCCCGCAAAGCGCAGCACCGGCGCGGAATGCGGTGCGGGTCCTATGCAATTCGCACAATTTGGTGGCCTGATGCTCCTCTCTCAGGAAGGCAAATTTGGCGGCTGGGCGATCAGCGAAGAGGAAAAAGGCGGCATTGGCACTGTCAACGGCATTGCCATTGGCAGCAGCCGCGCAGCACTGGAAAAGGCCTTTCCCACCGCCAAAATCGATCCCGACAGCACATTGGGCACTGAATTCTACACCGGCGGTGATGCGGAAGATGGCATTTCCGGCCTGCTCGACGGCACTGGCCCACAGGCAAAGGTTACTAACCTTTGGTCGGGCCTCGACTGCGTGTTTCGTTGAGTCCGCAATCGACCAGGTTCCGTTCGATTGAATGTCGAAAACCAAGCTTTGGAAGCTGCCGTCACACAATCTGTATCGATTGAATGAATGCCTGTTGAGAGCGTTGTCCGCCAAAGTTCGCCTTCACACCGAACGTCGTCGAAAATTCGACTTCGAATATATTCTCGCTACATAAGGCAAGATGCGAATCTCTCTCATCATGGCCTGTCTCGTACTGCTCATCGTGCCATTACAGGCTGGGCGTGCAGGCCTCGGCACTAATGACAAGCTTTCTCAGGTTGATCACATCATCTACGCGACGCAAGATTTGGCGGCGACTGTCGATGACTTCGAGGCTAGACTCGGCGTTCGCGCAGTGCCGGCAGGTAGCAGCCCCGGGCGCGGTACCCACAGTGCGCTCCTGGCTCTAGGCGATGGAAAATATCTCGAAATAGTTGCACCGGATCCGACGCAGCAGCCGCCATTGCGCCTCCCATGGTACTTCAAAGGGCTGAAGACGCCGCGCATAGTGTTGTGGGCAGCAAAGGGGGTGTCACTTGACTCGCTGCGTACGACGGCGGTGGCGCGGGGTGTTCCGCTAGGCGAGGTCATGTCGTCGTCGCGCACGCGTCCCGACGGCGTGGTGCTCAATTGGCGCTTCACAAGTCCCCGCGTGCCGATCGCCGATGGCGTCGTGCCGTTCTTCATCGATTGGGGAGATACGCCGCATCCGTCGCAATCATCGCCAGCAGGTGTACGTCTAAAGACTTTTCGCGGCGAGCATCCGGACGCTCACCTAGTCCGGCGCATGTTGCGGCAAGTCGGGCTGCGACTTCCCATCCGCAATGCTGACCGTCCTGGACTTGTCGCCGTTCTTGTGGGACCTGGCGGCCAGTTGGAACTGCGATAACCTTGTCACCATGAACTCAGTCCGTTCCAAGTGGCGTTGAGACCACTTAAGCTAACTGCGTGTGTGAAAAATGAAAATGCCTGCGTTCACAAGTTCCGCTTTCAAAACCACGCAGGCAACACTCCCCAACATTGCGGTCATTGGCAGCATTACCACTTGCAGGCCGCGCTCGTGGCTGGACAACCGATTCAATCCTGAGCCTGTCGAAGCCCCCCCTGTCACAGCGCGAAGCGAAGGACAGGCTTTAACAGTCTCAGCCCGAACGGATAAAGACGCAAGCGCACTCTGCCTCTCAGCGCGCTCTGCATCTCTGCACGAAACAAAAAACCCCGCTTGATCTCCGCAATATACCCCGCATAACCGGCGCAAACCCCCTATCCGAAAGTCAACCCATGACCGCCCTTTCCACCCTGATCAACAGCAACGCCTTCCAACGCTTCATCATCGCCGTTATCCTGATCAACGCCGCGATCCTTGGCGCGATGGCAACGGACATCACGCCCGAAACCTATCGGCTGCTGCACATTGCCGATATGGTCTGCCTGGGCATTTTCATTGCAGAGCTGCTGATGAAATTCATCGTCATGCGCACCGCGATGTTCAAGGATCCCTGGAATATCTTTGACCTTGTGGTTGTCGGCATCGCCCTGCTGCCGGCATCGGGCCCGCTATCGGTGCTGCGCGCACTTCGGGTGTTAAGGCTGATGCGGCTGGTTACGGTTGTGCCTTCCATGCGCCGCGTGGTCACGGGCATGTTTGCCGCGATCCCCGGCGGGGCATCAGTCGCCGCCGTGCTGCTGATCATGTATTATGTCGGCTCGATCATCGGCGTGATGCTGTTCCGCGATGTCTCACCCCAGCATTTTGGTGACCTTGGCACCACCTTCTTCACGCTGTTCAAGATGATGACGCTGGAGGGCTGGCCGGACATTGCCGATGATGTGATGGCGAAAAGCCCGAATGCCTGGATCTTCTTTGTGATCTTCATCATCTTCACCACCTTCACCACGCTGAACCTGTTGTTCGGGATCATCGTCGATGCGATGAACAGCACGCGTGAAGAGGAAGAGGCAAAGGAACGCGCCGCAGGCGTAGCGCCGACGCCAGAGGCACTGGCGGCAAAGCTGGGCGATATTGAGGCCGAACTGAAAGGCCTGCGTGCGGCCATGGAGAATAGTGCGCGGCGTAGCGGGTAAGCCGCTGGCAACCTATGCCTGCCATAATGGCGGGGATGGAGATACCGACCAATCTGGAGCTGCTCTATAGCAAAACCGCCCGCACCGACTGGCGCGTCTGGCTGATGCTGATTGTCGGGGTGATTTTCACTTGGCTCAGCTTTGTCACTGATCCGCGGATGAATTGTGACGAGGCCGGCAATTGCACAGCTTGGCCTGTCTTTATAGCCCGGGCGCTGGGCCTGTTTACGGGCCTTGGCGCGATATCGCTGCTGATCGGCAATCACCCGCGCGGCAGCGGCGTTGACATGCAAAATGGTGAACTGGTCTGGTGGTATGGTCGCCATGCTGGCTTTCACCGTCACGCGCTTAGCAATGTCAGCCGTATCCGCGTCGATCTGGAATCAGAAAGCGACGACATCCATTTATATGATGGCGCAGGAGAGCGCATAGGCTTCACCGGCACCGAGGTGATTCCCTGGCCCTATCAGGACTGGGCAACGCGCCTGACTGAGCGCTACCCCCACATAAAATTGGAGATACGGGAATAGGCTTTGAATTTTCCTCTTGACACTATGGAACATATAGTGAACATAGATGGAAATCAGCCAGTTTCAGGAGGTTTCCATGGCCCTGTTTTCGACGATCATTTTTGTCTCCGCTTTCGTTGCCGCCTTTGCCGCAATTGGCAGCTCAATCCTCCGCGCCCTGCCCCGCATCGACGCGGTGATTGCCTCACGCGGAGAGCCTGTTGTCCGCACGATCAGGGTTGGCGCACCACGGACAGGGTGGA
>CAYVQO010000140.1:0-4893 GCA_964452835.1 uncultured Sphingorhabdus sp. | reverse complement strand
CTATTCCCGGAACAGCCTAGCCTGTGGATAGCCACGTTTTTGCGCGTTTGCTAAAGCCTGCTGACCCTCCGCCTCGCTGGCAAAGGGACCATAGCGGACGCGGAACAGGCGGCCATCGCTGCTTGCGACAACACGGGCACCCAATTTGCGCGCCAGATCATCGGCACGGGCCCGTGATGAGAAAGCTGCCACCTGCACGACATAGCCCGCCGCTGCCGGGGCGGGCGCTGCCGCAGGTCGTGGAGTATTCGGACGCGGTGTTGACGCCCCTTCGCGCACGAAGCGGCCATCACCAGACTTTGGTGCAGGCTGTGGTGCCGGTTGTACGCCGGGAGCAGCCGTCGGCGGAACGGGACGCGGCGCCGCGGCTAGCGATGTCGGCCTCGGCAATTTGGCGAGTTTCTCACGCAGCACTTTCAACAGCGATTCGGGTGTATCGATCCGCGCTGCGGCCGATTGGCCCGTGCGCAGCACTGCCCGCTCCTGCTCGGGCGGATTGACCTTGCGCACACGCACTCCGGCAATTCCCTGCTGCGTGATGCCCAATTGTTTTGCGGCGCCTTCAGACAGGTCAATCAGGCGATCATTGGCAAATGGCCCCCGATCGTTAATGCGGACCAATATGGTCCGCCCGGTTTCAAGCGAAGTGACCTCAACATAGCTCGGCATTGGCAAGGTCTTGTGCGCACCGCTGACCGCCGATGGCAAAAACACCTCGCCATTTGCAGTATTACGGCCGGCAAGTTCTTGACCATACCAGCTAGCATAGCCAACCTCGTCATAGGATGCGACGTCCGCTGGCGTGTAGGTTATATTGCCAACCTGATAGGGCGATCCCAGGCGGACAGGAAAGTCCGAAACACCAGATGCCGGAGCATCGACAGCCGGAGGCGCTGATTCCAGTCCCTTGCCGCCATCGTTTGTGCCATCAAAGCTGCCGCAGGACGACAAAAGCATAAGCCCAGCCGCGCCGGCCCCCAATTTAATTCCGTACCGCATCCGCCAGCAACCCCACAGAAAGAGCGTAAAAATTCGAGCAATTATAATCTAATATCGCCCGATAGTTGCTTCCAAGTAAATAGGCTGTCTTGCCCTCACCATCGGGTTCGATAAGTGTCGCCAGCATGTCACCCTGCGGCCATCCCGCCTGCGGGACGATGCCAAGCGCTTTCCACTCCGACAGCCGCATCCATTTGCTGTGCCGGGCAAAAACCCGCGGACAACGTGGCGCCACCAGATTGCTCTTGATGGCTGCACGATTAAGACCTGCGGGTGTGCTGACCGCAAAACCCCATGGCTCATCACGCCGCCAGCCTGCATTGAGCAGATAATTGGCAATGGAAGTCATTGCGTCAACTTCGCTGTTCCAGATATCGGCATAGCCGTCACCATCGCCATCACGCGCCAGTCTCAGATAGACCGAGGGCAGAAATTGCGGCTTACCAAGTGCCCCGGCCCAGCTTCCGGTAATGGCATATTGCGGAACACCGCGATCGATCATCTTCAGTACCGCAATCAACTCACCTTCGAACAAGGCGCGGCGGCGACCTTCAAAGGCAAGCGAGGCCAAGGCCTCTGGCGCATTGAAGTTACCGGTGACGGTACCGTAATTCGTTTCATGGCCATAAATGGCGAGCATGATCTCTTCGGGAACGCCTGTCTGTTCCTCAATTCGCCGTACAGTTGGCCTGAGCTCAGTATATTTCGCCCGACCGCGATTGATGCGTGCGGCATCGACATGACGCGCCTTATAGGGCGCGAACATCGGGATCGGCGCGTCCGCCGCACCCTCTGGTTGCTTGCGGTCCAAATCGACCACGCGCTGATTGTAGCGCAAATTGGGAAGCACCCGATCAAGTGTGGCAGCCGAAACGCCCTCTGCGCTCGCCTTTACCCGTACACTTTGCAGATACTCGCGATAGCCGGCAGGCGTGCCATCCTGCGCCTGAAGCGACACAGAACCAGACATGGGAATCAGCAGCACCGCACCCAGTAACAATGCCCAATTACGCCACTTTCCCACGCATTATCCCCTTGGGTTGAAATCCAAATTCACCAAGACGTTAACATAGTTCGGCCTGACTGCCGAATAAGATTCGCCACTTGGTCGCTGGCGGACATCACTTTGCCGCAACCTTTGCCATGCTCAACGCTTGCCAGCGTCAAAATTGAAAGCGAGGGGCAGCCATATCGCGGGCAGGTGGCCGAGTGGTTTAAGGCACCGGTCTTGGAGTCAAAGGCCAGGGCCCAAGCGCGCAGCGCTTGCAAGCGATGACTTTCCCGTTTAGGGCGACGCCGCAGCGGACAGGTGGCCGAGTGGTTTAAGGCACCGGTCTTGAAAACCGGCGTGGGTGCAAGCTCACCGTGGGTTCGAATCCCACCCTGTCCGCCAAGCCCTATTTCTCCGGCTGAAGCTTCGCCCCAGACGAAACATTCTCGCCAAAGGCTGCCGTTATCGAGTCAATCACGGCCTGAACTTCATCATTGGCATATTGCTCGGCATCAGCCGGCTTCGATTTATAGCTGAGCTCCAGTTTCACGATCAGATCGTGATAGGCTTTGCGCTGTTCTGGACAGGCAGCCGCAATCTGATCGTTAAACTCCGCCGGAGATTTCTTTTCCGTGACTGCTTTATTATGTTCTTCAACATAGCAATTGTTCAGTGCCTTGCGCGCAGTGTCCTGCGCATCGGCCATTGTTGCCATGTTCATGGCCATGGCAAGCGCCATAACTGATAATGTCATCGTCGTTGCTCCCCAGTTTTGTGCGAACGATTTTTTGTTCTGCGCGCCTGAATATATCAGGCTAGCGCAAAGCTGCAAGATTGCGCAAGCGGGCTGAATCGATCCTGAACCTGCTGCTTCAGCGGATGCGTTTACCACCTTTTACAACAGCATCGACGGACTCCAGCTCGCGGACATTGGCCAGTGGATCGCCATCGACAGCGATAATGTCGGCATAACGACCGACCGCAATTGCCCCAACATCCTTTTCACGGCCAAGCGCCTGTGCGCCGTTGCGCGTGGCGGCCTGAATCGCCTCCAACGGCGTCATGCCATATTCGACCATATATCGGAATTGGCCGCCTGCGCTGCCATGCGGCATCACACCTGCGTCAGAGCCGAACACCATTTTGACGCCAGCTTTGTGCGCCTTGCGGAAATTATCGCGTTGAATCTGGGCCACTTCGCGGTCCTTGCGCAAATTATCTTCCAACACGCCATTTTTTGCGCCTTCGGACTGGGTGTAGTCGGTGTTGAAAATGTCCATGGAAAACCAGACCGGACGGGCACGGGCGACCGCAAGTTTGATTCCTTCGTCGTCGACCAGCGAAGCATGCTCGATTGTGTCAATGCCGGCCTTGATCGCAGCTTTTATGCCATCGCCGCCATGCGCATGCGCCGCCACCCTTATGCCCCATTGATGCGCCTCATCAGCGATCACGCGCATATGCTCTTCGGACAATTGCTGCTGGCCCGGTTCGGTATTGCGCGAAAATACCCCACCGGTGGCGCAAATCTTGATGACCTCAGCGCCATATTTGCGTTGGCGGCGAACCTGATAGCGCAGTTCATCCACGCTATCGCCAATGCCCTCCACCTTTGCATCTTTTTCCAGGCTGGGTGGCAGGAAGGTCGAATCGCAATGCCCGCCGGTTGCGCCTATGGCATAGCCCGCAGGCACAATCCGCGGACCTACCGCATAGCCATTATCAATAGCCTGTTTCAGGCCAATGTCGTTGCGGTTGCCAGAACCAACATTGCGCACAGTTGTAAAGCCCGCGTTGAGCATGGCTTGCGCATTGCCAACGGCTGTCATTCCCCAGAAACTGTCGGTAAATTCCAGTCCGCGATAGCCGCCAATATCGGCTGGGCTATCCAGATGGACGTGCATGTCGATCAAACCGGGCAGCAGCGTCCGGTCGCCCAGATCGATATGCTTTACATCACTGCCCCATTTAACCGTGCGGGCATCTGCTATGCTGGTGATGCGGCCGCTTTCATCCACAAAGATAGCGGGATATTCGACGACTTTACCCGTCAGCACATCCAGCATCCTCGCGCCGGTAATGACGGTGTTTTTGGGCGCTTCCTGCGCAATCGCAGGGGTCGCGACGACAGCCAACGCAATCGCCAAAGCCCCAGTATTTCTCAGAAAGTTGACACCATAGCCCATAGTCCCACTCCTCACAGAATCATCATGTTACGGGGATGGCAAAATGCAGGCGTGTAGGACAGCGATTTTTATCCTTGCCGGATTTCGGTTTCTCGTTCCATCCGCCCAATGATGATGCAATCCTCTTCATCGTTGATGGTGACGTCGCCCAGATCGGTGTCGTCTTTGATGACCAGATTCTCGATCCGGTGCACCTCGTAACAGCTGCCCGTGAATGACAGGGTATAAGTGCCCGGACGAAGGTTCGAGAAGCGGAAATTCTGGTCGCTGCGCAGCACCCTCGAATAGGATTTGCCGGTGCTCGATGACAATGTCGCGTTCCAAGCCCAACCGTCTTGGACATGTCCCTTGATTTCGTAGCGCTGCGATACAGCTGGCGTGCCACTGGTCTGGCAGGCGGCGGTGGCAAGCGTCAGACTGGCACCGATCGCGGCTACGATCCGGCGTGAGCTCGGTGAAATCCCGTTCGCGGTTCTAACCGTCCCATCGGGAGCGACGCGGGCCCGGACGCAGACTTCGTCATTCTGCTCGAGCAGCGCTTCAGCCTGCTCAACCGTCAATGCCTCCAGATTGTGGATGATCTTGTCGCAACTTGCGCAATGGCGATTGCAGCCGCGCGGCGTCATTGCATCCCATTGTTCGGTGCAGGGTTCGGGAAAAGAAACTTTGATGTCACCCATAAGTTACTCCGTCCATGCAATGCTGCTCACATATGCA
>CAYVQO010000139.1:0-4918 GCA_964452835.1 uncultured Sphingorhabdus sp. | reverse complement strand
GGTTCATGGATGGCAATATGACAGTGCTGGCGCATGAGCATATTGCACCCAACGGCACACGTGCCAATCGTCTGGGAATATCACGCTCTAGCGAAACGGCCTTGCTGTCGGACGCCAGCATAGAAAGGGCGAAGAGCTATTTTGCCGAGGGTGGTGAGGGGCCGCTGCTGCTGAAATCGAGCCGCAACTCGACAGTGCACCGTGCGGTTCAGCTCGATATTATTGTTGTGGCGCTTTTCAATGGCGGCTTGTCAGTGACAGGCGGTTTGTGGACCAGCGCCGCGCTTGCGACGCCACCGGAACGCATCCCGCTGCTGCGGACGCATTTGGCCAATTTGATGAACCGCTTTGGTTTCGATCCGTCGGGCCATGCGGGAAAGGCGATGGCCCATGCGCTAACCGCGCTGCCGCATGATTTGCTGGTATCGTTCAAGCCGGCCGATCTGGAGCGGGTGACGCTGGCGGCCATGTCGCTGACGGATCGCCCACGGCCAAAGCTGCTTGCCGTGCGTTCTGCTTTGGGGCGACATTTGTTTGTATTCGTCTGGCTGCCGCGTGATGATATTAGCACTGGCCTGCGCCGCTCGATTGAAGCGATGCTGACCGAGACCAAGGGTGCCAGCGTGCTGGGCTGGTCAATCAGTCTGGAAGATGGCGGCATGGGGTTGCTGCGCTATCTGCTCGATTTTGAGGATCGCAGCGTAAAAATTGATGAAGCAGCCCTTGATCGCCGCCTGAAACTGATGGTGCGCGGCTGGGAGCCTGCGGTTGAGGCAGAGCTTGCCAAGCTTAGCGACGAAAAACGCGCCGCTGCGCTGATGCAGCGCTATGCCTTCGCCTTCCCGCAATCGCACCGTATTGCTTACCGCGTAGAGGAAGCCGCGCTCGACATGATCGGCCTGCTTGAAATGGAGCGCGATCATAGCCGGATCGCACGGCTTGTCGCGGATGATGACGGCACGGCATCAACGCTTAGCCTGAAAATCTATAATGCAGGCGGCGCAATGCCATTGTCCGATGCTGTTCCAGTGCTGGAAAATTTCGGCTTTGATGTGATTGAGCAAGTGCCGACTGCGATAGGCCCAAAATTGGACGGTGGCGATCTGGCCTATATCCATGATTTCCATTTGGGTCTTCGCGGTGGTGTTGATAGCGCCCCCGTGCTTGCTCGTGCCAATATCATTCAGGCGGCATTGTCGCAGGTGCTGGATGGCAATGCGGAAAATGATGCCTTTAACCAGCTGATCACGCTGGCCGGGCTTGAGCCGCGTGCTGTGGTCTGGTTCCGTGCATGGTTCCGCTATTTGCGGCAAACCGGATTGTCCTATGGCATTCCGACAGTCGTCTCTGCGCTTGGCAACCATGCCAGCATTGCCCGCGCCATTGTGGCATTGTTTCTGGCCTTGCACGATCCGGCCTATAAGGGTGATCGCGCCAAGGATGCGGCAAAGCGTGATGCCGAAATCAATGAAGGTCTGGCAAAGGTTTCGGCAATTGACGAAGACCGGATCCTTCGCCTTTTCCGTGCCGTTGTAAAGGCTTGTTTGCGCACAAATGCCTTTGCGCCAGCAGCGGCAGAAGCTTTGGCTTTCAAACTGGATAGCGCCAAAGTGCCAAGTCTTCCGGCACCACTCCCCTGGCGCGAGATTTTTGTCTACAGCCCTCGCGTCGAAGGCATCCATTTGCGCGCTGGGCCAGTTGCCCGCGGTGGCCTGCGTTGGTCAGACCGGCGGGATGATTTCCGCACCGAAATCCTGGGGCTGATGAAGGCGCAGCGGGTGAAGAATGCCGTGATTGTGCCAACGGGCGCGAAGGGCGGCTTCTACCCCAAACGCCTGCCCGACATGCGCCTTGATCGCGACGCATGGCTGGCAGAGGGCACCGAAAGCTACCGCGTTTTCATTCGCACCTTGCTGTCGGTCACGGACAATCTGGTGAACAACAAGGTTGTCCATCCGGCCGATGTTGTCATCCATGATGGCGATGATCCTTATTTCGTTGTGGCCGCCGACAAGGGCACGGCGACCTTTTCCGATACTGCAAATGCCATTGCGTTGGAACGTGGCTTCTGGCTGGGCGATGCCTTTGCATCGGGTGGGTCGGTTGGTTACGACCATAAGGCGATGGGGATCACAGCCAAGGGAGGCTGGGTTTCGGTCCAGCGTCACTTTGCCGAAATGGGCATTGATGTGCAGAAAGAGCCGGTGACGGTTGCTGGGGTGGGGGACATGTCAGGGGACGTGTTCGGCAATGGCATGTTGCTGTCAAAGGCGATCAAGCTGGTCGCGGCTTTTGACCACCGCCATATTTTCCTGGATCCCAATCCTGACCCTGCAGCAAGCTGGAAAGAAAGGGCGCGGCTGTTCAAGCTGCCCCGGTCAAGCTGGGCCGACTATGATGCAAAGCTGATTTCCAAAGGCGGCGGCGTGTTTGCGCGCAGCGAGAAGGAGATCAAGCTCTCGCCCGAAATCCGCGCATTGCTGGGCATTGATGCCACGACAATCGAACCAGCCGCGCTGATGAAGGCAATATTGAAGGCAGATGTCGGCCTTCTCTGGTTTGGCGGCATTGGCACCTATTTGAAAGACGCAAGCGAAGCGCATATCGAGGTTGGCGACCCGGCCAATGACGCGATCCGCATCAATGCCCAGGATTTGCGTGCCAAGGTGATTGGCGAAGGGGCCAATCTGGGCACGACCCAGGCAGCACGCATCGCCTTTGCCCTGCGCGGCGGACGGATCAACACCGACTTTATCGATAACAGCGCGGGCGTCGATTGTTCGGACAATGAGGTCAATATCAAGATCGCCCTGAACGCGGCGATGGCCGCTGGAAAGCTGAAGCTTCCGGCCCGCAACACGCTGCTCGCCAGCATGACCGACGCCGTGGCGGAGCTGGTGCTGGAGGATAACCGCATGCAGACGCTGGCGCTTTCCATTGCCGAAAGCGGCGGCGCGGGCGACCTTCCCGCCTATGTGCGGCTGATGGAGACGTTCGAGGCGCAAGGCAAGCTGGACCGGGCGGTTGAGGGGCTGGAGGCCAATGACGAATATCTGCGGCGAGAGGCCGAAGGCCACGGCCTGACCCGGCCCGAACTGGCCGTGCTGCTTTCCACGGCAAAACTTGCCGCGCAGGATGCAGCCGAATCAGGTCCGTTGGCAGCAGACCCGATGATGGATGCTGAACTGCTCGCCGCCTTCCCCGCGCCTATGCAAAAGGTTCATAAGGAAAGCATTTTAAATCATCGCCTTAGAACGCAGATCATTGCCACGAAATTGGCAAACCGAATGGTCAATCGCCTTGGCATGCTCCACCCGTTCGAGCTGGCGGAGGAAGAGGGTTGCGCCATGGGCGTGGTGGTAGAGGCCTTTGCCATTGCCGAACGGCTGTTTGATCTGCCGGCCTTGTGGGAAGAAATTGACAGCGCGAAAATCCCCGAGGCCGCACGCATCATGCTGTATAATCAGGTCGCCATAGAAACCCGTGCGCATATGGCGGACCTTATCCGTAATGGCCGCGAGGGCCGCAGCGTGGGCCAGGCGGTAGCGGCCTATGCGCCTGTCATTACCGAGTTGTCGGCTGCCAGCAAGGAATTGCTGTCGCCAGAGGCTGCCGCCCAGACCGAAGCTTATGGCCAGAAACTGACCAGCGGCGGGGCCCCTGCAAAGCTGGCGGCAAAGCTGGTCCGTATGGCGCAGCTTGATGGTGCCATTGGCCTTGCCGCGCTGTCCAGCGAGCGCAAGGCGGAAGCAAAGGAACTGACCAAAGCCTTTGTCGCCATCGGCGATGCCCTTGGCCTTAGCTGGGCGCAAAATGCGGCGATGCAGATGGACCCGCATGATCCGTGGGAACGGCTGCTGGTCGCCGGGCTCGCCCGCGATTTTCAGGCGATGCGGCTCGATTTTCTGCGGCGGCAAAAGGGCGCGCCAGAAGAGGCCGTGGCCAAATGGCTGAGCAAGCAAGGCGAACGCGTTGCGGCCTTTAGAACCAGCATAGACCGCGCCAAACGCGGCGGCATGCCAACGCCTGCCATGCTGGCGCAAATTGCCGGCCAGGCGCGGACATTGCTGGGGCGGTGACTTCTCTAGCGGTAAGCGGGAGGGCAGAAAAGGGTTGCAAAATACAACTTATCTGCCAGTCTGCGGCGTCAATCCAAAATGGAAAGGCTTAAGCTATGATCCTCTACGGTACCCCGGTTTCTCCCTTTGTCCGCAAAATCCTCTCTTACCTTGCTGAGCGCGACATGGAGGCGGAACTGGTCGCGGTCGGCATGGGCGATCCCAACCCCGATTATGCCGCCGTCAGCCCGTTCAAGAAAATGCCTGCGCTAAAGGATGGCGATTTCGGCATTTCGGACAGCTCGGCGATCCTCACCTATTTGGAGGCCAAATATCCGGGATCCGGCCTGGTGCCTGAAAGCGCAGAGGGCAAGGCGCGCGTCGCCTGGTTCGATGAATTTGCCGACACTATGCTGGTCGCGGCGGGGGGCAAGATATTCTTCAACCGCGTGGTTGCGCCCAAATTTCTGGGGATGGAAGGCAATGAAGCCGCCGCGAAGGAAGGCGAGGCCGAGCTGCCAAAACTCTATGCCTATCTGGAAAGCGTGCTTGATGGATCAGCCTATCTTGTCGGCGGCGCATTCAGCATTGCCGACATTGCGGTGGCAACCGCGCTCGGCAATCTGATGCCGATGGGCCACAGCCCGGCTGCCGCCAACTATCCAAAGACCTCCGCCTGGCTGGAAGGGACATATACCCGCCCCAGCATCGCCGGACCCTATGCGCATTTCCAAAAGATTTTCGCACGGGTTGCTGGGTAATATAACCAAATAGGAAAATAAATCTTGACATCGTAACGCCATTATGGCACATATTGTCATAACGGGAAAATGTGATTCGGGCCGGGGCGGTCCGTGGCT
>CAYVQO010000138.1:0-4957 GCA_964452835.1 uncultured Sphingorhabdus sp. | reverse complement strand
GACCTGTCACCCAGTACGGTCGACAATCATATTCTTGCGGCGACACAATTACTTGGCGCGATAAGCAGAGCCGAAGCAGGGCGGATATTGGCGTCAGCAGAAATTAGGCAGAAAATGCCTAGTCAACCGGCAGCTCTTGCGGAACTGCCCGATTCCGGCCTTTTGTCAGGTCCAGCGGAACCGCCAACGCTTTCGATACTGGGTCGAAAGCTGTGGTCTCTCCCGCCAGTCGGAGGTTTCAACAATGAACTTGATGCAACCGAGAGGACCATACGCATCATTCAAGTAGCGGCCACCGGTTTTGGCACTGTCATTGCCTTGGCTATCTTGATCGCTGGAGCGTTCACGCTGCTGAGCTGATGTCAGCAAAATCTACATTCGAACAGCGGTTCTTCATGCGGGGAACCGAAGGAGGATCCATGCTCAAAATTGACGAACATATTGGCGGTCTTGTGGCAGCGGAAACCAAAGGGGCGCTGCGCGCCATTGACAAGGCGATATTGTCCGAATTGCGGCTGTGTGCAACGTTGATAGAAGCTCTGGAGCAAACCGAACTGCCAGTACGTTCAAGCCAGAAACTGCTCCAGAATCTAGCGAATGGTATCAACCATTTTGTCGCAGGCCGCAGCGAAATGGCGACCACCATAAAAACACTGACTGCCATAAAGGCTAGTAGCACGGCGCACGCAACAGCCTATAACTGCCCGGGCGACCAACCAGTTGCCAGAGTGGCAGGCCACAAAGCCGCACAGCGGTCTTGTCCCAGCCCCGTTTTTGGCGGATGACTTGGACGATGTCCGTCGCTCTGCAGGAGACCGATAATGGTCGTCATATTGCTGGTCTGGACGCTTCTGGTACTGTGCAGCCTTTACGCGGCTGTCGCTGGCGGTACGACCGGCCGGATTGGCGCCGCGCTCAATGTCGGTGCAACAGTCGCGACCTATTTCGCACAAAAAGTCGGCCCGTGGACAGAGCTGCATATCCCCGTGATGATCATAGACCTCTTGCTGCTCGCGGCGCTCTACGCGCTGGCGTTGAAGAGCAAAGTTTACTGGCCAATCTGGGCAGCGGGCTTCCATCTGATAACCGTCGGAGTCCATGGAGCGACATTGATTGCGCCAGAATTCCGTTCCTCGGTCTATTATTATGCCAACGGCATGTGGGCAGTTTTTGTCCAGATGGCAATGGTGTGGGGAATTACGCTGGACCGGATCCATAACATCAATAGACGCACACCGCGCTGAAGCAGCCATCGGCTGAACCTACCTTAAAAACCCGATCAACAGCCGGCAGCCTCGCTGTCCGGAGAGAGGACAAGCATGTCTGCAATACAGCCACGGCAAGGAAAGCGATAATGGCCGAGCTGGCTGTGATCCTTTTTGCCCTACGCACCGAATTGCTTCTGTTTGCTGGCTTCTTCTTTCTTGTCGGCGGGGCAGATGAACTCGTAGTGGATCTGGTCTGGTCGACGCGCAAAGGCTGGCGTTACCTCCGGCGGTATCGATTCACGCCACCGATGCGTGCTGACCAGCTGCCACCGCCTGCGCAATCGGGGCCGTTCGCCATATTGATCCCGGCGTGGAACGAAGCGGTAGTAATCGGCAAAATGCTCCATCGCTGCAAACAGGCATGGCGAACCGGCACGGTCGCCCATCGGATCTATGTAGGCTGTTACCCCAATGACGCAGCAACGATAAAGTCCGTAATGCTGGCGGCCACGCATGATCCCAATGTGAGCCTGATATTGTGCGATTTGCCTGGTCCCACGACAAAAGCGGATTGCCTTAACCATCTGTGGCGCGCCCTGAACAGGGACGAGCTGGCTGGTGGCTACAAGTTCAAGGCGGTGGTGCTCCACGATGCCGAAGATTCGGTGCACCCTGAGGCGCTAAGGATATTTGACTATCTCGTTGAGAAGGCAGCGGCAGTACAACTTCCGGTTATTCCCATACAGGTGCCTGGTTCTGCATGGGTCAGTGGGCATTATGTGGATGAATTTGCCGAGGCGCATGGCAAAACGCTTGTCGTCCGGGAAGCAATTGGCGCGTCCATGCCATTGGCAGGGGTTGGTTGTGCCATCGAACGCAATGCGCTGGGTCGCATTGCCGTCGCGCGCCAAGGCTATCCCTTTGACCAGCAAAGCCTGACAGAGGATTATGAACTGGGGCTGGGCCTGGGCGCTGGCGGTGGCAAAGTCATCTTTGCCAGAATGCTGGATAGGGATGGGCTGCTCGTAGGGACACGCGCTTGTTTCCCCGCCAGCTTTTCAGCGGCTACCCGGCAAAAGGCAAGGTGGATCACAGGCATAGCGCTTGCCGGTTGGGACCGGCTCGGCTGGCAGGGCGGATGGCCGGAAATTTGGATGCGGCTGCGTGATCGAAAGGCCATTTTCGCAGCACTCGTCCTGCTGGCAGCTTATCTTTGTATAGCGATTACAGCCTTTTTGATCCTTGCCGAACGCGCAGGGCTTCTGTCTCCGCCGCCTTTGTCCCCCGCGGTAATCCTAATGCTGTGGGCCACTTCGGTACTTCTTGTTTGGCGTATGCTGGTCAGGGTCTTTTTTGTCTGGTCAATGCACGGTGCCTATCAGGCGCTACTGTCTATACCGCGTACCCTGATTGCGAATGTGATTGCCATTGTCGCCGCGCGCCGTGCCTGTTGGAACTATATCGGGACTTTGTTCGGCCGGGAATTATCCTGGGACAAAACCAATCATCTGCATTTCCCTGAAGAGGTGAAGCGCAATGCCTGAAGGCCGCGGACGCCCTCTTGTCTGGTTCGGACTGGTTGTTGTGCTCTGGGTCGGAGCACGCTTCGCAGGGATCGGGCCAGAGCCGCTCGTTAATGGGCGGGGCAGCAAAGCGGCTGCGCAGATCGCGCATGGTGCGGCGCGATCGGCATCATCGCAAACGGCCAAATCTTCCCGATCCATGTCCGCATTTCGCAATGCCTTTTTCGCATCCCCTTCCAGAAAATCTCCCGGTTTCACACCTGCCTTGGACCCTTGGCAGGACGGTGGCCGGCCTTCCGGTTTGCTAGTCCCGTTTCGGGTCGTGCAGGATAGCAAACCCTTGAGCACGGGTAGGGACACCCCCCCGACCAACGCTCTTGCCCCCCCGGGGAAGGCTGGCGCACCTGATATAAAGCGGCCCTGGGGTGTAGAAGTTTATGCCTATAGTTTTTGGCGGCTTGCCGCAAACAGCCGCGGCGCATTGGCGCCAGGTGCACAATATGGCGGAAGCCAATCTGGCATAATTGCAACGGTCGATCCTTTTGGCCAGCCGGATCGCGGCGTTAGACTGCTCGCACGGATTGCGGCGACACCCGATCAAAATGATCGCGAACTTGCCCTTGGGCTGCGCTGGAAGCCACGTGCGGACTGGCCGGTGCAGCTTTCTGCGGAACGGCGTTTTCGCGCAGACGCACCGGATCGCTTTGCCGTTTATATGTCTGGCGGCGTTGATGCGCTAACGGTCACCGGACAATGGAGGCTCGATGCTTATGGCAGTGCGGGCTATGCAGATGGGCCTGATGGCGGGGCGTTTTTCGACGCGCAAAGCCGATTAACGCACTCCTTGGGACAGCCGGTCGGGGTCCCGATGGAAATCGGGATGGGTGGCTGGGCTGGCGGCCAGCGCGGCAGCAAAAGGCTCGATGTTGGGCCGACAGCTACGGCCAAGGTTGACGTTGGGCCTGTACTTTTGCTGGTTCAACTTGACTGGCGCCTGCGTGTTGCCGGCAATGCCGCGCCAAAGGATGGTTTGGCGCTGACCGTGTCGACGAGTTTTTGATCGCGCCTCGTTGGCCGCATTAAGGCCGCAAACGCTATATCGATGGCGACGCTAATTGTGTTGCAGTTCAACAATGACCGATTGGCTGATCATCTGAGCCGTACCGAATATCGTCATGAAGCTGATATCGGTTGCATCACGGCCCACAGCGATACGCACCAGCTGCTCCTCCTTGGCCAGTCTTGTGGGATCGACCAAATGCCAGCGGCCATCCAGATAGACCTCTACCACGGCGTGAAAATCGGGCGGGGTGATATTGGGCGCATAAGCCGAAACCATCCGCGCGGGCACGTCTGCCGCGCGAGCAAAGGCGATCAGCAGATGGGCAAAATCCCGGCACACTCCGCGCCGCTGAATGAAGGTATCGGTCGCGGTGGAACCAATGGGGGAAAAGCCTGGAGCATATTCGACATAGTCATAAATCCACTGCGCCATTTGCAGCACCTGATCGCCTTTGGTTGGCCCGGTAAAACGCGTGGTGACGAAGTTTTCGTGCCGGTCTGATGGGCAATAACGGCTGGGGGTCAGATATTGGATATAGGCAGGCGGCAGCTCAGCATGGGGGACGGTATCCAGTCCGGATATGTCGGTCGGCGTACGCTTGACCACAACCGTGGCATTATAGCTGATCCCGATCCGCCCTTCGGCATGCAGCCATGTCCGCCGCCCCAGTCCATCCATCCCCTCGATGGTTTTGAGCGGCCCGCTGCCCGCAACAGTGAGCAAATCGGTCACCAGCGTCTGGTCCGCCATCGGAATAGCCTCAACCGCAAGCAGCACGTCGGCGGCCTTGGGCAGGGTGTAATCGAGCATGGCGGTGATGGCGACTTTGGTCATGGCGGTCGGCTTTCGGGGATTGGGAGCATGGACGCAACAAGAAAGGGCGGCCCTAAAGCCGCCCTCTTCTCAATTCTAAACTTCCCAAGAAGTCAGAGTTTCCCCGTCAACTCCGGCACCACGTTGAACAGGTCTCCAACCAACCCGATGTCCGCGACCTGGAAGATCGGGGCGTCTTCGTCCTTGTTGATGGCGATAATGGTTTTGCTGTCCTTCATCCCCGCCAGATGCTGGATCGCACCGGAAATGCCGACAGCGATATAAACTTCGGGCGCGACGATCTTGCCGGTCTGGCCGACCTGATAGTCGTTGGGGACATAGCCTGCATC
>CAYVQO010000137.1:0-5046 GCA_964452835.1 uncultured Sphingorhabdus sp. | reverse complement strand
TCAAAGGAAGACGGCTCGATCAAGCATTTTCCGGTTTCGGCCTTTGAATGGATCATTGGCATCAACCTGATCGGCACGTTTCGCTGCATCGCCAAATCGGCAGCCGGCATGTTGACGCTTGATCCGCAGGCTGATGGGGATCGTGGTGCAATTGTGAACACAGCCTCGGTCGCGGCAGAAGACGGGCAGATCGGCCAGGCGGCCTATTCGGCATCAAAGGCCGGTGTGGTTGGCATGACTCTGCCCATCGCACGCGATTTGTCCGGCGAGGGCATCCGCGTAAACACCATATTACCCGGCATTTTCGATACACCCTTGCTGGCAGGCGCGCCGCAAAATGTGCGTGACGCACTGGCGGCATCCGTGCCTTTCCCAAAGCGCCTCGGCCAGCCGGAGGAATATGCCAAGCTCGCCATGTGCATGATCGAGACGCAATATTTCAACGGAGAGGATGTGCGTCTGGACGGTGCCATCCGCATGGCGCCGCGTTGATTTGGTGATTAGCCCCTCCCGCTTGCGGGAGGGGAAAAAGAGGAGAAGCGCATGACCAACTATACCCAAATCCTCTACGACGTTGCCGACGGTATCGCCACGATCACGCTTCACCGCCCAGAGAAGATGAATGCCTTTACCGGCACAATGATGGCGGAGATGATAGATGCATTTGACCGCATCGATGCCGATGATGATATCCGCGCCGTAATTGTAACCGGCCATGGCGACCGCGCCTTTTGCGCCGGGGCTGATTTAACACCTGAAGGCGGTGGTCAGGTCTTTGCCAATCGTGGTGAAGTGGAGAGCCTGTCGGATGAGCGCGTGCGCGACGGCGGCGGGCTGCTCACTTTGCGCATTTATGAATGCAAGAAGCCGGTCATTGCAGCCGTCAACGGCGCGGCTGTGGGTGTAGGCGTGACCATGCAGTTGCCAATGGATATTCGCCTGGCAAGCGATACTGCCCGCTTTGGCTTTGTCTTTGCCCGGCGTGGTATCGTTCCCGAAGCCGCGTCCAGCTGGTTTCTGCCGCGCCTTGTCGGCCCGCAGCAGGCGCTGGAATGGTGCTATACCGGTCGCGTCTTTGACGCGCAGGAGGCTCTGCGCGGTGGCCTGATCCGTTCGATTCACCCGGCGGATGAACTGCTGGCCGAAGCCCGCAAGCTGGCACGCGAAATTGCCGACAATACCGCACCTGTCTCCATCGCGCTGACCCGCCATATGCTGTGGCGCAATGCCGCGCAGCCGCATCCGATGGCAGCGCACAAGGTTGACAGCCGCGCCATTTATCGCCGCTCGCGCTCCGGCGATGCTATGGAAGGCATTGCCAGCTTCCTGGAAAAGCGTGCGCCTGCCTATCCCGACAAAGTTTCCAGTGATATGCCCGACTTCTTCCCTTGGTGGGAAGATGAGTTATATAAGTAAATATAAAGGCCAAGGGAGGACATTGGCCCAAATATCCCCGGGGAGAAAAACCGTGGCAACACGCGGTCCTGAACTTGTTAGTGAAAATGATGCGCCAGCAACGGCACGTGAACAATTGCTGGACGCAGCAAGCGAAATCATGCGCGAAGGCGACACCATTGACCTGTCATTGTCTGAACTGTCGCTACGTGCAGGCCTGAACAGCGCGCTGGTCAAATATTATTTCGGCAACAAAAATGGCCTGATGCTCGCGCTGCTTGACCGCGATATGGGGAAGATCGTGACTGACCTTGGCGCGCTGACCGCAAAAGACATGCCGCCGGAAGAGAAACTGCGCCGCCATATCAGCGGGGTGATCGATACCTATTATACTTTTCCCTATCTCAACCGGTTGATGATGCGCATGGTGCGCGACAGCTCCCCGATCGAAGCCGCCCGGATTGCCGAGCGTTATCTGAAGCCTATATCAGGTGCCTATGACCGGCTGATTGCCGAAGGCGTGAAGGCAGGCAAATTCCGTCCAGTTGACCCGCAGCTCTTCTATTTTTCTGTTACCGGTGCCGCTGACCGTTTCTTCGCCGCCCGACTGGTGCTGCGCCATTGCTATGACCAGAATGACATCACGCCAGAAATGCGCGATGCCTATCGCGAGCATACCATTGCCTTAATCATGAAGGGCCTGCTGGCGGATTAGGCTGTACTTGGCCTAACCCAGCTGCCGCCTGATCTCTTCACCATCGGCGTCCACCGACGGCGGGTCAGCGAAATAAGAGGCAGGCGTAGCCGAATATTTCACCGGATGCTTCATGCTGCGATAGGTGTATCCCGCCTTTGCCTGCCGCTCCTCAAAAAAGCCCACCGCACTAAGATGCGGGTCAGCCAGTACATCAGCCATACGATTATATTGCATTGCCGGGATGTTGTTGTCCGCAAGCAGCACCAGCCATTCGGCTGTGCTCCGCGTGCTCATCAATTCCTCAATTATCGCATAAAGTTCGCCGGTATTTTTGGTCCGTTCCTCATAAGTCGCAAAGCGCGGATCCTGAAACACACCAGGACGACCGGCAATTTCGAAAAACCGTTCCCATTGGGCATCATTATAGGGGACGACAGCAATATAGCCGTCAGCTGTTGGATAGGGCCGCCGTCGCGGATTGATTGAGCGGGTATAGCCCAGCCTGCCCAGCCCCGGCACAAAGGTTTCTCCCCAAAGATTTTCAACCATGTTGAACCAGGTGAAGCATTCGAGCATCGGCACTTCGACAAATTGCCCGCCCGCACCATTGCTGCGCGCCACCAGCGCCGCCATCACCGCATTGGCGGCAAAAAGCCCGCTAACCTTATCCGCAACCAATGACGGCGCATATTGCGGTCTGCCGCCATCGCGCATCTCGGTCAGTGCGGCAAAGCCTGATGCAGCCTGGATCAGATCGTCAAAGGCCTGTAACGGGGCATAAGGCCCGTCCGAACCATAGCCTGCGCAATGCACATAGATGATGTCCGGATTGACTGCACGGACGCTCTCATAATCCAGTCCCAGCCGCTGCATCCCCGCCATGCGAACATTGTGGATGAAGACATCGGCACCGGCCAGCAGGGCAAGCAACATGGCCTTATCCTCAGGCTTTGCTCCGTTCAGGCTGACCGATTTTTTGTTGCGGTTGAGCGAAGTGAAGATCGGGCCAATATCGCCGGTGGGTGAGGCGCCGGCACGGCGCATCATGTCACCGCCTGCCGGGCTGTCACCATTTTCGATTTTGATGACTTCAGCGCCCAGATCACCCAGCTGCACCGTCGCAAAAGGGCCAAGCACAACTGAGGCCATATCGACGACCTTGATGCCCTTTAGCGGACCCGTCCGCTCTCCATCCCAGTGCAGCTTTGGCCATGCCATGTTCAGCTTCCCCTTTTTATGTCTGCTTTCTCGATAGCAGCTTTTCAGTTATAATCACGATCCGGCAAGAGGAGAATGCAGATGCGACCGATGATGATAGCAACCGGGCTGATTGCCCTGGCCATGCTTGCAGGTTGCGCAGCATCCGAAGCGCAAAACGCGCCGACCCCTTTGACGGACAAGCAGGCAAAGCTGCTGGCAAAGGAAATTGATGGGCGGACCCCAGGTGAACCCGTCAGCTGCATTTCCAATATCGGCCAGCGCAATATCATAAGGGTCAGCGATGACATGCTGCTGTATCGCGTATCCGGGCGTCTTGTTTATCAAAACAAGCTGCGTGCGCCTTGCCCCGGGCTGGCCCGCGACGATGATGTTATCATCAGCGAACAATTTGGCAGCCAGCAATGCCGTGGCGATTTGCTGCGGTTGGTAGACCGGGTGGGTGGCATTCCCGGCCCGGTCTGTGTGCTTGGTGATTTTGTGCCCTATCGGAAGGGCGCTACTGCACCGTAATCGTTACGGCCCGGCGGTTTTGCGCCCAAGCTTGCTCATTAGAGCCAGACGCTGCAGGGCGTTCCTTGCCATAGCTGACCGTCTGGATACGGCTGGCATCGACGCCCAGCGAAGCAAGATAGTTTTTCGCGGCATTGGCGCGGCGTTCGCCCAGCGCCAGATTATAGTCGCGGGTGCCGCGCTCATCACAATGGCCTTCGATGATGATGGTCTTGTTCGGATATTGGGCCAGCCACTGCGCCTGCGTCTGCAAGGTCGCCTGATCGGCGGTATCGATGTTGAAACGGTCGGTATCGAAGAAAATACGGTCACCATTCATGCCGACGCTTTGCAGAAAATCCTCCTGACTGCCGGGGATGATTTGACCGGCACCGGGGTCCATTGTTTGACCGCCATCTGCACCCGTTTCGGTGCCGTCGGCAGTTGGTGGCAGATCCGCGATCTTTTTCTGGCCGCATGCGGCTAGCGCTGTCGTTGCCAGCAGCAGCAAAGCGAGAGTTTGCACATTTTTCTTCATTGTCTTCTCCTTCTCTTCGCCCCGTCAAATCCTATGGCAGCACGGGCCCCCATGCCGGGTCGGACCCGTCAACTGGCGTCGGCAGCTTGCGCTCATTCCTGCCCGTCAAATCCACCTGCCAGATGCTTGTTTTACCACTATTCTTCTCCGTACGGAAGAACTGGATGACGCGGCCATTGGGCGCCCAGGTCGGCGCCTCATCCTGCCAGCTATCAGTCAACATGCGTGCGCCTGAGCCATCCGGGCTCATCACCCCAACGCGGAAATCGCCCGCAATCCGGGTAAAGGCAATCAGGTCACCACGCGGGCTCCATTCGGGGGTGGCATGGCGGCCCCCACCGAAACTGATCCGCCGCTGATTGCTGCCATCGGCATTCATCACATAGATTTGCTGATTGCCGCCACGATCGCTTTCAAAGACAATCTGCCTGCCATCGGGTGAAAAGCTGCCACCGACATCAATACCCGGCGCGTTGGTCAGCCGCACTGGCGTGGTCGAATTGATGGCGATTTTGTACACATCAGTATTGCCGGCAACCGACATGGAGAAAAGGATCGTCTGCCCATCGGGCGACCAGCGCGGGGCAAATGTCGGGTTTTTCGATGCGTAGATCAGCTGCTGCCGTCCCGTGTCGACATTATAAATATAAATGCGCGGATTGCCGTCCTGATAGCTTAAATAGAGGATCGATTTGTAATTGGGCGA
>CAYVQO010000136.1:0-5060 GCA_964452835.1 uncultured Sphingorhabdus sp. | reverse complement strand
CGCTGCTGGCGGCATCTGCCCGAAGTGACCGAGGATGGCGCGCTGTGCGGACGTTGCGAGGATGTGTTGAATGCCTAACCCAAAATTCCGCCTTCAAGGCCTGATCCTCGCCAGTTTCATCTTCATTGCTGATCAGGCATTGAAGTTCATCATGATTGGCCCGCTGGCGCTGGAAAGCCGGATGAAAATCCATATCCTGCCCTTTTTCGACCTGACCTGGGCGGAAAACCGGGGTGTTTCCATGGGTTTTCTGGAAGCGAATAGCGATGCGCAGCGTTGGATGCTGGTCGGGCTGACCGCGCTGATCGCCACTGTCGTTGCGGTCTGGATGTGGCGGGAAAAGCTGCGCGGGGACGTGCTGGCACTGGCTCTGATATTAGGCGGGGCGCTTGGCAATATCGTTGACCGTATCCGCTATGGCTATGTGGTTGACTATGCCGATCTGCATTTTGGTAGCTTCCGGCCCTTTTTCATCTTCAATCTGGCCGATGCGGCGATTACCATTGGTGTGCTGATATTGCTTGCCCGCGCCTTCCTAATCCGCGAAAAGGAACCCGTTCAGGAAGCGGCAAGCGAGCCGCCATTAGGCCAATAAGGCGACATTTATCGCGGGAGTGTTCATGAAGTCCAAAATCATCCTCAGCGCTACGGTGCTTGCCAGCGTCTCACTGGCCTTGGCCGGGTGCGGCAGCACAGGCGTGTTTGACCGTGAACGGCCCGATGAATTTGCCGTGACAAAGGCGCCGCCTCTGGTCGTGCCCCCCGATCTGTCGACGCTACCGCCGCCCCAGCCCGGCGCGCAGAAACCGCCGGCCGATACCAAGCAGGATGTGCTTGACGCCATGTTCGGCGCCCCGAAACAATAAGCGAGCGGGAGAATATGTAATGAAACGCAAGGCCGCCCTTATCGCATCAACTTCCCTTTTGCTCGTCAGCCTTTCGGGCTGTGCGTCGCTTCAGAAGGGCTATCAGGCTCTGTATGACTGGGACATTCGCGGGGATTCTGCGCCCCAGAAGCCCGCGACAAGCCGCGTTGCGCCTTTGGTTGTTCCGCCCGATTTTGCTTTGAAGCCGGTTCAGGCCGCACCCACGCGCGGGCGCGATGGGGCCGGGCAGGAACAGGTGCTTGATGCGCTGTTCGGCGGTGCCGCACCCCGCTCCACAGGCGAACGTGCCGTTGTCGCTTCCGCAGGCGCAGCAGATGCTGGCATCCGCTCCACCGTTGGCGATCCTGAAACCACGACGGTCAACAAGGGCAGCGTAACCCGCGATATCATCGCCGCGCCCGAAGGCGACGGGCAAGCAGCACAGGCGGCTATTCCGGAGTAGAACTTTAGCGATCCAATTTGGATTGCAAGTAAGCCGCGAGTTCACGCACGTTTTGCAGGTGGGGCGTCGTTTCCGGCGCATAGCGGGTAGGCATGGGAAGGCCGAGATTTCGGAACATCTCTTCGATCAAGTCCTCCATGTCTTCTGGATCGTCGAAATAGAAGCCCATCAACCCGTCGTCAGGATGGGGCGCAACGCCTTTTACGCAGCTTGGTAAAAGCGCATCGTACAGCGATCCTGCGATTTCTTCGGAAATTTCTGAACTGGCAAGCTCTTCGATATAAGCGCGGCGATCAAGGTTTGGCCGCAGACCCGCAACCTGGCGTTGCAATTTCGTCCAGCGATGGTTGAGCCAAAACGTTACGATAGTGAACAGGAGCAGGAACCAGCCCGAAATGAGCCACCAGCTCAAGCCCTGACCCCGGCTTCCTCCACGCCCGCGCTATTGTGGCGCAGTGCTTTTAGCACGGTATCGACGATTTGCGGGGCGTTGAGGCCTGCCTCGTCATATTGCTTTTGCGGGCTATCATGATCCTGGAAGACATCGGGCAGCCGCATGGTGCGGATCTTTAGCCCCGTATCGGTCAGGCCCAAATCGCTGGCGAGCGTCAGCACATGTGCGCCGAGCCCGCCAATTGCGGCTTCCTCAACAGTTACCACCACTTCATGGCTGGTCATCAGATGGCGGATCAAATCTTCATCCAGTGGCTTGGCAAAGCGCAAATCGGCAACGGTGGTGGATAGCCCCTTGGCATCCAGCGTATCGGCAGCCTTCAACGCCTCGGTCAGCCTTGTGCCAAGCGAGAGGATAGCGACGGTCTTGCCTTCGCGCACCACCCGGCCCTTACCGATTTCCAGCCGTTCCGGCACCTCGGGCAAAGGCACACCAATGCCGTTCCCACGCGGATAGCGGAAGGCAATTGGGCCGCTGTCATGGCAGACGGCGGTATAGGTCATATGCACCAGCTCCGCCTCATCAGCAGGCGACATGACGACCATATTGGGCAGCGTCGCCAGATAGGTGATGTCAAACGACCCGGCATGGGTGCAGCCATCTGCGCCCACCAGCCCCGCCCGGTCGATGGCAAAACGCACGGGCAGATTCTGGATCGCGACATCATGCACCACCTGATCATAGGCGCGCTGCAGGAAGGTGGAGTAAATCGCGGCAAAGGGCCGCATGCCCTGTGCTGCCAGCCCTGCTGCAAAGGTAACGGCATGCTGTTCGGCAATGCCGACGTCAAAGCTGCGGTCCGGATGCGCCTGCGCAAATTTGTCGACACCCGTGCCGCTGGGCATGGCAGCCGTGATCGCCACGATGCGTGGGTCGGTCTCTGCCAGTTTGGCGAGTGTTTCGCCAAAGACATTTTGATAGGCCGGCGGGCCGCCGCCAGGCCCTTTATCCTGCTTGCCAGTGATCACATCGAATTTGACGACGCCATGATATTTGTCCGCAGCCGCCTCAGCAGGCGCATAGCCATGGCCTTTCTTGGTCACGACATGGACCAGCACAGGCCCTTCCGCATTGTCACGGACATTTTCCAGCACGGGGATCAGCTGATCCAGATTATGCCCGTCAATCGGCCCGACATAGTAAAAGCCCAGCTCTTCAAACAGCGTGCCGCCCATGGCCATTCCGCGTGCATATTCTTCCGCACGCTGCGCCGCATCATGCACGCGGCGCGATAGCTTTGCCGTGATCTTGCTGGCAAGCTTTCTAAGGCCCAGATATTCGCTGGAGGATACCAGCCGCGCCAGATAGGCAGAAAGGCCACCCACTGGCGGCGCAATCGACATATCATTGTCGTTCAGGATAACGACCAGCCGGTTACCTGCCGCTTCGGCATTGTTCATTGCCTCATAGGCCATACCGGCGGACATGGCGCCGTCCCCGATAACCGCAATGCCCTTGCCCGGTTTGCCCGCCAGTTTGTTGGCAACAGCAAAGCCCAAAGCGGCTGAAATAGAGGTGGAACTGTGTGCCGCACCGAAAGGATCATATTCGCTTTCTGCCCGTTTGGTGAAGCCAGACAGGCCGCCGCCGGTGCGCAGGGTGCGAATACGGTCGCGGCGGCCGGTAATGATCTTGTGCGGATAGCATTGGTGACCCACATCCCAGACCAGCCGGTCTTCGGGCGTGTTGAACACATAATGGATAGCCGTGGTCAGTTCGACCACACCGAGCCCTGCACCCAAATGCCCACCCGTAACCGACACAGCGGAGATAGTCTCTGTGCGCAATTCGTCGGCAAATTGGCGCAACTGGCTTTGTTGCAATTTCCGAAGGTCGGCGGGAAATTTCACCGTGTCGAGTAGCGGCGTAACGGGTGCATTAGTCATACATGACAGCTTTAACGATGTTTTTGTGCGCTGTCGAACAGGTTAATGAGTGATGATTGACCTAAAACTGTGCAGAACTTGTGCAGGCCAATCAGTCGCAATCGGCACATTTGCCGCGCACTTCGACCACTGGGCGAACGGCGTTAAAGCCCGCGGCTTCGGCGGCTTTGCGAACATTGCCGGTCAGGCTGTCATCATCAATATGGGTGGCGCTGCCGCAGCTATCGCAGATCAGGAAGATGCAGTCATGCAGGCATCCAGGGTGCGAATTGGCGACAAAGGCATTGGCGCTTTCCACCCGCCGGGCAAGGTTGTTCGCCACAAACAGGTCCAGAATGCGGTACACGCTGTTGGGCGCAACGCGCTTTCCACGCCGCTGCGATACCAGATCGGCAATATCATAGGCAGAGGCAGGCTTTTCAAATGTCGCCAGCACTGCAAAAATATCGGCACGCATTTCGGTCCATTGCTCGCCGGCTGCCACCAATGCCTTTTCGGCAGCACCAGCGAGATCATCGCCCGCATGCTCATGATGGTGATGGTGCGCCTTGCTTGCCATGCCGCGTAGGTAAGCCTTCGCATGCAATAAGGCAAGCCATGCAGGCTAATCGGGGACAAAGATCAGCTTCGGACCAGTGTCGGTCATTGCCTCGGCGGCATCGGCAAAGGGCAGTATTTTGTGCGTAACATGCTCTGGATGAAGCTTTCCGCATGCAATGCAGTGCAAGACATCGGGGAGCCAGTTTCGTGCGCTTGCCCGGCTCGTCTGGAAACGCAGGCCTTTATAATAGGCCTGAGTTAGTGGCACTGGCGTAGTTGCGCCCAGATGGATGGCAACAGAGGTGACTATGCCGTCAACCGCGCAGGAGCGGATTGCAAATCCCAGTGCCTCTGCGGAGCCAGCTGCCTCCACGACAATATCGAACTGCTCGGACGGCTCACGTCCCGCAAAAGGCTCTGCTGCGGCGCCCATGGCTATAGCGCGTGCGCGCCTGCCTGCATCGTCGTCAACATATAGCACCCGACCGGCCCCCAGCGCGACGGCGGCACCCGCCGCATAAAGGCCGACACTTTGCGCCAGCCCGCCAACCACAAGTACGGATCCCCCGGGATATTCTGTCAACTGCGGGGCAACTGCACGCCAGCCATCCGGAATATTGTCAGCCGCGCTTGCGGCGGCCAGTGGATCGACGCCTTGGGGCAGCGGCACCAGCATGAAATCCGCAAATGGCACCAGCACCCCGCCCGAAAGCGCCCCGCCATAATCCACCCGGCCACCGCCCAGCCCGAAGGCGGAATAGGGTGGCACCGCGGCGCAAGAGCCGGTGAGCCCACGCCTGCACGGCGCACATTCGCCACAGCTGATCTGGAAGGGGACTATGACTTTGTCG
>CAYVQO010000135.1:1178-5080 GCA_964452835.1 uncultured Sphingorhabdus sp. | reverse complement strand
TGCCCTTCATCGGGCATCATCATCCACGGCGCAGGTGACGAGGTGGTGAACCCCAACGCTGTCCAGAAACTGGTCGATAAGCTGCGCACCCAGCGGCATATCACCATCCACCATGATGAAATCCCCCGCGCTAACCATTTCTACGAACAGGAAATGGACATGCTGATGGCATCAGTGGACAATTATCTGGATATGCGGCTCGATCCGGCCTGCCCCATCAAGTGATTTAACGGGATTGCGCTTTGACAAGCGTGTTCCCGGCCTGGTCCGGCACCGTCCAGATCGCGACATTGGCGAAAATCACCAGCGCCGCAGCTATCATCAGCCAGACTTTCTGGCCCAGACCTTCGCGCCGCCAAAGCTTCCAAGCGCCCCATAGCAGCGCAAAGCCAGCGATCATGCCGATGGAGAGAAATGCGTTTACCATAGCCATACCGCATAAAAGCTGTGGACGGATGCCGCAAGACAGGGTGGCATTTTGCTGCACCCTCGCCTAGGGAGGCGCGCATACCGACTCACCCTTATAGAGGGACACCAAATGCGCATTGCCATTGCCTCAGATCATGCTGCCTTCGCGCTGAAATCGGCGCTGGTCGCGTATCTGACAGAGGCTGGGCATCAGGTGGACGATTTGGGTCCGTTTGACGAAAATTCGGTCGATTATCCCGACTTTGGCTACAAGCTCGCCGACGCCATCGCCAGTGGCGCTGCCGAACGCGGTGTTGCCTTATGTGGATCAGGCATCGGTATATCCATTGCCGTCAATCGCAATCCGGCGTGCCGCGCCGCGCTGGTATCCGAACCGCTTTCCGCAAAGCTGTCGCGCGAACATAACAACGCCAATGTGATTGCCATGGGCGCACGACTAACGGGGATCGATATGGCAAAGGCTTGCCTTGATGCCTTCCTGACAACCGATTTCGCTGGTGACCGCCATGTCCGCCGCGTTGACAAACTCTCCAACCCGCCCTTCACCCCAGATTTGAATAGGGAACCCGCATGAGCACCGCTGCCGCCAACGACGTCCATCCCGATGGTTTTTTCACCCGCAGTCTGGCGGAAGCCGATCCCGAAATCGCCGGCTGGATTGCGAAGGAGCTTGGCCGTCAGCAGGACAAGATCGAGTTGATCGCATCGGAGAATATTACCAGCAAGGCGGTGCTGGAGGCCACCGGATCGGTCCTGACCAATAAATATGCCGAGGGCTATCCCGGCAAGCGCTATTATGGCGGCTGCGAATATGTCGATGAGATTGAGACCATCGCCATAGAACGCGCCAAGAAACTGTTCGGTTGCAACTTCGCCAATGTGCAGCCCAATTCGGGCAGCCAGATGAACCAGGCGGTGTTTCTGGCGATGCTTCAGCCGGGCGATACCTTCATGGGGCTTGATCTGGCTGCCGGTGGCCACCTGACGCATGGATCGCCTGTCAATATGTCAGGCAAATGGTTCAATCCGGTGTCCTATGGCGTTGACCGCGAAAGCCACCGTATCGATCTGGATGAAGTTGCCAAAACGGCGCGTGAGCATAAGCCAAAGCTGATCATTGCAGGCGGCACGGCCTATTCCCGCGTCTGGGATTGGGCTGCCTTCCGCGCAATTGCTGATGAGGTTGGCGCGATTCTGCTGGTCGATATGTCGCACATATCCGGACTGGTCGCCGGTGGCGCGCACCCCTCACCCATTCCCTATGCGGATATTGTAACCACCACCACACACAAGTCCCTGCGCGGTCCGCGTTCGGGCGTGATCCTGTCGAATGACGAAGCCATTGCCAAAAAGATGAATTCCGCCATCTTCCCCGGCCTGCAGGGTGGGCCACTGATGCACGTCGTTGCGGCAAAAGCAGTCTGCTTTGCCGAAGCAATGAAGCCTGAGTTCAAGCTTTATGCCAAGGCCGTGGTCGACAATGCCAAGGCACTTGCGGAATCGTTGAAGGAACAGGGCCTGGACATCGTATCGGGCGGAACAGACAACCATAGCATGCTGGTTGACCTGCGCCCCAAGGAAGCCAAGGGCAAGCATGCCGAACATGCGCTTGATCGGGCGTCAATCACCTGCAACAAAAATGCGATCCCCTATGATCCAGAAAAGCCGTTCGTGACCTCTGGCCTTCGTCTGGGTTCGCCTGCTGGCACAACCCGCGGCTTTGGTGTTGCCGAATTCCGCGAAATTGGCCGGATGATTGCCGATGTGGTGGACGGCTTGCGCAAAAATGGCGAGGCTGGCGACGGCCAGATAGAAGCACGGGTAAAGGAAGAGGCCGAGGCGCTGTGCGCACGCTTCCCCATCTATCCGGCTTGAATTTTTCCGCTGCCTTACGCATATAATACAGTGGAAGGAGACTGACTATGTCCCAAACCTGCAATGAGTGCGCCACTGAAGTCACCGAAGGCATGAAGTTCTGCCCCAAATGCGGCGCAAAAACGCCAGAGAAACTGGCTGAGGAGAGCTTTCCGAACCAAGCCAAACATTATGTTGGTGAGGCAGCAGACGAGCTGTGGGGCGCAACAAAGGATGCGTTCCACACTGGAAAGCATCTTGCTGACGCAGACAGTGCCAAGAAGGTCGCTGGCGGCGCAGCGCTGGGCGCAGCGGCTGCGATTGTCGCGCCCATTGGTTTGGTAACGGGTGCGGCCATCGGGGCAGGCATCGTTGCCTATCGCCATATGAACAAGAAAAAGAAGGACGCCGAAAAGGGCGACAAAAGCTGATCGATGCGCTGCCCCTTTTGTGGACATGAAGACAGCCAGGTAAAGGACAGCCGCCCCACCGAGGATAGCGCTGCCATTCGCCGCCGCCGTCAATGCGAAGGCTGTGGAGCTCGCTTTACGACCTTTGAACGCATACAGCTGCGTGAGCTGACCGTGCTGAAAAGCGAGGGTCGGCGCGAGCCTTTTGAGCGGGAGAAACTGGAACGCTCTGTCCGCATTGCCTGCCGCAAACGCCCGCTTGATCCCGCCCAGGTCGATAAACTGATTTCAGGCATTCAGCGCCAATTGGAGACGCTTGGCGATAGCGAGATCGAAAGCGCGAAGATCGGCGAATTTGTGATGGAGGGGCTGAAAGGTCTGGACACTGTCGCCTATATCCGTTTCGCCAGCGTCTATAAGGAATTTGCCGAAGCCAAAGATTTTGAGGATTTTGCAGGCGCGGTGAGCGAAGCAGCGAAGAAGTGACCGCCGCCCCCATCATCATCCTCGTCCGCCCGCAACTGGGCGAGAATATCGGTAAGGCGGCGCGGGCTATGCTCAATTTCGGGCTCACCGAAATGCGGTTGGTGGCGCCGCGCGACGGCTGGCCCAATCCCGATGCCGGACCTGCTGCCTCCGGGGCAGATATCGTGCTTGAAAAGGCAGAGGTGTTTGAAACGCTTGCCGAAGCTGTCGCCGATATCAGCCATGTTTATGCAACCACGGTTCGCAAGCGCGGTGTGACCAAGCCAGTACTCAAACCCGCCGAAGCCGCCAGTGCGATGATTGCTACCCCGGGACGCAGCGCCATATTGTTTGGCGCGGAGCGATCCGGACTTGAAACCGACGAAGTGGCCTTTGCCCGGTCGATCATCACCGTTCCCATCAATCCCAAATTCGGTTCGCTGAATCTGGCCCAGGCCGTCATCCTGTGCGCCTATGAATGGTCAAAGCATCAGGTGCTTGCCAGCCCGCCAAAGGTCGATCTTGATCCGCCTGCGCCGCAGCAAGAACTGGACGGCATGATCGAACAGATGTTCAGTTTGCTGGAAACACGCAATTATTTCTTTCCGCCCGACCGGGCAGCGGCAACGCGGCAAACATTGCGCAATTTGCTCACAAAACCAGGCTGGAACAGCCTTGAAATTCGCACCCTTCGCGGTGTTTTGAGCGCAATGACCAAAGGCAATCGATAACAGATTTGAATTT
>CAYVQO010000135.1:0-1078 GCA_964452835.1 uncultured Sphingorhabdus sp. | reverse complement strand
CCACCTCTCAAGCTCATAGGCAATAGATCCCTCAACCAGCTGATCCCATAATTCGGTTATCAGCTCTTGGGGGATACGCAAATCGAGCGCCGCTCGCCTGACATTGGCTATGACCTCTGCTTTGCGCTGCTCATCGCGCACAGTGGCACGATCGATCTTTATGCGTGCAGCCGCGTCCATAAAGGCAAAGCGCTGCGCCAACAGCGCAACGAGGTGCTGATCAATGGCGTCAACCCCCGCCCTAACCTCGGCCATCGTCGTGCACATTTGCGGGTCGATAGGTGCTTTGTTTTGTTGATTAACGGACATGGCCCGGCGCTTTAGGTTCAGCGCACAGCAATGTCGAGCGCTTAGTCCTGCGCATCTGGCGCTGTTTGTCGAAATATTCTGGCAAGACAAGCAAACGCTACATATAGACAAGCAGACCAAATAAGAAAGAAATCCTGATGATCCTTTCCCTCATTTCGGCAGCATTGCTGTCATCGGCCAGTCCGGCGGCAGTCGCTGCGACCGAAGCACCGCCAGAAGAGAAGAAAATCTGCAAACGGCAAAAGCAGATCGGTTCCATGGTGCGCACCAAGAAAATTTGCCGGACCAAGACCGAATGGTCAGAAGCCGAAGCACAAGCCCGGCAGGATATGGGCGAGATTCAGCGCACCTCACGCGCCCCGCCAAATGGCTGATCGCTAAACCGCAAGCAAAAGCTTGACTTTCCAGGCCGCGGCTTTAATGGCGCGGCCTTCGCAATTGGTCCTGCACCCCGGTGAAGCAGCGGCCGCAATCGGAACATTGTCCGATTGGTGCGGTTCCGGGTGAAAAATGACAGCAAATTGAAAGGACTTTGACTCATGTCGAAGCGTACAAGTTCGAAGTATAAACTCGACCGCCGGATGGGCGAAAATATCTGGGGTCGTCCCAAATCGCCCGTTAATCGCCGCGAATATGGCCCCGGCCAGCATGGTCAGCGCCGCAAGGGCAAGCTTTCCGACTATGGCATCCAGCTGCGCGCCAAGCAGAAGCTGAAGGGCTATTATGGCGACATCACCGAAAAGCAGTTCAAGCGCGCCTATCAGGAAGC
>CAYVQO010000134.1:1770-5132 GCA_964452835.1 uncultured Sphingorhabdus sp. | reverse complement strand
TCCGCCGTTGCCGCCTGATCTGCGCCGAAATGCTCAGCCAGATATTTCAACACGCGCAGATTATTCAGCGGGTGGATGTCCGCCGCAATCAGCAGCGCCTGCGCCAGCGTCTTTGCGCGCATCGCTGGCTCTGGCGAGACCATCGGTGGGTCGGGAAATTTCGCGTCCAGATAGTCGATGATGGCCAGGCTCTGCGTCAGATCATGCCCGTCAATCGAGAGCATCGGCACGAACCCCTGCGGGTTGCGCGCGACATAATCGGGGGCCTTGTGGCTGGCTTCGAGCAGGTTGGTCGGCACCGTGCGATACGCCACGCCCTTCAGGTTGAGCGCAATGCGCACGCGGTAGCTCGCCGAGCTGCGCCAATAATCATACAGGACAATATCGGTCATGCCCTCAGCGATAGCATAGGATAAAAGCCTTGCAACGTTGCCGTCGATGAAAGAACAGGGATTAGCCCATCAGGAGAGAGATATGCGCACAGCAATTTTGACAAGCCTTGGCCTTGCCGCCGTAGCCGCGATCACAGTGGCCGCCCATGCCGCCGCCTCAATCACTGGTCGATGGACCACCAAGGAAAAGGATGCCGTGATCGAAATCTATGCCTGTGGTTCCAATATGTGCGGCAAAATCTCAAAATATCTGAAAACGCCGCCCAATGGCGTGGACCAAAAGGATGTGAATAACCCCAATAAGGCGTTGCGCACGCGCAAGGTGCTGGGCATCAACATATTGAACAATCTTAAGGCCGATGGCGATAAATGGCGCGGCACCATCTATGACCCACGCAACGGCAAAAGCTATCGCTCGGTCGTCTACAAGCAGAAAAACGGCAATCTGAACGTCCAGGGCTGCATTGGCCCGATCTGCCAATCGCAGGTTTGGACGCCGGGGGGTTAGACTCCTCCCGCAGGCGGGAGCGGGATTTTTCTAAGCCTTTATCTTCCAGCCCGAGCGCAGCAGCAAATAGGCCGCGACAGCCAGCGCGATGTTGATCACCACCAGCACGGCGCTGCCCAGCACGATATCCGAATCGGTGCGCCCTAGAAAGCCATAGCGAAAGCCCGAAATTACATAGAAAAACGGATTGGCATGGCTGACTGCCTGAAAGGCCGGGGACAACCGGTCGACCGAATAAAATGTGCCGGACAAAAGCGACAGCGGCGCGATGACGAAATTGGTGACAGCAGCGGCATGATCGAACTTCTCCGCCCAGATCGAGGTCAGCACCCCCATGAAGGCTACCATCATCGATCCCAGCAGCCCGAACCACAAAATGATGAAGGGGTGCTGCACAGTCACATGCACGCCGGGCCAGAACAGCATCGCAAACCACACGGTGAAGCCAACGAAAAAGGCGCGCGTTACCGCTGCGCCCACCATCGCGACCAGCAATTCCATATTGGACAGGGGCGGCATCAGATAATCGACGATTGTTCCCTGAATCTTGCCGACCAGCAGCGAAAAGCTCGAATTGGCAAAGGCATTTTGCAGCATGCCCATGACAATCAGCCCCGGCGCGATGAAATCGGCAAAGGGCACGCCAAAAACCTGCGCCCCGTCCCGCCCCAGCGCCACGGTGAAAATTACCAGAAACAGCAATGTCGTGATTGCAGGTGCCCAGATGGTCTGCAACTGCACCTTCATGAAACGGCGTATTTCCTTTAGATAAAGCGTTTTCAGCCCCACCCAATTTACCGTGCCGATCAGTCGCTGCGGCTCGCCCCCTTGAGAATGCGGCCCGGAGTCACTAGATTTGTTGATACTCATCGCGCAATCGACTAGGGGGTTGCGCTTTCTGCGGCAAGACCCGCAGTATATATTTTTTGGAGCATCCATGAGCTGGACCGACGAGCGGATCGACCGCCTGAAAACCATGTGGGAAAATGGCCTGACCGCAAGCCAGATTGCTGACGAGCTGGGCGGCGTTTCGCGCAACGCTGTCATCGGCAAGGCGCACCGTCTTGGCCTGAAATCGCGGCCTTCGCCAGTGAAGGCCAATGATGCCGACGCCAAGGCAGCGGCTCCAAAGCCCAAGGCAAAGCCCGTGGAGAAGGCAGCGACTCCGCGCCCCGCCCCTGCGGCACCCGTGGAGCGCGCCGCGACAACCAGCTCTGCGCCGCTCAACATCACGCCGCCGCGCCCGCAGCCGGATATGCCAAAGATCGTATCGATCGGCCCCGGCGGCTTCATGCGTCAGGGTCCAGGCGATCAGCAGGCACCGATTCCCCCTGCCCCGCCGCGCCGTCTGGTGCCCGCCAAGCCAAGTCCCGAAATCGCCGACAAGACCAGCCTGCTGGACCTGAGCGACCGGGTCTGCCGCTGGCCGATGGGACATCCGGGCGAACCCGATTTCCATTTCTGCGGCGAAGCCGTAAACCCCGGTTTCCCCTATTGCGTCGAGCATTGTGGCCGCGCCTATCAGGCCCAGTTGCCGCGCGGAGTGCGCCGCCCGCCGCCGCCAATGCCCTTTGGCGGGCCGCGGGTTCGCTAAGCGACAGGCGAAGCAGACGGTTTTCCACAAAGGATTTCGGCGGACTCTTGCGCCGCTGACTCGCGGACGCCTATAGCACAGGCATGAGCGATGATCTTTTCGGCGGTGCCATGCCCGCTGGTTCTGATGTGGGTGGTTATGACGCCTCGGCCATTGAGGTGCTGGAGGGGCTGGAACCTGTCCGGCGGCGGCCCGGCATGTATATTGGCGGCACCGATGAACGGGCGTTGCACCATCTAGCTGCCGAAGTGCTTGATAATTCGATGGACGAGGCAGTGGCAGGCCATGCCAGCCGCATCGAGATTGTGCTGGGTGTCGGCAACAGGTTGACGATCAGCGACAATGGCCGCGGTATCCCCGTTGATCCGCACCCCAAATTTCCCGGCAAATCGGCGCTGGAAGTGATCATGACCACGCTGCACTCTGGCGGCAAATTTGAAGGCAAGGCCTATGCGACCTCCGGCGGCCTGCACGGCGTGGGCGTTTCAGTGGTCAACGCACTGTCGACCGACACTGTGGTGGAAGTGGCGCGCAACAAGCAGTTGTACCGCCAGCGTTTTGAGCGTGGCCATGCGCAAGGTGGGCTGGACGAATTGGGACCGACCCCCAATCGGCGCGGGACCAGCATAGCCTTCACCCCTGACCCCGAAATCTTTGGCGCGGATGCGAAGTTCAAACCGGCACGCCTGTTCAAGCTGGCCCGGTCCAAAGCCTATCTGTTCGCCGGCGTTGAAATTCGCTGGCGCTGCGATGCGGAGCTTGCGAGCGACGATGTGCCGCAAGAAGCGGTGTTCCAATTCCCCGGTGGTCTGGCTGATCATTTGAAGGAGCAATTGGGCGAGCGCCGCTGCGTCACCAGCGATTTCTT
>CAYVQO010000134.1:0-1670 GCA_964452835.1 uncultured Sphingorhabdus sp. | reverse complement strand
GAATGGGCCGTTGCATGGCCGCTTTATTCGGATGGGTCTTATAGCTGGTATTGCAACACCATTCCCACACCCGATGGCGGCACGCATGAGGCCGGTGTTCGCGCTGCATTGACCAAGGGGCTGCGCGCCTTTGGTGAAATTATCGGCAATAAAAAAGCCGCACAGATCACGGCGGAGGATATTTTCAACGAAGCCGAACTGATGCTCTCGGTATTCATCCGCAATCCGCAATTCCAAAGCCAGACCAAGGACCGGCTGACCAGCCCTGAAGCAGCGCGGCTGGTCGAAAATGCGGTCCGCGACCATTTTGACCATTTCCTGGCCGACAATATGGAACGTGGCAAGGCGATGCTGGGCTTCATCCTGGAGAAGGTTGAGGATCGTTTGCGCCGCAAGGCCGAACGCGAGGTAAAGCGCAAGACCGCAACAAGCGGCAAGAAAGTCCGCCTGCCCGGCAAGCTGACCGATTGCGCCTCGGATGATCCGGCGGGCACCGAGCTGTTTATCGTGGAAGGCGACAGCGCAGGCGGCAGCGCCAAACAGGCGCGTGACCGCAAGACGCAGGCGATCCTGCCCATTCGCGGCAAGATCCTGAACGTGGCCTCCGCGACCGCCGACAAAATCCGAGCCAACCAGGAAATTGCCGACCTGACGCTGGCGCTTGGCTGTGGCGTGCGGAAAGATTGTGACCCTGACCAGCTACGCTATGACCGGATCATCATTATGACCGATGCCGATGTCGATGGCGCGCATATCGCAACGCTGCTGATGACCTTTTTCTTTCAGGAAATGCCGGCCATTGTTGAGCGCGGCCATCTCTACCTTGCCCGCCCGCCGCTTTACCGGCTGACCGCAGGCGCACAAAGCGCCTATGCGCAGGATGAGACAGAGCGGGCCGAGCTGGAGGCGACGGTCTTCAAGGGTAAGAAGGTCGAGGTTGGTCGGTTCAAGGGGCTTGGCGAAATGAACCCCGGCCAATTGCGCGAAACCACGATGGACCCCAAGACGCGTTCACTGATCCGCATCACTTTGCCGCATGAATATCAACGGCAAATGGCAGTGAAGGAACGGGTCGAGCAGCTGATGGGCAAAAGCCCCGAAGCCCGCTTCCGCTTCATTCAGGAACATGCAACGACAGTGGATGAGGAGGCAATTGATGCGTAGATTTTCATTGGCGCTTGCCAGTCTGGCGCTGCCGCTATCCGCCTGTGCGCATGCAGCCGCGCCTGAGCCTCCGCAAAGCGTGGAACCAGCCCGGGCAGCGATGGTCGTAGGTGGTTCGCCGCTTGACCAGCGCGTGCAGCAACTTGATGCCCTGCTGAAAGGGCAAATGGCGCTCGATGAATATTTCGCCGCCAGCTTCCTGTCGGCTATTCCGCCGGAACAATTCAAGGCGATACTTGACGGCATTATTGCGCAACAGGGCAAGCCGTTATTCCTCGTCTCGACCATGGCACGCGGTGAAACAGGTGCTACGATTCAATATGCGTTTGAGCGTGGCGTCGCCAATATTGAACTTGATATCGCCGCCGCGCCCCCCGCCAAGGTCATTGGCCTTGCCATCACCGGCTTCTCTGTGCCCGATGACAATCTGGGCAAAGTCGCAAATGAAATCCGCGCTTTGCCGGGGCGGACAGGCTTTTTGGTGGTGGAACTGGATCAGTCCGGCA
>CAYVQO010000133.1:0-5175 GCA_964452835.1 uncultured Sphingorhabdus sp. | reverse complement strand
CCGAAATCGCCGGGTGGCTGGCTTGTCCGGCCATCACTGCGCAGCGGGCGTTTCCAGCCATAGGATGGGCGTTTTCGCAGCCAGAGGCAGGGCCAGTCGCCATTATCATGACGCCTGACCAGCATATATCCCTGCCGCTGATAGGCACGCTGCACCGCCTCGGTTTGCGTGTTGAGCAATCCAGCGAGGATCAATGAACTGCCTTCGCGGGCGATAGCGGCGATGGATGGAGCGAGTTCGATGAGCGGTCCCGCCAGAATATTGGCAATGATCAGGTCATAAGGCGCGCGCCGCTGGATTAGCTCAGCATCCGTTCCCGCCGCTACACAGAGCGCGACCTGGCCCATGGACAGGCCCAGTGGTACAGCATTAACAGCCGCGTTGTCGGCGGTGACGTCAATGCTAATGGGATCGATGTCGGACGCAGTCACATAGGCGCGGGGCCAAAGGTGCCGGGCGGCAAAGGCCAGAAGACCGGTGCCGGTGCCAATATCGGCGATATGATCGAACCGCTTGCCACTGCGCCTCATCGCGTCGAGCATCGCAAGGCACCCACTGGTGGTTTCATGCCCGCCGGTGCCAAAGGCGCGGCTTGCTTCAATCTGGAAGCGTACTGAAGACGCAGGGACTGTCCCCAAATTATCCGCAGTATGCACGTAAAAACGCCCGGCCTGGACTGGCTGAAGGCCTTGCTGGCTCATTGTGATCCAGTCCGCTTCGGGCAGCTTTTCAATTACCGGCTGTGCCTTAGCTGCGCTCGGCAGGCGCTCATGGATCGCTGCAATGACGGGCTTATCGGGCTTTGAGGCAAAATAGGCCTTCACCTGCCATTTGGCGTCATTAAAGGCTTCGACTTCCTCGGCAACAATGGTTGGCATGGGATCGAGCAGCGAAAGCCACTCATCATCCTCATGCAGCGCCTCTGCTTCTTTGCGGGTGCAGGGCAGAGTGACCAGCCAGTTCAATTCCCCGCCTCTTTGGCCAGCCGATCATCCAGCCGCTTGCGTGCAACAGAGACATATTTGCGGCACATTCCCGCATCGACCAGCGGTTTTTCGCCCGCCAGCCGGTCAAAAAATTCGCTTTGAAAGGGATGCGGGCTGATCATGATGTCGCAAGCTTCAAGCTCTTCCACCCGCGCCATCGAGCTACGTAATGTGGCGACATAGGCCGGATGGTCGCTGAAGCGATAGGCGTCCGCCGAAACTGCATTCAGGCTGTCGGCATAGACGATCTGATGGCAGACATCCTTGTCACAGGATCGCCAGGTAAAGCTGGTGCCGCCGGGGGTGTGGCCGGGTGTGGCCAATATCGTCAATATCTGCTTGCCTATGCGCAAAGTCTGACCATCCTCGACAATCAGATCGGCTTTAATGCCGGGGAAGGCGGGATGGATGCCATGCTGGGGATCGTCGGCAATGGGCAGCCCGGTTTCCATGCCCAGCCGCGCCGCTTCGCGCACTGCAAATTTGGCGCCACTGATTTCTTTCAGTTTGGCAAGGCCTCCGGCATGATCAAGATGTTCGTGCGTTGCGAGTATGTAGCGAATGTCCTTTGGATCAAAGCCCAGCTTGCGGATATTGTCGGCAATCCCCTCTGCCGCTTCATCAGTCGCGCCGTCGATCAGGAAATGGCCGTTTGGCGTGGTGATCAGCAGCGCCGTAATGCCGCAGGTGCCGACCATATAGACATTGCCAAAAACATGGGCTGGCGGTGCAGCGTCGCTCCAGCCATCACGTTCGCCGCAGGCGGTCTTGATTGCTGGAAAGGCGGATTTTGGAACCGGCGTCGCTGCCTTCATCGGGCTGCACGAAGCAAGCATTAGCGCGGCACAGCCGACAGCCACTATCTTAGCGAACATAGCTTGCTCCGTTCACATCCAGCGTTGCCCCTGTCATCGATGGCGGCGCATCAAATATGCAAAAGGCCGCCATGGTTGCCACTTCCTCAGGCATTGCCACCCGGCCAAGCGGGATATCCGCCAGCAATTTGTCACCACCGCGGCTTTCCAGATAATCCTCTGCCATCCCGGTCATGGTGAAGCCGGGGCAGATGGCAAAGGCATAGATGTTCTGCGCTGCATAGCCGCGAGCGATAGTCTTGGTCAGCGCAAGCATCCCGCCTTTTGATGCGGCATAATGCCAATGCGCCGGGCTGTCGCCGCGATGCCCTGCGCGGCTGGCGATGTTCAGGATCCGCCCGCCGCCCTGTGCCTGCATGTGCAAAACTGCGTGGCGGCAGAATTGCGCTGAGGCGGTCAGATTGATTTCAATGGTCCGTTCCCACCCGTCCAGCCATTCGACTTCGCCTGAGTCTAAAGGGTTCGCTTCAAACACACCGGCATTGTTCACCAGCGCATCAATGCGACCGTCGAGCCGGTCCAAAGCGTTAGCCCAAAGCGCTGAGGGAACAGTAGGGTCAGCCAGATCGCCATCGGCGCTGGACAGGCCAATGACTTTGGCACCGCGGACGGAAAGGGCATCATATGTGGCTTTGCCGATACCCCGGCTGGCACCGGTCAAAAGGATATGAAGAGGTCTGTCAGTCACCAGAGCGGCTTAGCCGCTCTGGCTTGAATTAGACAAGCGTCTCAGCGCATCAAATTGCCGACAAAACGACCCGCATTGGCTTGAAGTGCAGAAATCTTGTTTTCCACGTCGCCAAAACCCTGTTCCAGCATGCTGATTTCCGAAACCACATTTTCCGTGTCGGCGCGGATAGCAGAGATGGTGTTTGACATCAGATCAGCGGCCAATGCGGTTTCATCGACCGAAGCGGTGATCATTGTTACCGTTTGTGCCTGCTCTTCCATCGCCCGGCGAATACGTTCAGCGCTATGCTGCACATCTTCAACCGTTGACCGGATTGAGATGTTCGATTCGACCGATGCCTTGGTAGCGGACTGAATTGCGGCAATTTTCTCGGCAATTTCGTCGGTTGCCTGCGCTGTCTGGTTGGCCAGGCTTTTCACTTCCTGCGCCACAACCGCGAAGCCGCGGCCTGCTTCTCCAGCGCGTGCCGCCTCAATGGTGGCATTGAGCGCAAGCAGGTTGGTTTGTCCCGCAATATCGCGGATCAGCCCCAGAATCGATTCGATCGATTTGGACTGCTCCGACAGTGTATCGGTGGCCTCAACCGCTTCCTGCGCACGCGCAGTTGCCTTGTTTGAAACCTCTGCGGCCAGTTCCACTTCGCTGCGTGTGTCTTCAATCGCCCGGATCAGGCCAGCAGCAGTCTGTGCCGCTTCGCGCATCGCGACGGCGGACTGTTCCGAAGCGGTTGCAACTTCTGACGCTTTGCTAAGCATCCCTTGCGCAACAGACGTGCTGCTCGCCGCCTGTTGGCGCAGGATGTTGGCATGATCGGAAATTTCGATTGCCGTAGCGCCAATGTCGTTTTCAAATTGGCTGGTAAATCCGGCTTGTTTTTCGCGCACCATTTCGCGCTGATAAAAGGCAAAGCCTGCCGACATGATCGCCATGTCAGTCGTGGTGAAATCCATAATCGCCTTGCTCAACCGGACATAATCGGACGACTGCAAATCCACTTTGGTTGCAAGAGACTGAAAAAAGCCAGCATTGGTGCGCGATGATGCTGCAATCACATCCGAAAGCGCCACGCCACGTTTGCACGCGTCGATAATTTGGGCCTGCAGCCCGCTGCGCCAGCCGGTACCCATCGCATCGGACAAACGCCCACGGATGAAGTTTGCGGTCTTCTCCGCCATCGCAGCGCGGTGTGCCGGATTTTTGAGCTCGGCAAAGTCGAAGTTAGTGGCCCAATAGTCCCAATAAGCAGTCGCGATTTCCGGCAAGTCTTCGTCAATATGAGCAAGCACCTCTTTGCAATTCGCATCAAGATTGCCATCAAAATTGAACTTCCGAACAATCGCATCCACTTCATCAGCGAGCGATTTTTCCATGTCAGACATGCGTAACTCCCGGTTTCTCGCTCATAGGCGATGCCATACCACCTGGCAGTTTTAGGCGAAAATTGGTTAACACGTCGTTATGCACGATGACGAAATTCGCAAGACTCTGCCCCTTGCGCAGGGGCGGCAAAGCGGTAAAGAGCGACGCAAACAACAGCAGGGATACTATTTGCCCATGGCGCAAAATCCGAACAGGCCGCTTTCACCCCATTTGCAGGTTTACAAATGGGGACCGCATATGGCCATTTCCATATTCCATCGCGCTACCGGCTTTGTGCTGGCGACGGCAGGCATGCTGACGCTTATCTGGTGGCTGTATGCCATTGCCAGCGGGCCTGACGCCTATGCCAATTTTCAAAACTATGCCATTTCGGCAGGGGACAAGGCAACGGCTTGGCAAACCGCAAGCAATTGGTTCTTCCGCCTTGTTGCCCTGGCAGTCGTTTGGAGCTTCTTTCAGCATTTCTTCTCAGGCCTGCGCCATCTGCTGATGGACCTTGGGGCTGGGTATGAATTGTCCACCAGCCGGACATGGTCTCTGGTCGTCTTTATTGCATCGACAACGGCAACCGGCGCAGTCGCGCTGTATGTCGCGTCGCGTTATTTGGGGTCTTGATATATGGGCAATGGAACAGGAATTGGCCGTGTACGCGGGCTTGGCTCTGCAAAACATGGCAGCAAGCACTGGATTGATCAGCGACTGACGGCAATTGCCAATGTGCTGCTAACCAGCTGGCTGCTGCTGTCGCTGCTGCTGTTGCCAAATTATGAGCATAAAACGCTTGCAGCTTGGCTCTTTCAGCCACTGGTTGCGGTGCCGATGATATTGATGCTGGTCAGCATCTTTTCGCACGTCCGTTTGGGCTTGCAGGTGTTGATCGAGGATTATGTGCATGACGAAGGCAATAAGCTCGCAGCACTAACTCTCCTGAATTTTTACGTTATTGGCGCTGCCGCGTTCGGCATTTTCATGGTCGCCAAGCATGCCTTTAGCGGAGTTCCGGTTTAATGTCTGAAGCGTACAAGATTATTGATCATATCTACGATACGGTTGTGGTCGGCGCCGGCGGTTCGGGTTTGCGCGCCACCATGGGCAGCGCTGAGGCCGGTCTGAAAACGGCCTGCATTACAAAGGTTTTCCCGACTCGCTCCCACACAGTGGCGGCACAGGGCGGGATCGCAGCTTCGCTAGGCAATAACTCACCCGATCACTGGACCTGGCATATGTATGACACGGTCAAGGG
>CAYVQO010000132.1:0-5212 GCA_964452835.1 uncultured Sphingorhabdus sp. | reverse complement strand
TTCAACGAGATTACCGGACGTCTGGTGCTTGATTATCAAATCGGGGCCGACAGCCTGCTCTATGCCTCTTATTCGCGCGGGTATAAATCCGGTGGTATCAACCCGCCGCTGCAGCCGATTTTTGCGGTGGACGAGGCGTTTGATCCCGAACTGGTCGATGCGTTTGAAATCGGTTCGAAAAACACCTTTGCAGGCGGTATGTTCACGCTGAATGCCACAGCCTTCTATTATAAATATAAAGGCTTGCAGCTCAGCCGCATCGTGGCGCGGACTTCGGTGAACGACAATGTCGACGCTGACATTTACGGGCTGGAGCTGGAAAGCATCATTCGCCCGGATGATCGTCTGGCGATCAATATGGGCTTTAGCTACCTGCATACAGAGGTGACTGAGGATAAATTCTTGGGCAACCCGCGCGATCCATCGGGTGGTCGGGCCGATGCTGTCATTATCAAGGATATCACCAATGGTGCGAACTGCGCCGTTGGTAGCAACTCCGGCAGCATTGCTGGCGTCAACGGCTTTGTGAACCAAGCCAATGCGATCATCAATGCAGGTGGCATTCCTGGTTTGGCTGCGGGTGCAGGATTGCAGCCAACCACAGCGTTTCCCGGCGATAGCGGGCTGACCGCAAATGGTGCTTTCAGCATTTGCGGCGTGTTGACGGCACTTGCCCCGACCGTTGGCGCTGCATTTGGCGGCGTCACAGTGTATAACGCAGGCATTCCGGTTAACCTGAAGGGCAATAAGCTGCCGCAGGCACCCAATTACAAATGGAATGTCGGCATTCAGCACACCACCACATTTGGCAATGGCATGACCTTCGTGCCGCGTCTGGATGTGATTTATGTGGGCGACAGCTATGGCAATATCTTCAATGGCCGCGTGAACAAGGTGAAGGGCTATTCGCAGATCAATGCTCAGGTTCAATTGAATGGCGTTGATGACAAATGGTTTGTTCGTGCCTTTGTGCAGAATTTGGGGAACAGCAATGCGACCACTGGCCTGTATGTGACAGACCAGTCGTCGGGCCTGTTCACCAACATCTTCACGCTTGATCCGCGGCGCTTTGGTGTTGCCGCCGGGTTCAAATTCTAGAGCCGGCGAAATCCGATAAGGGAAAGGCCCGCTTCGGCGGGCCTTTTTTTCAGCTTAACAAAACGATCTTGCCGACAAAGTCGCCGCTTTCCATCAGGGCATGCGCCGCTGCCGCCTCGGCGAGCGGGAAGCTTTTCGCCATTGTCGGGCGAAGTGCGCCTGAAATCACATCTGGCCAAACCTCGCGGTAAATTTCGTCCGCCAGCAGCGCTTTGAATTCGTCCGACCGGGGGCGCAGCGTAGAGCCAGTGAGCGTCAGCCGCCGCATCATCACCTGCACCATCGGCACTTCGGCCATCGCACCACCCTGAATGGCAATGGTCACGTGCCGCCCATCGTTACGCAGGCATTGCATATTGCGCGGCACATAGGGGCCTGCGACCATGTCGAGGACCAAATGCACACCTTGTCCATCGGTAATGCGTTTGACCTCGGCGACAAAATCCGCGTCCTTATAATTGATTGCATGGGCTGCGCCCATTTTCAGCGCGGCGGCGCATTTGTCATCACTGCCGCAGGTGACAATCACTTCCAGCCCAAATAACCGGCCCAGCTTGATCGCCATGCTGCCAATTCCGCTGGTGCCGCCATGCACCAATATCGTCTCGCCCTCTGTGGCATAGCCGCGCTCAAACACATTATGCCATACCGTCATCAATGTTTCCGGGATGGCAGCAGCTTCCTCCATCGACAGGCCGTCCGGCACCGGCCAGCAGACATCGGCGCGGGCGATGCAATATTCGGCATAGCCTCCACCGGCGACCAGCGCGCAGATTTTCTGGCCCATAAGCTCCGGATCAGTGTCAGGGCCCAGAGCAACTATGGTTCCGGAAATCTCAAGACCCGGCAAGTCGCTTGCGCCGGGAGGGGCAGGGTATAGCCCCATGCGCTGCACCACATCGGGCCGGTTTACGCCCGCGGCCGCAACCTTGACCAGCGCTTCGCCCGGACCGGGCACCGGTAATGGGCGCGTGCAGGCTTTCAATACGTCTGGTCCACCGGGCGCGCTGATTTCAATTGCCATCATGCTGTCCGGAATATCGGTCATAAATCTGCCCCTATTTGCGAACCGAACCATATCGGCGAAGACAATCGCTTTCCAGTATGCAAATTGCCAACTTCAGACGAATTGACAGTTGCCCATCGAATGCGCCAATCTGCATGGCAGGAGGCATGCAATGGATCTTGACGAACTTTTTGCCAAGCGCCCGGATGATCCGCTGGTGGCGCTGCTGAAACAGGACATAGACAAGCTTTCGATCGAGGAACTGGAAGAGCGGATTGAGGCGCTGAAAGGCGAGATTGACCGCTGCGAGGGCAAAATCGCCTTTGCCAAAAACCATCGCAGCGCAGCTGATGCCCTGTTTAAAAAATGAGCGCCTATGAAAAAAGCCATTCAAATGACCAGTTTCTACCGACATTTCTCCGCTGTGGACAAATCACAGTTGAAAGCCTGAAAATGGCAGCCGATATAGAAAGCAAGGAATAGCGACCCGATAGTCAGGCCCGATAGTCAGGAGTGCAGCATAAATGCCATCATTTGCGGAATCGCTGGAGGCGACACTCCACAACGCACTGCAGCATGCAGCAGAGCGTGCGCATGAATATGCGACGCTCGAACATTTGCTTCTTGCGCTGGTTGATGATGAGGATGCAGCCCGCGTGATGCAGGCGTGTGGTGTTGATCTGGGTGAGCTTTCGGACACGGTTGTTCAATATCTCGACAATGAACTGGAAAGCCTGAAAGTCGAAGGCAAAGTTGACCCGTCTCCGACCAGCGGCTTTCAGCGTGTGGTCCAGCGGGCGATCCTGCATGTGCAAAGCTCGGGTAAGGATGTGGTGACCGGCGCGAATGTACTGGTTGCTCTGTTTTCAGAACGTGAGAGCTATGCCGTTTATTTCCTGCAACAACAGGATATGAGCCGCCTGGATGCCGTCAGCTATATCAGCCACGGCATTGGCAAGGATGGCAAGCTGATCGAACAGAAATCGGTCAGCGGTACCGAACAAAAGGCTGAAGAGTCGACCGAAGCCAAGGATAAAAAAGGCAAGGAAACCGCGCTCGAACAGTTCACCGTCAACCTTAACGAAAAGGCCAGACAGGGTCGCATCGACCCGCTAATTGGGCGTAGCGAAGAGGTGGATCGCACGGTACAGATCCTCTGCCGCCGCTCAAAGAACAACCCGCTTTATGTGGGAGAGCCTGGTGTCGGCAAGACTGCGATTGCCGAAGGACTGGCGCGGCGGATTGTTGAAAAGCAGGTGCCTGAAGTGCTTCTGCCCGCTGTCATCTACTCGCTTGACATGGGCGCGCTGCTGGCTGGCACACGCTATCGCGGCGATTTTGAGGAACGGCTGAAAGCCGTGGTGAACGAGCTGGAAAAGCTTCCCGATGCGATATTGTTTATCGACGAAATCCACACCGTAATTGGGGCAGGTGCGACCAGTGGTGGAGCGATGGATGCCTCCAACCTGCTGAAGCCAGCGTTGTCGGGTGGCACCATTCGTTGCATTGGTTCAACGACTTACAAGGAATTCCGCAACCATTTTGAGAAGGACCGTGCATTGTTGCGGCGGTTCCAGAAGATTGATGTCAACGAGCCGACGATTGAGGACACGGTGAAGATCCTTGCCGGCCTGCGCAGCGCCTTTGAAGAGCATCATAAGGTCAAATATACCCCCGATGCGCTGAAGGCCGCGGTCGAACTGTCCGCACGCTATATCAACGACCGCAAGCTGCCTGACAAGGCGATCGACGTGATCGACGAAGTCGGCGCCATGCAGATGCTGGTGTCGCCCAGCAAGCGCCGCAAGCTGATCACGCCGAAGGAAATCGAGGCGGTCATTGCGACAATTGCGCGCATCCCGCCGAAAAACGTCTCAACCGATGATCGCACCGCGCTCGGCACGCTTGAGGCAGACCTGAAGCGTGTCGTGTTCGGGCAGGACAAGGCGATTGAGGTGCTGTCCTCTGCCATCAAGCTGTCCCGTGCGGGCCTGCGCGACCCTGACAAGCCCATTGGCAATTATCTGTTCAGCGGTCCCACCGGCGTCGGCAAGACCGAGGTTGCGCGCCAGCTCGCCTCGATCATGGGCATCCCGCTCAAACGCTTCGATATGAGCGAATATATGGAGCGGCACAGCGTCTCCCGCCTGATCGGTGCGCCTCCGGGCTATGTCGGTTTCGATCAGGGTGGTTTGCTGACCGACGCCGTTGACCAGAACCCGCATTGCGTGCTGCTGCTCGATGAAATCGAAAAGGCGCATCCGGACCTGTTCAACATATTGCTGCAGGTGATGGATAATGGTCGCCTGACCGATCATCATGGCAAGACCGTCGATTTCCGCAATGTCATTCTGATCATGACAACCAATGCCGGGGCCAGCGACATGGCCAAGGAAGGCATTGGTTTCGGCAATAATATCAGCAAGGAAGATGCGGGCGACGAGGCGGTGAAGAAAATGTTCGCCCCGGAATTCCGCAACCGGCTGGATGCAACGGTACCCTTTGGCTACCTGCCGACCGATGTGGTGGCGATGGTTGTCGACAAGTTCATCCTGCAGCTCGAATTGCAACTCGCCGACCAGAATGTGCACATCAAGCTGGACGACGATGCCCGCACCTGGCTCACCGAGCGCGGTTATGACAAGCTTTATGGTGCCCGCCCGATGGGTCGCCTGATTCAGGAAAAGATCAAGCAGCCTTTGGCCGAGGAACTGCTGTTCGGTAAGCTGGTCAATGGCGGTGAGGTTGCGGTGCATGTCAAGGACGGTGAGCCTGCCTTTGAGGTTACGCCTGCGCCACCTAAAGCAGGCAAGCCCAAGAAGGATAGAGGCGGGGCGAAAAAGGCAAAGGCCGGGTGAGCAAAAAGTGACTGTCACCTTTTTCGGGTAAAGCCCCCCTTTTGCCCGGCCAATCTATTCTGATTTGGCCTTTGTTCGCTCAAGGCGCATCTTGCGCGCATGGAAAAAGGCACAGTTTATCTTGTCGGTGCTGGCCCAGGCGATCCCGATTTGCTTACGGTGAAGGCGACGCGGCTGATCGCTGCGGCGGATGTGGTGGTGCATGATGGGCTGGTGGATGACGCCATCCTTGCGCTGACACGCGTGGATG
>CAYVQO010000131.1:0-5488 GCA_964452835.1 uncultured Sphingorhabdus sp. | reverse complement strand
TCGACTGGACATAGGCCTTGCTATCCCCGCGCGGGCCGGACTGGTCGGTGTAAACCCCCCAGGCATAGCCGTGGAGCATCAGCATCCAATCGTCGGTGAAAAACATCAATCCATGATTCGGAAATGGGCCGCCATCGTTGGATGGAAGGCGGGAGGAGCCCGAGCCGGTTTTCGGGTTGCATCCGGCTATCATGGCCCTCGTTGTGCTGCCGTCAGCCTCCGAGGCTTGTTTTTCGTACATGTAGCATCCGTCTAAATATCGAACCCCGCCTTTCTTATCGTCGCCATGCACCGAGTGGCTGCTTGGTATCACTCCATGATCCATCTGATCATGCCCTTGATGTTCCTCATCGGGGCGTTCCCCAGCTTTCGGCACTTCATGATTTGAATGATCCATCGTGTCATGGTCCTGATGGTCCTGCGCCCATACGGACGAGGATGCCGCGAGCGCCAACGCGCTCACACAAATATATAAGCTTTTCATATTTCTATTCCTGACAGTTGAAAGACGTTCGGTCGTTCATTCTGTCAGCCACGCGGAGGCGGAAGGCTCGGGCGCGGGGTGGTGCCGGTTAAGCGGCGCACCGGCTGTGCAAAGGGGGCAAAGCCTATAGCCTGACCTGAAGCCACCGCCATCGCACCCGAAATCGGCGCGATGCAGCCGATACAGCCATGCAGGCGCATATCGCCATGCTGCTGATCACTGTCGACATCCTGAGCGGGTATGCCGTGGCAATCCTCCATTGCCGTGGCCGGTCCAGCCACCGGAGCAGGCATCGCCATTGCTGGCAAAGCCAGTGCCATCAGGAAGAGCGCGAGGATGAATTGCCGGAGCATGCGATCAGTTTAGCGTATCCCTCTCTGCCCGTCACCCCGCACTTGATGGGGGTGACGAGAAAAAATAGGATGGTTTCAACATTCAGACATTAAACCTAAACAGCATGATATCGCCGTCCTTGACCAGATACTCCTTGCCCTCGGACCGCCACTTGCCCGCTTCCTTGGCCCCGGCCTCGCCATTGAACTGGACATAGTCTTCGTACGCCATGGTCTCGGCGCGGATGAAGCCTTTTTCGAAATCGCTGTGGATGACGCCAGCGGCATTTGGCGCGGTGGCCCCCTTGGTCACCGTCCAGGCACGGGCTTCCTTGGGCCCCACGGTGAAGAAAGTGATCAGATCGAGCAGTTCATAGCCAGCGCGGATGACACGGGCGAGGCCGGTTTCCGAGAGGCCGAGGTCTTCCAAAAACACCTCGCGGTCCTCAGCGGGCATGGTGGAAATTTCGGCCTCAATTGCGGCGGAGACGACCACGGCTTCGGCTCCCTCGGCCTTTGCTTTCTCAAACACCTTGGCCGACAGCGCGTTGCCATTTGCGGCGCTGCCTTCCTCGACATTGCAGACGTAGAGCACCGGCTTTGACGTCAGCAACTGCGCCTGACTGAAGATCCGCGCCTCTTCGGGATCATTGGGCACCAGCAGCCGCGCAGGCTTGCCATCGCGAAGCAGGTCGAGCGCACGGCCCAGTACCGCTGCTGCAATCTTCGCCTCCTTGTCGCCCCCGGTTGCCTTTTTCTGGAACGCAGGCACCCGCTTTTCAAGGCTCTCAAGATCGGAGAGCATCAGTTCAGTCTCAACCGTCTCCGCGTCCGAAATCGGATCAATCTTGTTGTCGACATGCTGAATGTCATCATTTTCAAAGCAGCGCAGCACATGGACGATGGCGTCGACCTCGCGGATATTGCCGAGGAACTGGTTGCCCAAGCCTTCGCCCTTACTTGCCCCGCGCACAAGGCCTGCAATGTCGACAAAGCCCAGCTGTGTCTCGATTATCTTCGCTGAACCGCCAATTTTGGCGATAGTCTGCAAGCGCGGGTCGGGCACTGCTACATTGCCAATATTGGGCTCAATCGTGCAAAATGGATAATTCGCCGCCTGCGCCGCCGCTGTTTCGGTAAGCGCGTTGAACAAGGTGGACTTGCCCACATTGGGCAGCCCAACAATACCACATCTGAAACCCATAATATCCTCGTGGGGGAATGAATTGCGGCGTCCCTAGCGCCATGAGGTCAATATGACCAGCCTTGCCCTTAACTATCTGCCGTTGCCCGCCGTTAAGGGTGGTTTGGATATGGGCCGGTTAATGAGCGTGCTTCCCCAATTATTGCTGATCTCCCTAATCGCATCAGGCGCAACACTATCCGGTCGTAGCGATATCGAAGCTGATGTGCTTGAAGAGGTAAACTTTCTGCGGGGCAAGCCTGCTGCCTATGCGGGCGAGCTTGATGAATTGGGTGAACGGTTTGACGGCAATATCCTGTTAAGCGAGGGGGAAGGGCCGGATCTCCGAACCCATGAAGGGCCGAGCGCGGTCTTCGAAGCAGCTCGTGCGCTGCGCCGCACACCTTCATTGGCGGGCTTGGCGCACAGCGACTTGCTGGCGCGCGCTGCTGCTGACCATGTTCGCGTTCAGGGTGCAGGCAGAGAAATAGGCCATTATTCCAACGGCAAAGGCCCAGGGCAGCGCGTAAAAGCGCGTGGCGGCAACATCTATGTCGGCGAAGTCATTGTCTATGGATATACGAGCCCGCGTAATGCGGTGCAGCAACTGGTTGTCGATGATGGAGTGCCCGATCGCGGCCACCGGAAGCTACTGCTGATGGCGGGATATCGCTATGCTGGTGTCGCTTGCGGTCCCCATATGGGTTGGCGCAACATGTGTGTTATTGTGCTCGCCGAAACAAAGGACGGTTCTCCACCGATGCCGCCAGGTGGGGATTAGTCGTGGACGGCCTTAATCCACGGGCCATAGGGTGATCCCCCAAGCCATGCGACTTGCGTTTCCGCCGAAACCTTGTTGATCGCCTCTTGCGGTTTGTTGCCCGGATGCACCGCACGTCGTAGCGGCCGCGTACCAGCGGGCATGGCTGCTATCTCGGCGATGGCGCGCGGAATATCATAAATGTCGGCGCTGCGCCCCGATCCGTCTTCCTCTCCCATGCGGGCAACAAGTGCCGGATAAGCGGCTGCCTCCTCTTCGGTTAGCCGCGCTTTCAATTCTTTGGCGAGCTGGTTGCGGTTGACCCATACTTTGGTGGGATAGCCGCCCGGCTGGATCACACAGACCTCAACATTATGGGGCACCAGTTCATAGGCCATTGCCTCGCTCATTGCCTCCAGCGCGAACTTGGTAGGGGAATAATGCCCAGCAGATGGCGCGATCACTCGGCCCAATTGTGAGGAAATATTAAAGATCAAGCCCCGCTTCGCCGTGCGCATGCCAGGCAGCACAGCACGCGCCATGCGGTGCGGGCCGTAAACATTGGTGTCGAAAATCAGCTCGGTCGCCTCCATATCCTGCAACTCGATCGGCCCGGCATAGCCGATGCCTGCATTGTTGATCAGGATATCGAACGGCCCGCCCGCGATCTTTTCCGCCTCGGCAACACCCTTGGCCACCTGTTCGTCCGATGTGACATCGATTTCGACGATGTGGATATCGAGCTTTTCCTTGGCTGCCTCGGCCTTCAGCTCATCGGCCTCCTTGCGCGGTAGTCGGCGCATCGTGGCAATCACCTTCGCGCCCTCCCGCGCCAGGTGGAGAGCACAGGCATAGCCAAAACCCGATGACGCGCCAGTCACCAGCACCGATTTACCGGCAAGTGGCTTGTCAGCCGCAGCAAGGCCTGTCGGCACCGCCGCAGCGACACCCGCAGCCAAGCCCGTTGTCAGGATAGTACGACGTTCGATGTCAGCCATGTTGCTCCTCCATGCTGGGTGCAACATAGGTGCTATCCTGCCGATTGCGAGTCCAGCCAGTGTTTCAGCTGTAGCGGATCATGAAAGCGGATCACTTTGCTCTCATGGCCTTTCAGTTTTTCCTCAGTGCGATGGCGCGGGCCACTGTTCCAGCGAATGAGATAAAAGAGGAAGCCAATATCCAGGCGTTCAGGGCAGCCTTCGGTCATGTCGGGCCGGGTGCGCCCGCGATAGGTCCATATCCGCCGCAACAGGCGCGCAACGCAAAGCCGGATCGGATAGTCAAGATAGACAACCGTATCGGCCCGCTCCAGCCGGGGTTCAAGCGTCCCGCCATAATTGCCATCGATCAGCCAGCGATCGCCGGCAATGATCGACGCGAGCCGAGCGCGGATTTCATCCTTGCTGCTTTCCACCCAGCCTGGTTGCCAGTTCAGTTGGTCCATATGGAAGACAGGCAGACCCAGTTTTGCGCCAAGCGCCCGCGCCAGCGTCGATTTGCCCGCTCCACAAGGGCCAATGATCAGAACGCGCTGCATGCCGCAGGCTATTTTGCCGTCTGGCTCAGAACATCTATGACAAGCTTCATTGGTACCGGTTCAGTTCGCGCGATATCAGCTTCAAAGAACCGTCCCTCATCTTCCAAAATGAAGCAGAAACCAGCCGTTTCTTCATCAGGGATGAGAGCCTCCGTCACCGCACAATTGCCCGCGTCTCCCATGGGCAGAACCTGGAAATCTGCTGAAAGCAACTTGTTCTGCACCACGTCCGGGCCAATTCCCAGTGGCGCTGGCTCAATCATATCGGCAGGGTGAAGGAAAAAGCGTATCTGAATCGTTTCATAACCCGCGAAAGATTTGATCGGAAACCAGTCAGGGCGTTCCGGCAGGTCGAAAAACTCGCAAGGTCCAAAATCCTCCAAATAGGCGCCCATGGCTGCTTCGATGCACTCGCCCTTGGCAACGCCGTTGGCAAAGTGCATCGTGGCCGAAACACCAGACAGCGCAACCGGATATTTCGTAGTAGCAGGAATCTGCCAGCTGACACGCGAGCGATATGTCAGCGCTTCTTTTGAAGAACCTGCCCTGTAGGGATTAAATTTGGCCCGTTGCATAAGCAAGGTGCAAGTGATGTTATCCAGCACCGCGCTGCCCGACCCTTCGACAACTTTACAGGACCTGGGATTGCCATCAGGCCCGATGGAAAGTTCAAATCCTACGCTACCCTCTACCTCGTTCCGCCGTTCAGCGGTGGGATAGTCGTCAGAAGTGATCCAGCTGCCCGGGTTTGTCGCCGGAACCGCGCTCGCCAAAAACAATGCTGCTAATAGCATGATGTGTTGCCCTTTGTTTGGGCCTGTCTAATCGTCTTGCAGCCTGAGTGCCACATCATTCATGAAGCGCACATCGTCTCCGTGCGCCAGCCAGTTGGCTTCCGCAGCAATGGCACCCAACATATCAGCCAGCGGGTCAATCTCGCTTTTTCCAAAATTGCCCAGGACGTAACCTGTTACCTTATCTTTGTGCCCCGGATGACCAATGCCCAGCCGCACCCGGCGAAAATCCGGGCCGATATGGTCGATGGTGGAACGAATGCCATTATGCCCGGCCGCACCCCCGCCGCGCTTAACCTTCAGCTTGAAGGGTGCAAGGTCCAGCTCGTCGTAAAAGACCGTTACGTCGGCAGGCGTCAGCTTGTAGAAATCCAGCGCCGCACGGATACTGCGGCCGC
>CAYVQO010000130.1:0-5504 GCA_964452835.1 uncultured Sphingorhabdus sp. | reverse complement strand
GTGAAATTGTCGGTGCCGTAAATCGCACCCGACTGCACCAGCACAATGTCCAGCGGTTGCAGCGTGTGGCCGATCCGCGCCAGCTCCGCCTCAACCTCGGCGGCGCTCACCACATGGCCGTGCGGTTTGTTCGAGAAATCCAGCTTCACACCCGGGCGGAAAAACAGGTCGAGCGGGGCTTCGTCAATTGACGGGGCAGGGGTCGCGCCGCTGTCCGTAGTCGAATGGAAATGCCATGGCGCATCCATATGCGTGCCGTTGTGCGTACTGAGCGTCAGGCTCTCCACCGCCCAGCCTTCGCCATCGGGCAAGTCATCGCGCGTCAGCCCTGGGAAGAACATCGCGATCTGCTCCCACGTATTCTCATGCGTCATATAGGTGATTTGCGGGCGCATCACCGGCGGGTCTGAGACGACATCGTTGGTGATCGGGATTGAGAGGTCGATAAAGCGCGTCATGCGGGGAAGGCCCTTTCTGCATTGTCGAGAACCATCGCGGCTGAGCGGCGCGCCATGGCGAGGAACATGTCGTCGCCCCGGTCCGTACGCACCACGACCATTGCGGCGGTTACGCCCATGACGAAGCCGTTGACGGCGCAGCGGTAAATGTCTCCTTCTAACGCTGCGAGGTCGGCTTCGGCGATGCCGCGTGAGAGGAGCCCGTTGCGGTAGGCAGCGAGCAATTCCGGTTCCAGAACGCGGCGGCTTTCGGGGTCGAACGACGTGCCGATATAATAGGCGACATCGCCCGCGCCGACACCGACACCAGTTGTTTGCCAATCGACAATCACAATCGGCTTGTCAGGATCATCGAGCGCGAACAGCATGTTATCCGCCCGGAAATCATTGTGCGTCAGGCATCGCGGGCTTTGGTGGGCGGCGTGCTGCGCGGCGAGTTTGCCGAGGAAGCGTTCGCCAACAGTGCGCATGTCCTGCGTGACCCGCGCGCCATAGCGGTCGCAGAAAGCGGGCCAGAACGCCTGGTAGAGCGCATCGACATCTAGCGGCGGCGGGACAGCGCGGGTGCCATTGGGCCAATCGAGCGTGTCGAGCGTCGGGTTGCCCCACCATGCAGCGTGGATACTGGCGGCAGCATCCATAGCGAGCAGCGCTTCCTCACGGCTCGGCTCCAGCAGCTGGTTGCCAGCGCGGTGATGCGGCAGATCGTGCATGATTAGCGTGAAGGCATGGCTCTCTTCATCGAAGGCAATGTAGAGATGGTCGGGAACCGCCATCGGTTTGCGCCCGGCAAACTGTTGGTAGAAGCGGCTTTCGCGCAAATAGGTGAGATGCGACTTGCCCGTGGTGCGGCTTAGTTCGTCCTTCGACGGCAGCTTGGCGACGAGGGTAGGGGGAATGCCTTCACCCTGGAGAGCCAGCCGATAAGTTGCACCGACTTGCCCAGTTCCAATTGGCGTAGCGGTAAGCGCAGTCACTTCACGACCCAGCAATGCGGACAGAAATTCGGGTGTGATCTGCTCCAGCGTTAGGACAGGATCGCTCATCTCTTTGCGCCGTCGTTGAGCGCTTCAAAGCCGCTTGGCGTGTGCGGTCCAAATACCAGCTGCTCCACGATACCGATGCCATCCGAACTCGCCCCGCCGCCCTCGTGCCGCGCCTTCGCGATATGCTGGATGTGCAAGTTGGGGAATTCGAGCGGGTCGAGGTCTGCGGGCCGGAAATCCTCCCGCTCCACAACCAATTCGCCCTTGAACATCCCGTGCCCCCAGTCGGCATTGAGATAGCCAATGCCCTTCATCATGAAGGTGTCGAGCGGTTGCCAAGTGACAATATGCTGACGGCCCGAAGGATCGCGCACATCGAGCCGGGCCGATTGGGCGTAGCGCTTGCCCAGCTGCCATTCGACGCTGAAACGATCATCTTGTAGATGGAGCGCGCCATCCTGCGCCGCTCCGTCCATCATCAGGCTGGCGCGACGATTCCAAGGAAGCCCATTCGCATCCTCATTCACATGAGCATAAAGGGACAGATTGGGAAAATTGGTTGGCGCCCATAACCAGTAAAATTGCGGCATAGCAGCGGGCACCACCGGTTGCGTATCGGGAGCGCCGATCTGGCGGATGCCCCAGCTGCGGTCACGGGTGCCAAGACCTGCCGAATAGACTTCGCGCTTGCCATCCACTTCCACCCAACCTGTCACCCGCGCATTCACGGTGAAGCGGGTAAGGTCCATAAACAGACGGGTGCCATTGCGGCGGGTGAAGCGCGGCTCCTGAATCGGTTCTGATCGGCTTTCGAAGATCAGATCGGCCGCGATACCGTCATGATTCTCAACGACCAGACGGACTTTCTTTAGCGGCTCAATCACGTCGATATGAATCGGCCCGACGGTCAGGTCCATCCGCTCAAACATCAGTACCTGGGAAGCATGGATGCAATGCTGCACGCCATCGCGGATGACCGAAAAATGCGCGTCGGCGATGTTCAGATGCGGATAAACGCCAAAGCTTGCCGCGCAATAGCCGCTGCCATCAGGATTATAGGCGCAGAAGAAATAGCGGTCGTAAAAATTGCGGTCAGTACCCGAAAAGGCAATGGGCTCCGGCGTCTGGTGGATTGGATACTCGTCACCCTTGGTCAGCATCGCTCTCTCCCTCATTCTCCAACGCTATTGTTAACCGCACGGTTAAACAAGCGCAACAAGGCTTGAATGGCGGCGCTGAGCGCGTAAGAGATGAACGCGCAAGGTTCAGGAGAGCAATATAATCATGGCAACGACCACAGAGCCAACTGGCACAGGAGACGTCGCAATCGATCCCAAACGCGACAGGCTGGTAATCACCGCATCGTCGCTTGGCACCATTTTCGAATGGTATGATTTTTTCGTCTACGGCATTTTGGCGGCGCTGATTGGCAAGCTTTTCTTTCCCAGCGACAGCGCCAGTGCAGCAACGTTGCTTAGCCTTGCTACCTTCGGCGCCGGTTTTGCGGTGAGGCCGCTGGGGGCAGTGGTTTTTGGCTATCTGGGCGACAGGATCGGGCGCAAATATACATTTCTGATCACCATCACGCTGATGGGTGGCGCAACCGCTGCTATCGGCTTGCTGCCAACCTATGCGTCCATCGGTCTCTGGGCGGCGGGATTGCTTGTGTTCCTGCGCTGTTTGCAGGGGCTTGCCCTTGGCGGTGAATATGGAGGAGCGGCCATTTATGTGGCCGAACATGCGCCAAAGGGTAAGCGCGGGCAATATACCAGCTGGATACAGGCGTCGGTTGCAGGTGGATTTCTGCTGGCGGTATGCGTCGTATTGGCGACGCGCTCCGCTATGAGCACCGAAGCTTTTGAGGCATGGGGTTGGCGTGTGCCATTTTTGATCTCCATCCTGCTGCTTGCCATTTCCCTTTGGATCCGGCTGATGCTGGCCGAAAGCCCGGTGTTCAAGGCGATGAAGGAAGCAGGCACCGTATCCAAAAACCCGTTCCTGGAAAGCTTCCAATATCCCGGCAATGTGAAGCGCATATTCATTGCAATGTTCGGGGTCGCTGCCGGGCTGACGGTGATTTATTACACATCGCAATTTGGTACACTTTACTTCCTGACCGGCACCGCCCGCGTGCCAGAGACTGATGCGCTCGGCTATATGGCAGTCGGCGCGCTGCTCGCTGCACCGCTTTATGTCGCCGCTGGCTGGCTGTCCGATCATTATGGTCGCAAGCGCATATTGCTGATCGGCTATGCTCTTACAATGGTCGGCACTTTCCCGTTATTTCATATGATGGCAGATGCCGCCAACCCAGCGCTGGCGGAAGCAACACGCAAGAACCCGGTTGAACTGACCATACCGGCACAATGCGATTTTGATCCGCTTGCATCGAAGCAGGTAACGCCGTGCGCACAGACGCTGGCATTCCTCGCCAAAAGGGGCATCAGCCACAGCAAAAGCGAAGGTGCCGCTTTGTCCATGAGCGTTGGCGGGCAGACCGTGCAGGGCTTTGACGAAAAAGCCTATGTCGCTGCATTGGAGGCAGCGGGCTATCCGGACAAATCAGATCCAGCGCAGCGCAACAGCCTGTTGATTATCCTTGCCGTTGCCTTGCTCGTGGCTTTGTCGGCCATGACCTATGGTCAGGTGGCGGCAATATTGGTCGAGCTGTTCCCGGCGAAGATACGCTATACCTCAATGTCGATTCCCTACCATATCGGCACAGGCTATTTTGGCGGTTTTCTGCCCTTTATCTCGCAATATATTGTCGCAAAGACCGGCGGCACGTTTAACGGCCTTTGGTACACGGTCGGGGTGGTCGCTATGGCATTTCTTGTAAGTCTCATTTGGCTACCGGAAAATAAGGACAAGGATCTCGATTGACGCCATCGGCCCCAATCAGGCTTCAGTTGGATGGTGACGCGCTGGTTTCAAACTGGCAGTGGCTCGGCCGCCAATCAGGAAGCGCAGCGTGCGGTGCAGCTGTAAAGGCTAACGCCTATGGCTTGGGTGCTCGCGAGGTTGTAGCCAGGCTATCTGCTGGCGGGTGCCGCGACTTTTTTGTCGCCCATTGGGCTGAAGCAGCGAAAATTGCTGATCTGGTTCCGCCACAGCAGATTGCTGTCTTAAATGGCTTCGATGTCGATGACTCGGTGTCTGCACTCGCCCTCGGTGCAGTGCCTGTGCTCAACACTCCAACCCAAATTGCGCGCTGGAAAGCGGCAGGGGGCGGGCGTTGTCATGTCATGCTGGACAGTGGGATAAACCGGCTCGGCATTGGGCCAGAACAAATGGGTGCGGGGCTTCTGGAGGGGTTAGAGATCGACCTGCTTATGTCTCATCTGGCCTCAGCGGACGAGGATGTCGCGCAGAATGCGGAGCAGCTCGCACAATTCAACTCCATGGCGCAGGGCATAAATGCGCGGCGGAAAAGCTTTGCGAACAGCGCGGGGATAATGCTGGGGTCTGATTATCATTTTGATCTAACCCGGCCCGGCCTGTCACTCTATGGTGGCTATCAACGGGCTGAAATGGCACAGCATATCCGCTGTGTAGCCCATTTGCAGGCTTCCGTTTTGCAGGTCCGCAATGTGGGGGCAGGGGCCCGTGTGGGCTATAATGCAACGCATATATGCGAACGGGAAACACGGGTTGCGACATTGGCGATTGGCTATGCCGATGGCTATTGGCGCGCATTTTCAGGGAAAGGCATGACGCGCTTTTCCGGCATTGACATGCCAGTTCTGGGCCGGGTCTCTATGGATTTGCTGATTGTCGATGCGACTGAAGCGTCCGGTTTGACGGAGGGTGATTGGGTGGATGTTGCCTTTGATCTTGCTGAAGCGTCGGCAATTTCAGGGATTGGCCAATATGAATTGCTTACCGGGCTGGGGCATAGGGCTGAACGAATCTGGTTCTGAAGCCGGACAACCTTTGCGTCGAGCATGGGATGGACAAAAGAAAAGGGCGCCCCGAGAGGCGCCCTTTCCATTTTCAGCTTGACGAAAAGCTATTAGAAATCAGCGTTGAAGCCGAAGAAGAAGTTCCGGCCAAAGCTGTC
>CAYVQO010000129.1:0-5523 GCA_964452835.1 uncultured Sphingorhabdus sp. | reverse complement strand
GGTACCGGGCCCAAGGCAGGGGGGCCACATTATTTGCACCGCTTCTGTGCCGAACGGACCACCAGCGTGGACACCACGAGTGCAGGCGGCAACGCGTCGCTCTTATCGCTGGAGGATGAATAGAGATACGCAGCAGAAAGGGGCGGTGCGCGACCCTGCACCACCCCTCCCCCCGTTAACGAGTTCCCCTGTTAACGAAGTCTGTTTGCTTGATCAGTCACGGTCCAGCGGGCGCGCCGCTTCGTCAAACTGTTCAAAGCTTTTCTCAAGTTCGTCGCCCAATTTCTGGAATTCAGGCAACATGGTGGCGAATGCTGCTGTAAGACCGCTCATCAGGCCCATCGCCTGATGCACGCCTTTGTCGATTTGGCCAGGCAGCCTGTCAGCATCGCGGCCCGCGAGGTCAGCAACGGTATCGCCAGCACGGACGCGCCGTCCATTGACCCGGACGTTCTCGCCCGGAACAGCCCTTTCGATGGCAGCTGCCATATTGCCGACGGGCATGTTCATCATGGCCTGTGCCATTTTTCCGACCATATCAGCCACGCCGTCTTGCATGCGGGGATCCGCCATTTTGTCAGATAGGGCCATCAGATCGGCCTGCATATCATCCCGTTCGACACGCTCATTGGCAAGGCGAATCGGGGCAGGTTCGTCCGCCTGAGCGTCAGCGACGGGCGCCTCGCCGGTTCCGGCAACAAATTGGATTGGCGCGGCATTTTCAGCCGCCTTGGCAGGCGAAAATGCCAGCAAAATAATGGCCGCACCAGCCAGCAAGGGAATGCGTAAATCGATTGACCGCATGGCCATAACCTTTCAACCAGCCCTTTTTAACAAGGCAAGGACGCAGGCATTTCCGCCTGAACGATGGTCAAATAACAGGGCTTAGCTGATTGGATACTGAACAAGGCCGTCAACGATGCGAAAGCATGGTAAAGAGTTGTAACGGAGTGTTATCCGGAATCCCCCTCCCGCATGCGGGAGGGGAATCGTCATTCACTCCGCCGCGACCAATGTCTCCGCGTCCGAAAGCGGATATTCGAGCCGCGTAAGCATTTCCTTCGGGCAGACCTGCCAGAATTCGCTGCGCCGACGGTGCCAATCATCCAGGATAGAGTTAGACCACCGACTGTCGGTCGCTTCGGCATGTTCGGCAATCAATGCCTTGAGCACAGCCTCCCAATGCGCGCTATCCAATCGTTGCCACACGATGCTTTCTGCATTGGCCCGGGATTCAAATGTGCCATCGGGATCAAGCACGAAAGCCATGCCGCCAGTCATGCCTGCACCAAAATTGCCGCCAGTTTCGCCCAAAATTACCGCTATGCCGCCAGTCATATATTCGCAGCCATTGGCGCCGCAGCCTTCGACAACAACTTTGGCTCCAGAGTTGCGAACGGCAAAGCGCTCGCCGGCCTGTCCTGCTGCGAGCAGCGTTCCGGCCGTCGCGCCATAAAGCACGGTGTTGCCAATGATGCTATTGTGCTGGCTTTCCAGTTGCGAGCTGACCGTTGGGCGCACGACAATGCGGCCACCAGATAGCCCCTTTCCGACATAGTCATTGGCATCGCCAAACACTTCCAGTGTTACGCCTTGGCACAGGAACGCGCCAAGCGACTGGCCCGCACTCCCCCGCAAACGCACATGGACATGGCCGTCCGACAATCCCTTCATTCCGTAGAGCCGCGTGATCTCTGCCGATAACCGTGTCCCGACCGCACGGTGGGTGTTACGGACATTATAGGTCAGCTGCATCTTCTCCCGCCGGTTGAACACGGGCTGCGCGTCCTTGATAATCTGCGCATCCAGACTGTCGGGCACTTCGTTGCGGTTGCCTTCTATATGGAACCGTCGTGCGCTATCCGGCGCATCAACCTTGGCGAGAATTGGGTTCAAGTCGAGGTCGTCGAGGTGTTCGGCCCCGCGGCTAACCTGACGCAGCAATTCGGTGCGCCCGATGACTTCATCAAGCGAGCGGAAGCCCAGCTTAGCGAGGATTTCGCGCACTTCCTCGGCGATGAAGGTCATCAGGTTGATCACCTTCTCCGGTGTGCCGGTGAATTTGGCACGCAGCTTTTCATCCTGCACGCAGACGCCAACGGGGCAGGTGTTCGAATGGCACTGCCGCACCATGATGCACCCCATGGCGACGAGGCTCAGCGTGCCAATGCCATATTCTTCCGCTCCGAGTATCGCGGCGATCACGATGTCGCGGCCGGTCTTCAGGCCCCCGTCGGTGCGCAGCTTGACCCTGTGCCGAAGCCCGTTGAGCGTCAGCACCTGATTGGCCTCGGACAAGCCCATCTCCCATGGTGTTCCGGCATATTTGATGCTGGTCAGCGGGCTTGCACCGGTGCCTCCAACATTGCCGGACACAAGGATGACGTCGGCATGCGCCTTGGCAACGCCCGCCGCAATTGTACCAATGCCCGCAGCGCTCACCAGCTTCACACATACCCGCGCACGCGGATTGATTTGCTTCAGGTCATAAATGAGCTGTGCCAGATCCTCGATCGAATAAATGTCATGGTGTGGGGGCGGAGAAATCAGTGTTACCCCCGGTGTTGAATGGCGCAGCCGGGCGATCATCTCAGTGACCTTAAAGCCGGGCAGTTGCCCACCTTCTCCTGGCTTGGCGCCCTGTGCGACCTTGATCTCAATCTCTTCGCACGCGCCCAGATATTCCGCCGTCACCCCAAAACGACCCGAGGCGATCTGCTTGATCACGCTGTTGGCGTTGTCGCCATTTTCATAAGGCGTGAAGCGCTTGCTGTCCTCGCCGCCTTCGCCCGACACGGCTTTTGCGCCAATGCGGTTCATGGCGATGGCCAGCGTCTCGTGGGCCTCAGGCGAAAGCGCGCCAAGGCTCATACCCGGCGTCACAAAGCGTTTGCGGATTTCGGTGATCGCCTCCACCTCGTCGAGCGGCACGCCGTCCTTGGGGAAATTGAACTCCATCAGGTCGCGCAGGTAAACCGGTGGCAATTCGCGGACCCCGGCGGCAAACTGCAAATAAGTTGAGTAGCTGTCATTGCCGACCGCGCTTTGCAGCAAGTGCATCAGCCCAGCCGAATAGGCGTGCGCCTCGCCATCCTTGCGCTGCTTGTAAAAGCCGCCAATGGGCAGGCGTGTGACTGCTGCGTCAAAGGCCTCCGTATGCCTGTCCCGTGCATTGACGAACAGCGAATGATAGCCTTCGCCTGAAATCTTGTTGGGCATTCCGGGGAAGAAGTCATTCACCAGCGCACGGCTCAGCCCCACCGCCTCAAAATTATAGCCGCCGCGGTAGCTGGAGATGACTGCGATCCCCATTTTGGACATTATTTTGAGCAGGCCTTCATTGATCGCCTTGCGGTAATTCGCCTTGGCAGTTTCAAGCGACAGGTCCCCGAGCAGCCCGCGGGCATGTCGGTCCTCTATGCAGGCTTCTGACAGATAGGCGTTTACCGTGGTTGCCCCAACACCAATGAGCACGGCAAAATAATGCGTATCCAGACATTCTGCCGAACGGACATTGACCGACGCATAGCTTCTGAGGCCGACGCGGACCAGATGCGTGTGCACGGCTGCCGCTGCCAGGATCATGGCGATCGCCACACGCTCGGGTCCGATGGCTTCATCGGTCAGGAACAATTCGGTCTGGCCAGACCGGACTGCGGCTTCGGCCTCTTCGCGGATGCGACCAATCGCAGCGCGCAGCCCTTCCTGCCCTTCGGTCACCGAATAAGTGCAGTCGATCGTTGCGGCATTGCCCCCAAAGGCCGCCTTCAATCGCGTCCATTCGGCGCTTAACAGCACCGGGCTTTCCAGAACGAGCACATCGCTATTCTGGCTGCTTTCATCAAGGATGTTGGCAAGGTTCGAAAAACGCGTTTTCAAGCTCATCACATGCCGTTCGCGCAAGCTATCGATCGGCGGGTTGGTGACCTGACTGAAATTCTGGCGGAAAAACTGACTGATCAAGCGTGGCTTGTCGCTGATTACGGCAAGCGGCGTATCGTCACCCATGCTGCCGACGGCTTCCTTCGCATCCTCGGCCATGGGCGCAAGGATCATTTCCATATCCTCCAGCGTCATGCCCGCTGCGACCTGCCGCTTGGTCAACTCGGCACGCGTGAATGGCGGCAAGGTCTCTTCGCCCCTATCCGGCAAATCCTCCATGGAGCGGAACCCGCCGACCAGCGTTGCATAATCCTGTTCTGCCGCAATCCGGTCCTTGAGCGCAGCATCGCGGTAAAGCGCACCTTCGTCCAGATTGACGGCAATCATCTGTCCGGGGCCAAGCCGGCCTTTTTCGATGATGGTATTCTCCGGCACCACGACCATGCCGGTTTCCGAACCGATGATCAGCAGCCCGTCGTTGGTGCGGGCGTAGCGCAGCGGGCGGAGCGCGTTGCGATCCACACCTGCGACTGCCCAATGGCCGTCGGTCATGGCAAGCGCTGCCGGGCCGTCCCACGGCTCCATCACGCTTGCCATATATTCATACATGGCGCGGTGGTTTGCAGGCAGGTTCTGGTTGGATTGCCATGCCTCGGGAATCAGCATCAGTTTCGCCGTCGGTGCTTCTTTACCGGAACGGACCAAGGTCTCAAACACCGCATCCAGCGCGCCGGTATCCGATGCGCCCGCTGGGATCACAGGCTTGATATCGTCGGACTGTGCACCGAACGCAATCGAAGCCATCTTGATCTCGTGGCTTTTCATCCAATTCTGGTTGCCGCGAATGGTGTTGATCTCGCCATTATGCGCAAGCCCGCGAAAGGGCTGCGCCAGCCACCATTGCGGGAATGTATTGGTGGAATAACGCTGGTGGAAAATCGCGACGCGGCTTTCGAAACGGTCATCCTGCAAATCGGGATAGAAAACCGAGAGGCTTTCGGCGAGGAACAGGCCTTTATAAACAATCGACTGGCAGGAGAGGCTGCAGATGTAAAAATCACGGATCTGCGCCGCAATCACCTTCTTCTCGATCCGGCGGCGGACGAGGTAGAGGTTCTTTTCAAACTCTGCCACGGACTGCACATCGGGCATCGGCCCGGCAATCATGATCTGCTCGATTTCCGGGCGCGTGCGCTGCGCCTTGTCGCCGATCACCGAAACATCAACGGGCACCTGCCGCCAGCCATAGATGGTATAGCCTGCGTCGATGATTTCAGCTTCGACAATCGTCCGGCACGCCTCCTGCGCGCCCAGATCAGTGCGCGGCAGGAATACCATGCCGACGGCCAGCCGGTTGGGCAGCACCTTGTGGCCCGCCGCAGTAATCGCATCGTCGAAGAAACGCGCGGGCAGATCGACATGCACGCCTGCGCCATCGCCGGTCTTGCCATCGGCATCGACCGCGCCGCGATGCCACACCGCCTTCAGCGCCTCGATGGCAGAAGCCACCACCCGCCGCGTAGGCTTGCCATCGGTCGCCGCGATCAGGCCAACGCCGCAGGCATCGCCTTCATATTCGGGATAGTACATGCCTTCCGCCGCGAGGCGGGCATGTTCGGGGGTGGGGAAGTGGTGGGTCAT
>CAYVQO010000128.1:0-5658 GCA_964452835.1 uncultured Sphingorhabdus sp. | reverse complement strand
GCCTTGGCGTGCAGATCATGCACCAGCGCCCGGTCGTTGACCACAATTGCAGCCATATTGCCGTTGCCGCCCGCGGCTGGTTCGCCATTATAGGGGGCGGTGATCGCAATGGCGGTTTTATCCATTCCAGTTCCATAAATGTAGAAACTGTCGCTGAATTTCATCAGCTCCTTTCCGCCGACCAGCGGCAACAGCCCGTTATAAAAAGCGCGTGATCGCTCGATGTAGTTACTGCCCAGCGTAATATAACCCAGCATCGAATCCCTCCCATAAAACCAGTTACAAAATGCAACTTATCATGGGCAGGTCTCAAGGCAATGCCCAACTGGCGTGTCGGCGGGAACCATGGTCGTATAGCGCATGAAACCCCGCTTGCCCTTCATATCGAGCCAAAAGCCGCCGCGAAAAGCATAGGCTTCGCCGACATGGCCCATCCATGTCTTGCCTTTGCTGTCCTTGTGAATGTGGACGCCAAGGCCGTAGGCAGTGAAATAGCCCTTGTCGTCGTCACCATTGTTGCCATTAAATTGCCACTGCACTTTGGTCATTTCGGCAAAGGCTTTTCTGGACAGCAATGGCCTGCCCCCATTCAGCATCATCTGGCCGATCTTTGCCAGATCTCTTGGCGAAATCCGCAGGCCGCCCTGCGGGCTAAAGGAAGAGCCATGCTTGGCAAGGGGATAGGTTGAAAGATCGCAGCTGCCGTCGCTCGCCTTGGCTATGGGGCAGGGATCGGGCGCGGTCCGGGGGGCATCAACGGCCAGATCACCATTGGTGCGCAGCAGCGTCACGGCCTGCAGCCGCCGTTCGGGGGTGCATCCCGCACTCCAATTGAAACAGGCGTTTAGCTTTAGCGGTTTCAATATCTGTTCAGCGACAATTTGGTCAAAGCGCTTACCGGTAGCGCTTTCCAGCACTGCGGCGATCAGCGGCGAGTTGAGATTGGCATAGCTGAAATAGGCCCCAGGCGCATGCTTTGCGTCCCACGCCTCAGGATCGGCGAGCACGGGTTCCAACCGCCCATCAAGCGGCAGGATATAGTCCACTGAATCGCGGATGCCGGTGCGATGCGTCAGCAATTGCCGCATGGTGATGGGCGCATCAGGAAAGGCCGGGTTGCGCACGCGCCAGCCCAAATAGTCTGAGACGTCCCGGTCAAGGTCTATCTTTTTCTGGTCGACAAGCCGCATGACGGCCAGTGCGCCGACCAGTTTGGAAATGGATGCTACGCGGACAGGATCATCCATTGTCGCCTTTCGGCCAAGCACACCGGCTTCGCCAGTAATCAGTTCCGCTTCGATGGACTTGCTGTCAAAATTCAATAGCGCTGTTGCTGGCTTGGGTAAGGCAGGCGTCGTTTGTATTGCTCCATCAGCTGGTGTTGCCCCCAATATCAGAAAGGCTACCACGGCATGCTGGATCATCCCTCATTCCCCTGACAGGGGCCGTCATGGGTGCCGGTCAATTTCCCCACGAGCTTCATTTTGCCTGCCAGCGGCAAGGAGACGCGGACTGTGGTGTCAAAATCAACTTTGGCTTCGTCTACATAGCCAACCATTTCGGTTTCGGCCTTGCCGATATTGCCCATGGCGCAGCTTACAGTCATTTGCGCTTTCTGTCCGGCAATATCGAATTTGCTGTAGGTGCAATCCTCAGCTCCCGACCCTGCGAAAAAATCCGCACCCGGTTTGGCGGCCTCTGCGGCGCTCAGGCAGGAATAGCCGGAAATTTCGCTACCCATTTTTTTCATCACATCCTGCCGTTCCTTCGCCCCCAGGCGCGGGACATCGATTTCGGTGAAACTGACCTGCATTTTCCACCGGCCCGGTTTCATTGCCAGATAACCGTCGCTGGCAAGCTCAGCGGCGCGCTCTTCGCGTGACACTTTGCCATCACCATCGGTATCGGCATCGTTGCTGCTGCATGATGTCAAAGATGCAAGTAACAGGGCAGAAGCCACAGCCAGCACGGATCGCATTCCAGTCCTCCCAACGTTGCCCCAACAACCCTAATGTCCATTTCACGCCGCAAATGCAATGACATTAGCCTGGGGGCGGTTCGTTCATGACAATGACAGCCGTTCACGCTAAGGGATGCGCAAACAGAGTCACCAGAGGAATTAACTGCATGTTTTCACGCCTGATCCTTGCTGCCATGATGATCGTTGCAGCAATTGTTCCAGCGCAGTCATTGCGCGCGCAAGCGGCGCCAACGCCTGTTACAATAGATCAGGAAAATATCCTGCATCTGGACCTGTCGACTGGTGGCCGGGTTACCATATTGCTTAATCCTGCCGTTGCCCCTGCACATGTGGAGCGGATCAAGACATTGGCGCGGCGCGGATTTTATAATGGTATAATCTTCCATCGGGTAATCGATGGTTTCATGGCGCAGACCGGCGATCCAACGGGCACGGGCAAGGGCAGCTCTGACCTTCCCGATCTGACGGCCGAGTTCAATGCCATGCCGCATTTGCGAGGAACAGTTTCGATGGCGCGGGCCGATGACCCCAATAGTGCCAACAGCCAGTTTTTCATCTGCTTCCAACCGCGTTTCAGCCTGGACAATAAATATACCGCCTTTGGCCGGGTGATTGCGGGCATGCAGTTTGTCGATGCCATCGCCCGCGGTGAGCCGCCTGAACAGCCAGACCGTATTTTGCAGGCATCGGTGGGGGCCGATAACCTGCCGCCCCCTGTTCGCTAGGGTAAAAGCACCATTCGCGTAGAGCTTTTCGATTTCGAGCTGCCGCCAGAGCGGATTGCTCTGCGGCCGGAATCGCCGCGCGATGCAGCGCGCATGCTGTGCGTGACGGGCAGTCAGATTGAGGACGGCCATGTCCTTGATCTGCCGCAGCGCCTGCGCGCTGGGGACTGTCTGGTGTTTAATGACACCAAAGTTATCCCGGCGCAACTGGAGGGTGTTCGGCGCACTTTCAAAGGCGGCGAAGCGCGCATTGGAGCGACTTTGCACAAGCGGATCGATCTTCGACGCTGGCAGGCCTTTATCCGCAATGCCAAGCGCCTGGTGGCCGGCGACCGGATAGATTTTGGCGCAGAGGTGACGGCCATTGCGCAAGAGCGGTTGCCCGATGGCAGCTTCATCCTGCATTTTGAAGGCAGCGAGCCGGTCGAGCTTTTGCTCGAACGGGCAGGGCGTATGCCGCTGCCGCCTTATATCGCGGGCAAGCGCCCCACAGACGAGGCGGACAAAAGCGACTACCAGACGATGTTCGCCAAAAAGGATGGCGCCGTTGCTGCCCCCACCGCCTCGCTGCACTTTACCCCGCGCTTGATGGAGGCGCTGGCTGGGGCGGGTATCGGCACCGAAACGCTAACGCTGCACGTTGGGGCAGGGACTTTTTTGCCGGTAAAGGCGGATGATACTGACAATCATGTGATGCACGCCGAATGGGGCCGGATCGACGCCGAGACTGCGGCTCGCTTGAACGCGGTGCGCGCGGGCGGCGGGCGGATCATCGCCGTTGGCACCACCGTGCTGCGCCTGCTCGAAAGCGCGGCGAACGACTACGGCACGATCCAGACCTTCGAAGGCGACACGGCAATCTTCATTACCCCCGGCTATCGCTTCAAGGCCATCGACGGGCTGATGACCAACTTCCATCTGCCCAAATCCACGCTATTCATGCTGGTCAGCGCGCTGATGGGGCTGGAGACGATGCAGGCGGTCTACACCCATGCGATTGCGCAGGGCTATCGCTTTTACAGCTATGGGGACAGCAGTCTGTTAATTCCCAATAAATAGGGACTGCCCCTATTTAATGCCCCTTCAACTCATCCCCGGTCAGCCGCACGACGTGCAGCACATTGGTTGAGCCAGGCGTGCCAAACGGAACCCCCGCCATCATGATCAGCCGTGCCCCTGCGCTGCCCAGATGATAACGCAGCGCCATGCGTTTGCCCTTGGCGACCATTTCTTCGAAACTGCCAATATCCTTGGTGCGTACGGCGAAGGCACCCCATAGCAATCCCATGCGGCGCGCTGTCGTCTGGCTGGCAGTCAGCACCAGCACAGGCACAGCAGGGCGCTCACGCGAGATACGGCGCGCTGTGGAACCAGACGAGGTGAAGCAGACAATGGCGCTGGTTTCGACGGTATCGGCAATGCGCCCGCTTGCTTCGGCCAGCGCGTCGGCAGTCGTGGCATCGGCGGGTGTTTCGGTAAAGTGGATGCGCTTGAAGAAATCAGGGTCGCTTTCCACCTGCTGCGCGATCCGGTCCATGATGGAAACGGCCTCGATCGGCCAAGCACCGGCTGCGGTTTCCGCCGACAGCATGACCGCGTCGGCACCGTCATAAATGGCCGTCGCCACGTCTGAGACCTCTGCCCGGGTGGGCGAAGGGGAGACGATCATGGATTCCAGCATCTGCGTTGCCACCACCACAGGTTTGCCCATTTGCCGTGCGGTGCTGACGATCTTTTTCTGCAGCGGCGGCACCTGTTCGGGCGGTAGTTCCACGCCCAGATCGCCGCGCGCGACCATCACGCCATCGGCCAGCTCCAATATCTCCTCCAGCCGGCCAATGGCTGCAGGCTTTTCGATTTTGGCAAGCAAGGCTGCCTTGCCGCCGATCAATTTTTTGCCCTCGGCGACATCCTCAGGCCGTTGCACAAAGGACATGGCGACCCAGTCAACGCCTTGCTCCAGCGCAAAGGCAAGATCCGACCGGTCCTTGTCAGTCAGCGCCGCGATGGGCACCACCACATCGGGGACATTCAGCCCCTTGCGGTCAGACAGCATCCCGCCAACCTCGACTTTGGTGTTGATATGGTCAGGCCCAATTTCGGTGACCCGAAGCACCAACTTGCCATCATCGAGCAGCAAGCGGGCATCGATTTCCAGCGCTGCAAAAATTTCCGGGTGCGGCAAATGCACGCGGTGCGCATCGCCAGGCTTTTTATCAGTGTCCAGCCGGAAAGTGGCGCCGGTCTTCAGCTCTACCTTGCCGCCTGCAAAGGTACCGACGCGCAACTTCGGCCCCTGCAGATCGACCAATATAGTCGTCGGCCGGTTATAGGCCTTTTCCAATGCGCGGATATTGGCGATCAGCTTTGCCTTATCGGCTTGGTCTCCATGGCTCATATTGACGCGAAAGGCATCGGCCCCGGCGCGGTACAGTTTTTCAATCATCTCCGGCGTGTCGCTTGCCGGGCCCAGCGTAGCGAGGATACGGACCTTGCGCATGCGCGGCTTGTGATATTGCATGGGGGATGGCTCTTTCGTTTTGGCTTCGCGCCCGCCATAACGGGGCAAAGCGATAACGTGAAGGGCGCATAGCTATGCAGGAAATAAGTGATCAGGCAGCAGCGGTAGCATTCCGGCGACTGGTGGCGCATTTGCAGCACCGCCATGATGCAGAGAATATTGATCTGATGGGGCTGGCAGGCTTTTGCCGCAACTGTCTGGCGGATTGGGTGATGGAGGCGCAGCCGGGGCTGTCGAAGGAAGAGGCTCGGGAAGCGATCCACGGCATGCCTGCCGCTGAATGGAAAGCGAAATATCAGAGTGAGGCAACGCCCGAACAATTGGCGCGCATGCAGGAAAGCGTGGCGAAGAATGCGCCGAGCGATTAAGCGGACTCAATTCTGATTCGGGCCATCAGCGCCCCGCAACTAACCGGAGACCAAAATGGCAGA
>CAYVQO010000127.1:3158-5663 GCA_964452835.1 uncultured Sphingorhabdus sp. | reverse complement strand
CGGTGCAGGATCTTGTCGTCCATCCCGCTCTGCGCCATCGCCGCCTTGGCCTTTTTCATGCCCGGCATCATGCCCGCCAGCGCACCAAGACCGCCCATTTTGGTCATTTGCCGCAACTGGGTGCGCAGGTCATTGAGGTCGAACTGGCCCTTTTGCATCTTGGCCGCGAGCTTCTCGGCATCTTCCTGCTCAACCACCTGTGCCGCACGCTCGACAAGACCGACAACGTCGCCCATGCCAAGGATTCGTCCAGCGACGCGGGCAGGATCAAAGGCCTCAATGGCATCCAGCTTCTCGCCAACACCGGCAAATTTGATCGGCTTTCCAGTGACCGAGCGCATCGAAAGCGCCGCACCGCCGCGAGCATCGCCGTCCAGCCGCGTCAGCACGACGCCAGTCAGATCGACCTGTTCGCCAAAATTGCTGGCAACATTGACCGCGTCCTGACCGGTCAGCGAGTCCACAACCAGCAGGATTTCCTGTGGAGTGGAAACTTGCGCCACAGCGCGCATCTCATCCATCAACTGCTGGTCGACATGCAGGCGGCCTGCAGTATCGAGCATCAGGACATCGAAGCCCTGGAGCTTTGCGGCTTGCATGGCGCGTTTGGCGATATCAACTGGCTGCTGGCCGGCAACAATTGGCAATGTGGCGACATCAATCTGTGTGCCAAGTGTAGCCAATTGCTCCTGCGCCGCCGGGCGATTGACGTCCAACGACGCCATCAAGACCTTTTTGCGGTCCTTTTCCTTCAGCAGCTTGGCGACTTTTGCTGTAGTTGTGGTCTTGCCCGAACCCTGCAAGCCAACCATCATGATGATTGCTGGCGGGGCAACTGCCAGATTCAAGCTGCTGGCTTCAGCGCCAAGCATTTCAATCAACGCGTCATTGACGATCTTGACGACCTGCTGGCCCGGCGTGACTGATTTAAGAACCTGCTGGCCGACGGCCTGTTCAGTAACCTTTTCAACAAATTCGCGGGCGACAGGAAGCGCAACATCTGCCTCGAGCAAGGCAATGCGCACTTCGCGCATGGCTTCACGGACATCGGCTTCATTCAGCGCGCCGCGACCACGCAGGCGATCAAACACGCCTCCCAACCGGTCGCTTAGCCTATCGAACATCGCTTTTTGCCCTTCAAAACCATCAAAAACACACAAAACGCCGGTGGGCGAAACCTCGCCGACCAGCGTGAACATCTAACCGCAATTCATGTTACGGCGCAGAAGCTAGACCTCTGTCTGGGCGGGCCCTTACGGTATCGCCTTGTATTTTGCAACATGCGATTTTTCACTGGCGACCCAGGGCAGGCATGAACAGCCGATCAGCAATAAGAAAATGGGCTTAACGGAAAATTGACCTTTTCCCTTGAAAGAGGGGGACGAATAAACGGGGCAAAATGGCTATGGGTTCAAACGCCGCCAGCAACAGTCACGATGCTGACGCGCAGACACATTTGCAAAAGCAGCGGCAATCGCTGCTGGGCATTGTGCTTGCTGTCTGTACCGTCGGCATGTTTGTATATCTCGGCGGCTCAGTTGGGGCGCAGATGGTTCGCCAATATGCGGGGTCCGCGCCGGCAACTGATCAAGCCATGGTGTCCGCTTTGCTGCTCAACATTGCGCTCATCCTGCTCATCTGGCGCCGGACGTCGAATCTCAGCAGCGAAGTGGATGTGTACCGCCAGGCAGAAGTGCGCGCAAAGCACCAGGCCATTACAGACCCGCTGACCAATTTGTTCAACCGCCGGGCAATAAAGGAAAAAACCGCCGATCTTAGCAATCGCGCATCGCGGAGAGGCAAGTCAGCGGCATTTTTGATGCTGGACCTGGACGGTTTCAAAAAGATCAATGATCTCTATGGCCATGATAGCGGCGATCATCTGCTGCGCGAAGTAGCAGATCGCATGCGCGATACTGTGCCGCCATCCAGTGTTTTGGCCCGCCTAGGCGGCGACGAATTTGGCATCTGTCTGGTATTCGAACCGGAATTTCCGGAAACGGTCGACCGGGTCGCAGAGGATCTGATTGAAGCACTCGCTCGACCCATCACAATCGGCGAGATCGACCATAGCATCACCGCTTCAATTGGCATTGCCCGGCCAGAGATGGATTGCGACTCTATCGACATGCTGATCCGCCGCGCCGACATCGCGCTTTACGCGGCAAAGAAAAATGGCCGCAATGGTTTTTGCTGGTTTGAGAATGGCATGGAAGTTGAATTGCGCACCCGCAATTCGCTTGAAGCCGATATCCGCGCCGCAATCCCCAATGATGAATTTGTTCCCTATTTTGAACAGCAAATTGACCTGGAAACGGGCGAACTGGCCGGCTTTGAAATGCTTGCCCGCTGGGTATCACCCGTACGCGGACTGATTCCGCCGGATGAATTTATTCCAGTGGCCGAAGAAACGGGCATGATTGGCGATTTGTCGCTGGCAATTATCCGCAAAGCAATGCTGGAAGCCAAAAACTGGGATCCGAAGCTGACGATTTCGGTGAATAT
>CAYVQO010000127.1:0-3058 GCA_964452835.1 uncultured Sphingorhabdus sp. | reverse complement strand
CGGATCAAGATTGACCGCAGCTTTGTGCAGACCATGGGCGAAAACAGCGAAAGCGCAGCCATTGTCAGCGCCATTGCCGGCCTGGGGGCCAGCCTGGCTGTGCCCATTACTGCTGAAGGCATTGAAGACGAACAGCTTGTTGCAAAGCTGCGCGACCTTGGCTGCACTAAGGGACAGGGCTGGTATTATGGCCAGCCTATGACAATTGATCAGGTCAATGCCATGCTTGGCGAGAAGGGCCTGCTCAACAAGCGCAAATCGTCCAATCTTGCCGAACGTGACGATAGCCCGGTTCCGACCCGTCGGACCGCCTGAAGCGCTTCGCCTTTCACTGGACTTCGCATGGGCCCCTGCCCTAATGGCGCACGATGGACAGCGCGCCCTTTCACAAGATGCACGGCCTTGGAAACGACTTTGTCGTTATCGATGCACGCCTGCATCCCGTGGAAATGAACAAGGCGCGGGCGCATGCCATCGCTGATCGCCATGAAGGCATTGGCTGTGACCAGCTGATCTTGCTGGAACAATCGACAATCGCCGATGTGAAGATGCGTATTTTCAATGCTGATGGCAGTGAGGTAGAGGCGTGTGGCAACGCAACCCGCTGTGTGGCACTGCTGCTGGAAAAGCCCGCGAAAATAGAGACCAGCGCAGGCCTGCTGGAAACTGTGCCGCACGGGCAAAATGCATCGGTAACACTAAACCCACCTGCCTTTGACTGGGAATTCATTCCGCTCGCCATGCCAATGGATACTGCAGATATGCCGGTGGGCTGGGAAGAGCTTGAACGGCCAATGGCTGTTAATGTCGGCAATCCGCACGTGATTTTCTTTGTCGCCGATACCGATGCAATCGATCTGGAAAGGCTTGGGCCGCAAATTGAAACCGATCCGTTATTCCCCGAACGGATCAACGTGAATGTCGCTACTATCATTGATCGGGGCCATATCCGACTGCGCGTATGGGAACGTGGCGTTGGCCTTACGCGGGCCTGCGGCACCGGAGCCTGCGCTACTGCAGTCGCGGCAATCCGCTCAGGCCGCGCGACATCTCCGGTAAATGTCAAACTACCCGGCGGCACATTGACCATCGGTTGGGCCGAAGGTGGCCCCATCGAAATGACCGGCTCGGCAACGCATGTCTTCACTGGCTGTGCAGACTGGAACCGTTTCGGATGACCAAGCCCGAAGTCATAACAATGGGTTGCCGCCTGAACCTCGCGGAAAGCCATTCGCTTGCCGAGCAATTGGGCGATGAAGGCAATCTGGTAATCGTAAACAGCTGCGCCGTCACCAACGAGGCTGTGCGCCAGACCCGTCAGGCCATCCGGCAGGCGCGGCGCCGTCGCCCCGATGCCCGCATCATCGTAACCGGTTGTGCTGCTCAAATTGAGCCAGACAGCTTTGCTGCAATGCCAGAAATTGATGTTGTGCTGGGCAATCAGGAAAAGGAAAACGCACAACTTTTTCGTTACGGCCTGAATGATCGAATACGCGTATCTGACATCATGGCCGTACGCGAAACGGCACCCCATCTGGCAACCGCTTTCGATGGTAAAACACGGGCTTTTGTTGAAATACAGACTGGCTGCGACCATCGCTGCACATTTTGCATAATACCCTATGGCCGCGGCAATAGTCGATCAGTCCCGGCGGGGGTTGTGGTCGAGCATGTGAAAAAGCTGGTTGACCAAGGTGCGCAAGAGGTAGTTCTCACGGGTGTTGACGTGACGAGCTATGGCCATGATTTGCCAGGCGCGCCCAATCTTGGCCTGCTCGTTGAACGCATCCTTAGGCATGTCCCTGCGCTGCCCCGGCTGCGGCTGTCGTCCGTCGACGGCGTCGAAATTGATGAAAGATTGTTTGACCTGCTAACCAGCGAGGCAAGGTTGATGCCGCATGTGCATCTTTCATTACAGTCGGGCGACAATATGATCCTGAAGCGGATGAAGCGTCGCCATAGCCGCGACCAGGCCATCGAACTGGTCGCACGGCTCAAAACTGCCCGACCAGACATTGCAGTTGGGGCTGATATCATCGCTGGCTTTCCAACGGAAGACGAAGCGATGTTTGCCAACAGCCTGAAAATCGTTGAAGAATGCGACATTGTCCACGGCCACATCTTTCCCTATTCGCCGAAGGCTGGCACGCCTGCGGCCAAGATGCCGCAGGTGGCCGCCAAAGACATTAAAGACCGCGCACGTCGCCTGCGGGAGGCCGTTGCCGCACAACGCGACGCCTGGCTCCGCTCCTTGTCAGGGACGCCCCAAAATGTCCTGGTTGAGGCAAGCGGTACGTCTGGTCATTGTGAAAATTTCGCCTATGTCGACCTTGATCAAAGGCTATCCCCAGGCAGCATCGCTACCACAATAATCGAAGGACAGGAAAATGGACGCCTTATCGGAAGGCTCACTGCATGAGTGATGCACCAAACTGGCGTGATCGGCTGCTCGGTGGGCTGAAAAAAACGTCAAGCAAGCTAAGCGACAATCTGACTGGTCTGATCAGTAAGGGCAAGCTCGACGCCGAAATGCTCGATGAGATTGAAGAGGCACTGATCGTTTCAGATCTTGGCCCAGCGACCGCAGCCCAAATCCGTGATAAGCTGGCAAGCACCCGCTTTGACAAGGGCGTCGACATCGCCGACATTCGCGAGGTTGTTGAGGAAGAACTGACCCAAATTCTGACCCCAGTAGCCAAACCACTGGAGGTGGAGGCCTTTCCTCGTCCGCAAGTCATCCTCGTTATTGGTGTCAATGGTTCTGGCAAAACCACAACCATTGCAAAGCTTGCACATCTCTTTCTCGAACAGGATTATGGCGTGTTGCTCGCCGCCGGAGACACCTTTCGTGCGGCAGCCATTGGCCAGCTTAAACTATGGGCAGAGCGTGTCGGTGTGCCCATTGTTACCGGGCCGGAAGGTGGCGACTCAGCGAGCATCGTGTTTGACGCGGTGAAGAAAGCCACGGCTGAAGGGATCGATGTCCTGATCGTCGATACCGCCGGTCGTTTGCAGAACAAAAGCGAGTTGATGGACGAACTCGCCAAAATCCGGCGCG
>CAYVQO010000126.1:2257-5708 GCA_964452835.1 uncultured Sphingorhabdus sp. | reverse complement strand
ACATGATTATATTCCAGCCCCTTGGCGGCGTGGATCGTCATGATTGTCACTGCCTCGTCATTGCCGCGTGCATCATTGTCCATCACCAGACTGACATGTTCGAGGAAATCGCCCAGCGTTTCATATTCCTCCATGGCGCGGGTGAGTTCTTTCAGGTTTTCCAGCCGTCCCGATGCCTCGGTGCTACGCTCAGCCTGCAGCGCGGCCGTATAGCCGCTATCCTCCAGCACAAGCTCCGCGAGCGCAGACGGGGGCAGGGTGGCGGCACTGTCGCGCCAGCGGGCGATATCGATGACAAGGTCGGACAGCGATTTGCGGGCCTTACCTGTCAGCTCATCAGTGCCGACAATGCGCGCAGCGGCAAGCGACAATGGCGCACGTTCGGCGCGGGCCACGCGGTGGATTTTTTCCACTGCCTTGTCGCCAATGCCGCGCTTGGGTACATTGACGATGCGTTCAAAGGCCAAGTCGTCGGCGGGCTGGTTGATGATACGCAGATAGGCGATGGCGTCGCGGATTTCGGCGCGTTCGTAAAAGCGGAAGCCGCCGACAATCTTGTAGTTGAGGCCGATCTGGATGAAGCGATCCTCAAATTCACGCGTCTGGAATTGCGCACGGACCAGGATGGCAACGGCGTTGAGCGAGACCTGGCGGTATTGCAGCGCCTCTATCTCCTCACCGATCCGCCGCGCTTCCTCTGGCCCATCCCACACACCAATGATCCGCACCTTTTCGCCCGCGTCAAGTTCGGTCCACAGCGTCTTGCCCAGCCGCCCGCTATTGGCGCCGATCAGGCCGGAGGCGGCGGCAAGAATATGCGGGGTGGAACGGTAATTCTGTTCCAGCCGGATGATCTTTGCACCCGGAAAATCCTTTTCAAAGCGCAGGATATTGGCGACTTCTGCGCCGCGCCATGAATAGATTGACTGGTCGTCATCACCCACACAGCAGATATTTTTGCGCGCCTGTGCGAGCAGCCGCAGCCAGAGATATTGGACGGCATTGGTATCCTGATATTCGTCAACCAATATATATTTGAACTTGCGCTGATACTCCTCCAGCACATCGCGGTGTGTGCGCAGCAGCGTCAGATTGTGCAGCAACAGGTCGCCAAAATCGCAGGCATTCAGCTCGCGCAGCCGGGCCTGATAGACGGCATATAGCGCTTGCCCCTTATCGTCGGCATAGGCTGCATTTTCGGCGGCATCCAGCTGATCGGGGGTCAGACCCTTATTCTTCCATTTGTCGATTAGCCCCGCGAGCGAGCGTGCCGGCCAACGCTTTTCATCGATATTGGCAGCCGCAATAAGCTGCTTGAGCAGCCGCAGCTGGTCATCGACGTCAATAATCGTGAAATTGCTTTTCAGCCCTAGAAGTTCGGCATGCCGCCGCAGCATCTTTGCGCCGATTGAATGGAAAGTGCCGAGCCAGGGCATGCCTTCCACCGCGTCACCGATCATCCGGCCCATCCGCTCCTTCATCTCGCGCGCCGCCTTGTTGGTGAAGGTGACGGCAAGGATTTCAGATGGCCATGCGCGGCGCTCGGCAATGATGTGCGCCAGCCGTGCAGTAAGTGCAGCGGTCTTGCCCGTGCCTGCGCCTGCCAGCACCAGTACTGGCCCCTCGGTCGTCAGCACAGCATCGCGCTGCGGCGTGTTCAGGCCATTTAGCCAGGGATAGTTTGGGGCAGGGGTCTGATTCACCTGCGAACGATTAGGGAACGTTGCGGATGCGCGCAAGCAGCCTTCCGTCAATCGCCACCAATCCCAGGGCGATCAATGTGGTTCCCGCAATTTGCCCGCCTGTTAGCGTCTCTCCAAGAAAGCTGACGCCAAGCACTATCGCAACGACAGGCATGATGAAGGCGACCAGCATGGCATTTGAGGCCCCGGCGCGATCAATTGTCTTGAAATAGAATAGATAGGCGATGGCTGTGGCCGGGATGCCAAGCGCCACGGCTGCAAGGACGGAATCCATCGACGGCATCGCTGCTTCCCACGGGCGATCAAACCACAGCATCACCGGCAGCATGATCAGCCCGGCTGTGATGACCTGTCCGGTTGCGACGACCATGGGCGTCATGCTGCTTTGTCCAAGTTTGCGGCCATAGATTGCGGCAAAGCTGTAAAAGAGCGTTGAGACGAGGCAGGCAATTTGGGCGAGCAGGCTTTGTGAAAGCCCGCCCATGGCATCGGGCCCCACCATCACAATAATGCCGGCCAGCCCAAGCAGCACACCTATGATGCGCGGCGGCGTGGCCTTCTCATTGGTGGTTAAGAAATGCGCGACCAGCACACCCCATAATGGCGTCGTGGCGTTCAGCACAGAGGCATAGCCGCTTTCGAGATATTGCTGCCCCCAGAAGAACAGGATGAAGGGCAAAGCGGCATTCAGTGCGCCAAGCACGAACAGCTGCCGCCAGCTTGACCAGTCACGCGGCAACCGTTCCTTCAGGAAGAAAAGTGCAACGAGCATTACAGGCGCCGCAATCGCCATGCGCAGAAACACCAGCGTATTGGGCGCAAAGGATCTGAGGCCAATCTCGATCAACAGAAAGGCGCTGCCCCACAGAAGCGACATCGCGCCAATCATGGCCCAACTGGTTCCGTCTAATTTGGGGGATACGTTCATTCTGGCCTCAACAGCGTAATTCGCGCTTTGCCGATATCGCGGGTGGTATCAATGGCAAAACCTTTCAATTCGGTAGTTTCACGGTTGCCGGTCTCAATGCTGATCAAGGCACCGGGCGCGATCCAGCCAAGGCGGGCAAGCTTGTCCAGCGCCACTGCACCTGCGCCAGTGCCATAGGGCGGGTCCATCAGGATCAGGTCATAGGCAGCGCGAGCGGGTCCGAGCGACAGGACCGAGCTTTTGCGCACATCGGATTGCGCCTTTGCCCCAAGCTTTTGGATATTTGTTTCAAGCGCATCGAGCGCGGCACGGTCCTGTTCGACAAAGGTGCAGCTTGCAGCGCCGCGGGACAAAGCCTCCAATCCCAGCGCGCCAGAGCCTGCAAACAGGTCCAGCACCTGCAACCCTTCGAACGAACCAAGGCGGCTTGTAAGCATGGAGAATAATGTCTCCCGCGTGCGGTCTGCGGTGGGGCGGGTAGTGTCGCCTTTGGGCGCGATCAGCGGGCGTGATCGCCATGAGCCGGAGATGATCCTCATGCTTTCAGCGTGTTCCGAAACGCAATCAAATCCACCCGCCGCACTTCGCCTACATCGCCGGGCGCCATCTCACCAAGCACAAACGGACCGTACCGCGTGCGGATCAATCGGCTTACCTCAAGACCAAAATGCTCCAGCACGCGCCGCACCTCACGGTTCTTGCCTTCGGTCAGCGTCATCTCAACCCAGCCATTGCGGCCGGTGCGTCGCTCAAGATTGGCATCGATCTTGCCATAGCGTACGCCGTCTATCTCTATGCCGTGGATAAGCTCCTCAAGCTG
>CAYVQO010000126.1:0-2157 GCA_964452835.1 uncultured Sphingorhabdus sp. | reverse complement strand
GCAGGGGTCTCCACCTTTTCACCATGGAGCGTGATCCGCCCCTCGGCGATCATCCGCTCAATCTCCCGCCGACTTGCCACGCCTGCGCGCGCGAGCAGCTTGGCAATCCGCTCTTCACCATCCTTGCGTTCAAGCGTGCCTTTGGAAGTCGGGGCGTTAGGATTGGGCTTGGCCGCACGTTTTTTGTCCCAGCGCAGCCGCGGCGGCTTGGTCGCTGGCGCTTTGCGGGCAGCAGAGCGTTTAGAAGGAGTCTTCTTTGGAGGTTGGGCCATGCGCGCCCTTTGGCCCAGCCGCGCACAAAAGTCACGCGCCCGGTTAAAGACATTGGCCATTCAGGAAAATAGCGTTAGGCGTTGACGCCAAGAAAATAGGGAAGGGGTTTGCATGTCGGTCGATTGGATCCGGTTCATTATTTTTGTCGGCATCCTTGCCGGGATCGTTGTGGTGGCGATGGCCAGCCCCAAATTTCGGCCCTATTTGCGTAAAAATCCCGGTGTTGCCTTTCTCTTGGGTATTTCGAGCGGTTTTCCGCTGACGCTGCTCGTCGCAACACTGACATTCTGGCTTGCCAAGGTCGGGCTTGATACCACCACCATCGGTCTGGCGGTGATGGTTGGCATCCCCTACACCATCAAATTCCTCTGGGCGCCGTTGCTGGATAAAGTTCATCTGCCAGTATTGCACACTATATTGGGGCAGAGGCGCAGCTGGTTGTTCCTGATTCAGGCGCTGCTGGTCATCGCGGTTTGGAATCTGGGCGCGACCGATCCAAAGCCCGGCCATCTTGCGCCTTTCTTTACATGGGCACTGATAACGGCGTTCCTCTCCGCGACGCAGGATATTGTTATCGATGCCTATCGTATTGAGATATTAGAGGAAGAAGAGTTCGCCCATGGCACTGCCGCTAACCAGTTTGGCTATCGCACGGGTAATCTGATTGCGGGTGCGGGGACCATTTACATTGCATCAAGCGAGGGACTCGGACTGGGCTGGGCGCTGGGCTATGGTCTGACGTCATTATGTGTCATCCCGGCGATCATCGGCGCGTTGCTGGTTGGCCCGGGCAAATTTGTAGACCGTTTTGCCAGCGCCAGCGGGATGAGTACTGGGCAGTGGCTGTCCGAAACCGTAGTCAACCCGTTCCGCGAATTCCTGACGCGCCATGGCGCGTTCCTGATCCTAGGCTTTGTCCTGACGGTAAAGGTGGGCGACGCCATGGGCCAGGCGATGTTGAGCCCGATGATTGTACAGCTAGGATTTAGCGATCTGGACTATATTTCGGCCAACAAGCTTTGGGGCTTCGGCGCGTTGATCCTTGGCTCCGCGCTGGGTGCGCCTTTCCTGCTTTGGCTCGGCATGGGGCGGGCGCTGTTGATCTCTGGCCTGCTGATGATGTTTTCAAACGCGATGTTCATGATCCTTGCGGCGACCGGTAACAATTATTGGATGATGGTTGCGGCCATCGTCACCGAAAACACCACCAGTGGCATCGGCTTGACAGTGTTTGCGACTTATTTGTCAGGGCTATCCAGCATTGCCTATACCGCAACGCAATTTGCGCTTTTGTCGTCGCTTGCAGGCGTCGGGCGTACTTTCATGGCCGGGCCTGCGGGGTGGATGGCAGAGCAATTTGGCTGGGTTGGTTTTTGGGGCATGACCATTGTTGCCGCCATACCCGGCATGCTGTTTCTGTGGGCTTTGTGGAGCAAGGGCTATGTCGGCGATGGCATCCGGCAAAGCGCCGCCGTTGACGAAAGCAAGCTGAAAGAGCCCGTGGGTGCGGCACGCATATTGGGCTTTCTGCTGATCATCATAGGCCTTGTCGGCGTGCTCCTATCCCAGCAATTAAAGGCTGAATCGATCTGGCTCTACGCTGCACTGGGGAGCTTTGTGGTGGGCACGGCATTGGCGTGGAAGCGTAAGGCATTGTCCTAACCTAGAGGTCGACCTAGATCGGCAAAGGATATAGCAACCGCCTGCGCCGCGCATAAAGCGCCCAGATCGCGCTCACAGCCCATGGCCTGGCGCAACAGCAGGCTCGCACCGTGCGGGTCGTCCAATGCCGTTGAAATCGCCTCGATCAGCCGCGCCTCGTCCAGGGTCATTCGTGCGCAGCAGCAGCCGGAGATCATGATCTTCTTTCCCGCCCCGCGTGCG
>CAYVQO010000125.1:2926-5789 GCA_964452835.1 uncultured Sphingorhabdus sp. | reverse complement strand
ATATTGAACAAGCTTAGCTACCAATTCGCCTGTGCTATTTCGCGCAGGCGACTCTTGCGGGCCGGGGGTTTATGAAATTTCGTTATCTTGTTTCGGCGCTGTCTTGCCCTTTGGCGCTATCGATGGGGGCTGCACCTGCCTTTGCCGGCGACAAAATTCTCTACGGCCCTGCACCGAAATGGGCCGAAGAGCTGGATGTGCAGGCGATTTTGGCGGAAAAGCCAAAGAGCACCAATTTCTTCGTCGCCTTTGACAAGCAGACCAAGCTGGAGAAAGGCGAGGCGCAGGAATATGTCGAGCTTGCGATGCGCGCCCAGTCCGTGGAGTTTCTGGCGCAGATTGGCAAAGTATTGCGTGGCTATTGGCAGCCCGACCGGGGCAGCCTGACCATCCACCGGTTGGAAATATTGCGCGACGGCAAGGTTATCAACGCGCTGGAAAATGGCACAAAATTTGAGGTTATTCGCCAGGAAGAGGGGCTGAATGACCAGATGATCAACGGCGTATTAACGGCTGTTGCGCAGATAGAGGGGCTGCGTGTTGGCGACATTGTCCGCTATTCGTTGACCACTACAGCCACCAATGCCGCGCTGCAGGGTAGGGCAGAGGCAGCAATTGGCATGCCGGAGGCGGAGCTGGAAACCGATTTCGATCGCTCCCGCCTGCTCTGGCCGACCGGCGAGACTTTGAATTACAAGCTTTACGGCGAAAAAATTACGAACACGCTCAGCGAAAAGGACGGTTATTCCATCCTGACATTGCCCGGAATCGCGCCCAAGCAGCCGGAAATTCCGGAGGATGCGCCTGACCGGTTCAAAAGCAGCACTGGGGTATTGGCCTCACAATTTGCCAATTGGCAGGATGTTTCAAAGGTCGCGGTTCAGCTTTACCAGCCGCAGGGCCTGATCAAGCCGGGCAGCGAATTGGCTGCCGAAATCGGCAAGATCCGCAAGGCCTCCAACGATCCGATGGTGCAGACTGCCGATACGCTACGCTTTGTGCAGGACAAGATCCGCTATCTTTATAACGGCCTTGGCTTCGGCAATTATAACCCGCAAACGCCCGATGAAACCTGGCAACTGCGTTATGGCGATTGCAAGGCAAAGACGCTGCTGCTGCTTGCGATGCTGCATGAGCTGGGGATTGAGGCGCAGCCGGTGCTGGTCAGTCTGACTGCGCAGGATGCGGTTTCGATCATGCTGCCGGGTTTTCAGGCCTTTGACCATATCCTTGTCCGCGCCAAGGTGGGCGGCAAGACGCTATGGCTGGATGGCACGGGCAGTGGCAGCCGCTTGGCTGACCTGACCGATGTGCCGCCGCACCGCTATGGCCTGCCGCTGAGCGCTGCGGGAGCGGAGCTTGAGGAGTTGGGAATTACCAAGCCCGGGCGTCCCTTTCAGGATGTGACGCTGCGCTATGATGTGTCATCTGCGCTATCGCTGCCGGCCTTTTTTGACATGGAAATCCGGATGCGCGACGAGGATAGCGCGAACCTTATCGCGGCGCAGACACAAACCTCCCCCGTCGCCTTCCGCATGGCATTGGAGGAAGTCGCTGCCAAATATGTGATCGAAAGCATCTTCACCGACGCCAAATTCAGCTATGATGATGCAGCGGGTGAAGGGCGGATTACCGCCAAGGGCCTGTCCTACCTCGAATGGTCCCGCAAAAATGGCAAGATTGAGCATAAAATCTGGTCGACGTTGGATAGCAAGGAGATTGATGCCGATCGCAAGCGCAAGGAATGGCGCACGATCCCGCTCGATCTGGGCGATGGCTGGCACTACCGGGAAAAAGTGCAATTCATTCTGCCGCAGGCCGCAGCTCCCTTCCTGATGGAGGGAGAGGCGATGCTGAATGATAGTGTTGGCGGCTTTGCCATAGAGCGAAATGCAACATTGGCCGGGAGCACAGTCAATTTTGCCGAGGAATATTATCAGAAGCAATGGGAGCTTCCTGCCAGCGAAATCGCCACCGAAAGCCGCAAGCTGGCCCGGTTGCAGAAAGATGCGTTGAAGCTGGTCGCGCCTGCCGATTATCCAGCCGAATGGGTAGAAATGAAGGCGGCGCTTAAGGGGCCGCGCATGGCAGATTATAAAAAGGCGTTTGATACTGTCATCGCAGGGGCCGCAAGCCTAGAGGAAGAGAAAGACCTTCCCTATCGGCAGCGGGCCTATTTTTACGATCTGATCGGCGAGCCGCTGCTGGCGGAGAAGGATCTGGCTAAGGCCATCGAGCTGGAGCCAAGCGCAGAAACACTGCAATGGCGGGCTGAACTTCTGCTGGGCAGCAACGAAAAGGCATCGATCGCGCTATTGCAAGAGGCAAGCGAGCTTGACCCCGAAGCCATGGGACCAGTTAACCTGCTGGTCGAAACCCATGCGCTGGCAAAACGGGACAAGGCGGCAACAGATGCAATTGAGGCAGCCTATACGGCAGGGCTTGGCGATGATGATACCGAAGTGCTGCGCGCCTATAATGACCTGATCGGTGGGCGCACCGATGCCTCGATCGGGCGGCTTGACGCGCTGGTCGATGACAAACCTGACGAGCCTTTTTATCAAGGGCTGCGTTGCTGGTATAAGGGGCTGTCAAAGGCTGATCTGGAAGGCGCGCTGGAGGATTGCACAAAGGCGATTGAGCGGTCGGAAAACCCGGCGAATGAGCTGGACAGCCGGGGCCTTGTTCATATGCAGATGGGGAATCTGGATTTGGCGATTGCCGATTATGATGCGGCGCTTGAGCTCGATCCACGCAGTGCCGCAAGCTATTATCAGCGCGCCATTGCCCATGCCCGCGCTGGACGCAAAGCCGAAAGCGCCAATGATCTGGCCGCTGCGCGCCATTATAATCGCAATGTGGA
>CAYVQO010000125.1:0-2826 GCA_964452835.1 uncultured Sphingorhabdus sp. | reverse complement strand
AAGCCGAAAGCGCCAATGATCTGGCCGCTGCGCGCCATTATAATCGCAATGTGGAGAGGATCTTTCTCCACTTCGGCTTGAAGCCTTAAACGCAAAAGAAAGCCCCGTCCGGATGATTCCGGACGGAGCTATATCATTTGGCAGGTTCGCCGCTGTTACGGCATGACCACTGTGTCAATGGTGTGAACGACGCCATTGGAGGCAGAAATATCAGTCGCAGTGATGGTGGCTTTGCCGCCTTTGGCATCGGTCAGGATCACCTTGTCGCCATCAAGGCTGGCAGTCAGTTCACCGCCTGCCACGGTCTTGATCTTGGCCTTGCCGCCGCCATCCTTGATCAGTTTTGCGACGTCGGCTGCTTTCACATTTCCGGCAACGACATGATATTTCAATATGCCGCCAAGCTTGTCTTTCGCTTCCGGCTTCAGCAGGCCTTCAAGCGTTGCCTTGTCTACCTTTGCAAAGGCAGCATTGGTCGGGGCGAAGACGGTGAAGGGGCCAGGGCCGGACAGAGTTTCACCCAAACCGGCAGCTGTGACTGCACTGACGAGCGTTGAGAGATCGGCGTTGCCCTGTGCCAGAGCAACAATATTCTGTGCCGCTGCGGCTGGAGCAGCGGGCTCTTCCGCTGCCACCGGCGCTTCAGCTGTTGCCGCTGCATCGCTTGCCGGGGATGAACAGGCGCTAAGCGCAAGTGCGGACATGCCGGCAACAAGAGAAATTTTGAGCATTTTCATTTCGAAGAATTCCTTTTCAAAATTGTCCCTCCAACGCCCAGATACGTGTGAATTGGTCAGGCGGATGCAAGGGTTCAGGAAAATCTGGCCGATTTTGAAAAACGGCCTGTCGCTTGCCACGCTGCTGATTGTTCAAACAGCAAATGCCTATGCAAAAAGCCCGACCGCTAGGGTGCGGACGGGCTTGAAATTTTGCAATTTTGAATTTGGGGTTAAACGACGGTCTTTGCCAGCACCTTGTCGGTCAGCGCTGCATCCTCAACGGCACCAACCAGGACAACGCCGCCCTCTGCATCGCGTCGTGCGACCAGGACAACAAACTCGTCTGTGCCTTGGGCGAATTCGCTCAAATCACGCGCGCGGGCATTGCGCAGCCGAGGACGTGGGTCGGCCGGGGCCGGGGCAACATGCGCCCCTTTCTCCACCTTGCGCGCCCGGCGTTCGGCCTGGACTATCCCTTTCAGGCCACCCGCATGATTGGCAAGCAGCTCAGCAAGCGTTCCCTGCGCCACGACATTGCGGTGCGCATAATCAAGCGCGGCTGCAAATTCAGTCAGGCGGGTCTTGTCATAGCCTGCGCCAAAGATCAGTTTGACGATGGGCGTCATCTGCGCACGATCCTGCACCGTCAGGCCGTTGTCGTCCAGCAACTCGGCATAGTCATCGGGGAAGCGTGCTGCGGCAAGTGAGAAATCATAGGCGCGGCCAATGGCACGGTACAGCGCATCACGGCTGCGAGCGTCGGCATCACGCGCAATTTCTGCACTGCTGCGTGCAGCATCCAGCCAATCAGCCAGCCCCGATTCTTCATTGGGTTCCGCCGTTTCTGGTTCTGCATAGGCTGCAACCAGTTCCAGCTCGTCCGCTACTGGCGCATCTTCAAGCGCACCGCCAGCTGGCCCATCAGCCCAGACCGGCACATGTTCACGGTGCGGCACTATGTCCGCCAGCGCGTCTTCAACTTCCAATTGCAAGGTGGTGGCAACGTCAGCGCCTGCGGCTTCCTTCCAGTTGATTACGCCGTATATGAAATCGATGGTGTCATCATCGGATGAGTAGGGCAGCAAAATGCCGCGGTACATGATATTGACGCCGCGTTCATTGACGAATTCGGCTTCAAAACCAATCGGTGCCCGGTTGGCGATGATTTGCAGATAATGGTCAGTAATCCGGGACAAAAGCGAACGGGGCGGCACTTGGTCCAGATAGCTGATATCATCGGTCAGCCCGCATTCGATGCGCAGCGCCTCACCCAGATATTGGATCGAGGGGTTTTCAATGCCGGAGGTGAAATCGAGAAGGACCGAATAGTCGCGAAAATCATCGACGGCTTCGGGATCCAGCTCTTCTATATTGGGATAATTGCCTTCGCCCAGTTGTGCGGTCCAGAAATTATAGGCCCGCACCTGCATCCGGCGCTCATCTTGACCAATTGACGGCGGCGCTTCAATGGCGGCATCTTCGCTGCCGTCATCCTCTACGCCAAAGCTGGCATAGGCTGGATTAACGTCCTGATCGTCGCTGCCAAAGGGGGCTGGTCCCCGATATGTGTCCATTTCACGATCCCTACATCTTGGGCACACCCACCCATATGCAGGCCGTTATGCCGTTAGATGGTTAACAGGCCGTAAACCCGCGCCGTTGGCTGGGGCTGTCAGAGCAGTGTGATGGCAACCTCTAAGGCATCGCCAGCAACCACGCCTTCGGCCTTGCGGACGCTGGCTTTCACCGGCAGCAGCCAGCCACCCAAATCTTTCGCCGGAAAGATCGATGTGTCCCAGCTGGTTTCGCCTATCGTTGCGCGCACCTTCATCGATCCCCAACCGCGCTTGCGGCCAAATTCCAGCCGCCGCATCAGCGCCAGCGCATCGATGGCTTCGGCAACCTCCCCATCCAGCGTCAGGAAATGCCAGCTGGCTGGGGCCTTGTCGGTGGACCAAATCCAGAGCTTTGCAGTGGTGGTGTGGGTTTCGCTCACCTTGCACCTCTCCCTTCGGGAGAGGATACGAAGCCTTGTGAGCAAAGCGAACTAGACGCAGTTGGTGAGGGGATCAGAGCTGCCGATAGCGCGCAACCCCTCACCCAGCTC
>CAYVQO010000124.1:0-5806 GCA_964452835.1 uncultured Sphingorhabdus sp. | reverse complement strand
AATTCAAGGCATTTGCGGACGATAGCCAGTTGTTTGCGAGCTAGGTCCGCTCGAAAACCTGCTCCATCGTTGTAACGCCCGAACATTTGTCGCTGGCCTTTGCGCCGCCGCCGGCGAGCATCGAAAAAGCAACAAAGCCGCCGACGACCAGCACGATGAACCCCGCACTGACCCAGGCCAGATATTTGTCGATAAAGGCCTTGATCGGCGCACCGAATTTCCAGAACAGCGCGCCGACAAGCATGAACTGGAAGGATCGGCTAAGCACGCTTGACCAGATAAAGTCGAACAGCGGCATCTGGATGAACCCGGCGGTCAGCGTCAGCAGCTTGAAGGGGATGGGCGTCGCACCCTTGATCAATATGATCTCCGCGCCGAACTCGCGCAAATAGCAGGCGGCGGCAGGGAAGCTGTCCCACAGGCCCAGCGCCTTCAAGAGCGCGACGCCGATAGTCTCATAGGCGAAATGGCCAATGGCATAGCCGAACAACCCGCCCAGCACCGACGCTAGCGTGCAGATCAGGCCAAAGCGCAATGCCTTGTCCGGTCGCGCGAGGCACATCAGCCCAAGCAGCGGATGCGGCGGGATGGGAAAGAAGCTGGATTCGACAAAAGAGAAAAAGAACAGCCAGCGCTCCGCATGGGAATGCGCGGCTTTCTCCATCATCCAGTTATAGAGCTTTGTCAGCATTCAGCTTTCGACTTTCTGTTTCGCTGTCCCCATCACCCGCCCATAAGCCCAGCCGATGCCGATCAGGGCAATGCCAAGGCCAAGGAAGGAGAGGATGCGCAGCAGGCCTGTAAGCGCGGCAGCGTCGATGAGGAAGACCTTTAGCGTCACCACGGTGAGCAGCGCGAGCCCCGCCAGCCGCAGCAGCCGCGATCCCGCCATCATCCCGCGCGCCAGCCATGCAATCGCCAATCCAAGCAAGGCGGCAGAATAGAGGTAATTTTCGCCCGTATCGATAAAGCCGCCTGACATGATGCTGCCTTGGGTGGCCTGCCGCACTGTTGCCAGAATGGCGAGGATCATCGCGCCAAGGCTCAGGATGCGCAGCCACGGGGCCTGGGCGCGGTAGGCTGATAGCAGCCACAGCCAGAGTGCCACGAGCGCGAAATGCCCAGTCGCCAGATTGGCAACCGGAACCGGCCCCACGCTTTGCGCGACCAGTGCCGGGTTGAGCAGCAGCAGGTCAAACCAGATCACGCGGAACAGCGCGATCCCGGCAAGTGCCCAGCCGATGGTGCTGAGCGAAGGCCAGTCGGCACGCTTTGCCCCTTCGCGCAGCGCCAGCCAGCCGGCGGCAAACAGCGCCTGCGTGAAGATCGCCCGTTCCGCAAAGCCCAGCCGGATGAAGTCGCTGGGGCTGATAATGGCGGCAGGTTGCTTGGCGATCAGCCAGAGAAAGGCTGTCAGGCCAGCGCCGCCGACCGCCAATACCGCCAGCCGGGTCTTTGCGCCCACCGCAAACCCGCGCGGCCAGAGCAATGTGAGCATCAGCAGCGCAGGCAGCAATGTCACGCGCACGGCGTCGCTTATGTCGGGCATCCGCTCCAGAAAGGCCCGTTCGCCGCCAAGCGAGGCACTGAGCGCGTCCAGAAACGCTGCCGATGCGCCGACAGTCCAGGCCATTGCTGCGCCTAGCGGCGCAATTGCGGTTCCACGCACTACACGGTCTTGCGTGACTCTGGCCCAAGCTGCAACGCCAAGCGCCAATGCTGCGAAAGCAAGTCCGAACCAGTCTTCCTCGACCAGCAGCAAGATCGCCATGGCCAGCATTAACACCGTCGCTGCCGTAGCCAGCCGCTGGACAATGCCGGTCTTGGCGGCCCGATGCTGCTGCCACGCCAGCCAGCCGCTGATCGCCGATATGCCCGGCGCGACGATGCCCCATGTCCGCTGCTCCACCAGGTTATCAGACAGGGAACCGGCAAACCATGTCAGCACCGGCGCGCCCAATGCGGCAACCGCCCAAGGCAAAGGCGGCTGCTTGTCGCGCCAAAGGGCGATATGACCCGCACCCGCGAACATCAGCACCACGCCGAAGGTCGCTAGCAGCGTTGCCAGATCCGGCCCGCGCTCGGCCCATGCTCCGCTAAGCGGCGCGACGGCGAGCAGCAGCGCCGCGAGCATCACCAGCGTCATCTTCGCCTCACGCCACGCCAGTGCTATGGCGAGCACCGACAGCGCGCCGAAAAAGCCCCAGCCGACAAGCGAAAATTCCATCTGCGGGAGCAGCACGGCAAGCTGCACCAGCGCCAGCGCCATCGGCGCATAAGTGGCAAGCTCCTTCCACTTGCTGTCGCTTTCGCCAAAGCGATCGAGCGCGAACACCGCCGCAGCACCACTGACGAGGATGAACAGGCCGAGATAGGGCAGCCCGCTCTCCGCCGTCAGCAGCATGGCAAAGCTCCAGACAGCGCCCCCGCCCGATGCCAGCACCAGCAGCCACAGCCAGCGCCGCCAGACCGCAAGGCCGAACAAAGCGGCGATGAAGACTGCTAGATAAAGCAGCAAGGTCGGCAGGTTTTGCGCGCCCATCCCCGCGACCCAGGGCGCGGCAAAGCCGCCAGCCAGCCCCATCAGCGCAGTCGGCGGGCCGTGGCGCAGCGACAGCGCGAAGGCGATGGCCGTTGTCACGATCACCAGCAGGAAGGCTGTCATGACGCCAACCAGCCCATAAATCTCGCTCGCCATATAGAGCGTGCCGTATAGCGTTGCCACGCCGGCACCTGCGAGTGACTGGCCAACGCGTGGGTCGGCCTTGAACGCTTCGCCAAGCTTGGGCAGCTTGCCACCAAATTCGCTCAGCACAATCAGCAGCAGGGCAAAAAGCGTGGCAAGGATCGAGCGCGCGCCGGGACCCAGCAGCCCCGCTTCTATCGTGTAGCGCACAAGGAAAAAGCCGGCAAAAACCAGCGCTATCCCGCCGATCCAGATCGGCAGCTTGCCGCCGACCAGATCTTCAAAGCTCGCGCCTGCCAGCGGGTTTGTGAAACGCTGCTCTTCGGGTGCGTCAAGCTCTTCGACGGGCGGTGGCGGCTGCGGAACATCGGTCTGCACCACGGTGGCGGTGCGGCGCGAAGTCGCTTTCGCCGCGACCTTGAACGGAGCGACCGGCTCGGGCGTGGGAGGCTGTTCCCGAACCTCTGGCAGCGGAGGTACTTCGCGCAGCGCAAGCAAACCTTCCAGCTCATCGACGCGGCGTTTGAGAAAAGCCACGTCGCCCCGCATCAGGAACAGCCAGAATGCCAATCCAAGAACGGCGAGGAATAATATCGCATCCATGCGTGTTTGGCTATGCCGCTGTTTGCGTCCGGTTCAAAGCTAAAACGCCGCAATCCCCGTAATTGCCCGCCCAAGGATTAGTGCATGCACATCATGCGCGCCTTCATAGGTGTTTACCGTTTCCAGATTCACCATGTGGCGGATGACCTGATATTCTTCGGATATGCCATTGCCGCCGTGCATGTCGCGGGCGGCGCGGGCGATATCCAGCGCCTTGCCGACATTGTTGCGCTTGACGATCGAGATCATGTCAGGGGCGAGACGGCCTTCGTCCATCAACCGACCAACGCGCAAGGATGCTTGCAGGCCAAGCGCAATGTCTGTCATCATGTCGGCGAGCTTTTTCTGGTAGAGCTGGTTTGCCGCCAGTGGCTTGCCAAATTGGTGCCGGTCCAGCCCATATTGGCGTGCGGCGTGCATACAGAATTCGGCAGCGCCCAGTGCGCCCCAGCTAATGCCGTACCGCGCGCGGTTAAGGCAGCCGAACGGACCTTTCAGCCCCTGCACATCGGGCAGCAAAGCGTCTTCGCCAACCTCGACATTGTCCATCATGATCATGCCAGTGGTGGAGGCACGCAAGCTTAGCTTGCCTTCGATCTTTGGCGCGGACAGGCCCTTCATGCCCTTTTCCAGCACAAAGCCACGAATGCCGCCGCCATGTGCTTCGCTTTTTGCCCAGACGACGAAGACATCGGCGAAGGGCGCGTTTGAAATCCATGTCTTGCTGCCGTTCAGCACATAGCCGCCGTCAATTTTCTTTGCCGTGGTGCGCATGCCGGCCGGATCGCTGCCTGCATCGGGCTCGGTCAGGCCGAAACAGCCGATCAGCTTGCCAGCCGCAAGGCCGGGTAGATATTTGCGGCGTTGCTCTTCCGAACCATAGGCATGGATGGGATACATAACGAGGCTTGATTGCACCGATGCCATTGAGCGATAGCCGGAATCGACTCGCTCAATCTCACGCGCAATCAGGCCATAAGCGACATAGCCTGCGCCTGCGCCGCCATAGCTTTCCGGAATGGTTGCGCCCAGCAGGCCAGCCTGGCCCATTAGCGGGAAGAGTTCAGGCGCATCAATTTCTTCGGCGAAAGCCTTGATCACCCGCGGCTGCAGCTCGCTTTGTGCAAAGCCATGCGCAGCATCGCGGATCATGCGTTCTTCTTCGGTTAGCTGGTCTTCCAGCGCAAAAGGGTCTGACCAGTCAAAGGGGGCGAGGGCGGCCATTATCGTTACTCCTGAAACTGGAAGGTCGCCTAGGCTTTTTGCTGAATAAGGGCAACACCAGTCTCTGCTCAAGTCCGCTGTCATTCCCGCAAAGGCAGGAATCTATCACCCGCGCTTGCGGTTTCCCTTGACGGTTGTGTAGTGCCGGAAGTCGAGGTGATGGATTCCCGCCTTCGCCGGAATGACGAAAGTAGGTAGCCCGAATGACTGACATTGCTCAGAAGGTTGAAGAGTTGCTCAAACGGATGAGCGCGGAACTGGCTCCCGCTGACCTCCCCGTCCACACGCCTATTGATGGCAGCGAAATCGGCTCAGTCGCCACTGCCACAGCTGAGCAAATCGACGTCGCCCTGAACCGCGCCCAATCCGCTTTCCTAAAATGGCGCAGCGTCCCCGCACCGCGCCGGGGCGAATTGGTGCGCTTGTTCGGCAATGCCCTGCGCAAACATAAGGATGATCTTGCCCGCCTCGTCACCATCGAATGCGGAAAGCCGATCAGCGAAGGCGAGGGCGAGGTGCAGGAGATGATCGACATTTGCGATTTCGCGGTAGGCCTTTCGCGGCAGCTGCATGGCTTGACCATCGCCAGCGAGCGGCCCGGGCACCGGATGATGGAGCAATGGCACCCGCTGGGGCCAGTGCTGATCATCAGCGCGTTCAACTTTCCCGTCGCAGTCTGGGCGTGGAATGCGGCGCTGGCTTTGGTCTGCGGCAACAGCATCATCTGGAAGCCGTCAGAGAAAACCCCGCTGACGGCCCATGCGGTGCAGGCTTTGTTTGACGGCGTCACACGAGACTTTGACGAAGCACCCGACGGCCTCAGCCAAGTCCTGCAAGGTGGGCGGGATATGGGCGCTGCGCTTGTCGCGGACCGGCGTGTTGCATTGATCTCTGCCACGGGAAGCACTGCCATGGGCCGCGCCGTCGGGCAGGCAGCAGCGGCTCGTTTTGCCAAGACCATCCTTGAACTTGGCGGCAATAATGCGGCCATTGTAAGCGACAAGGCCGATCATGATATTGCCTTGCGCGGAGTGCTCTTCTCCGCTGTGGGTACAAGCGGCCAGCGTTGCACGTCGCTTCGCCGCCTGTTCGTGCACGATGCGGTCTATGACGCCTTTGTTCCCCGGCTAAAGGCCGCTGCGGCCAGCATCCCGGTTGGTGACCCGCTTGACACCCGCAATCTGGCGGGGCCGTTGATTGATGAGGATGCATTGTTCCGCATGCTGGCCGCGCTCGAAGAGGCGCATGGCATGGGGGCTGTGATCAGCGGCGGCGACCGTCTCGACCAACCGG
>CAYVQO010000123.1:2055-5840 GCA_964452835.1 uncultured Sphingorhabdus sp. | reverse complement strand
TCTTCGAATAGGCCGCCGAGACCGAAGCGCCCAAGGTGCCTGCATCATTGCGCCAACTGAGCAGGCCAGCAACGCGCGGCCCGACATCTTTCGAAAGGTCATTGTAAGAACCGATCACGGAAAGCGCGCCCTTGAAACCGGCGCTGCCGCCCAGCGGGTTACCGGTGTTGAGATCGACAACTGCGCCCAATGAGCCTTCATCAAGCGATGCCGCAGCGGTCTTGTTGACCACCAGGCTGCTGAACAGTTCGGAGGCAAAGACGTTAAAGTCGAACGCGCGATCGCGGTTTGCCGAAGCTCCATCGGTTGAGGTGGCAATCGTTTCCATGCCGTTCACCCGGACGCGGGTGAACTGCGATGAGAGACCGCGCACCGTGATCGAGCGGCCCTCACCGCCGTCACGCGAGATCGAAATGCCGGGAATGCGCTGGAGCGATTCGGCAAGGTTCTGGTCAGGGAATTTGGCAATGTCCTCGGCCACGATTGCATCGACCGCGCCAACATTCTGCCGCTTCAGATTAAGTGCTGCTTCCAGCGATTGCCTGAAGCCAGTGACGACAATCGCTTCGCCTTCCTCTGCGGGAGCTTCCTCGCCTGCCTCGACTGGCGCTTCTTCGGCGGCGTCCTGCCCCCATGCCGACCCAGCGGCCAGTACCGACAGCGACACGGCTGACAACAACCGCGCCATGCCAAGCCCTATTTGCCCGGATTTCGAAAGTTTCATCTTCACTCCCCTTCGCATCAACCGGCGTTGACACCGGTGTCTTTTCGATTCTCGATGCGATGGCAACCAGCGCATCCTCTCCTGCCGGGCTGGCTATATTGCCGGATATTGCCCGAAAACCTATAGTTCCGGCGACTATCTGTCGCTCTATCAACCGGCGTAAAACCGTCAAGGTAACCGGTGTCATTTAAACATTGCAGCGAACTGGGCTTCATGTCAAGATGCTTGCTGAGGAGATTAGGATGCTTGTTCGGTCACTGTTGCTATTTGGCCTCATGGCGCTTTCCATGCCGGTGGTCGCCGAAACGCCAAGCCCTGCCGCCTTCCCCGGAGCAGTCGGCTGGGCAAGCCAGACTCTTGGCGGACGCGGCGGGCAAATTATCAGGGTTACCAACCTGAACGCCGATGGACCCGGCAGCCTGAAAGCGGCGATAGAGACCAAGGGGCCACGCATCGTGGTGTTCGAGGTTGCGGGGCAGATCGACCTTGGCAAGACCTCGCTTGAGATAAAGGAGCCCTTCCTGACTATTGCCGGCCAGACCGCGCCATCGCCCGGCATCACCATCATCAAGGGCGGGATCGACCTTAAAACGCATGACGTCATCATACGCCATATCCGTGTGCGCACCGGTGCCGATGGAGCCAAGCGAATGAGCGGATGGGAGGCGGATTCTATTTCGACGGTGAGCGCTCATAATGTCATCATCGACCATTGCACCTTCATGTGGGGGATCGACGAGAATATGTCGGCCAGCGGCCCGCGCTTTACCGGCAACAGCATCGCGGATTGGCGCAATGGGACCAGCCGCAACATCACTTTCAGCTACAATCTCGCAGCTGAGGGGCTGGCCGATTCGAGCCATCCCAAGGGTGAGCACAGCAAGGGATCGCTGGTGCATGACAATGCAACGGGCATCCTGTTCTACCGCAATATCTGGGCACACAATGTCGAACGTTCGCCGTTGCTGAAGGGCGGGGTGCAGGCGGCGATGGTCAACAATCTGATCTACGATCCCGGCACGCGCGCAGTGCACTATAATTTGATGGCGCTCGAATGGGCTGGGCAGCCTTATGTCACCGGAGAACTGTCTGCGGTCGGCAATGTTATGCGTGGCGGGCCCTCCACCGATGCTGGCCTGCCTTTCCTGATGCTCGGCGGTGACGGCGATCTGCTCTATTATGCCAAGGACAATATAGCCGTAGATAAGCATAGCTCGCCGCTCCCCGCCTTTGGCCGCTATGGCGAGACGCAGGCGAAACTGATTGCGGCGAAAAAGCCCGTTAGCTGGTGGCCGGGGCTCGCAGTGCTGCCCGCGCGCGATGTCGAAACGCATGTGCTGGCGCTGGCAGGCGCGCGGCCGTGGGACCGCGACGCGCATGACATCCGGGTTCTGTTCTTCATCGCCGAAGGGCGCGGGGCAATCATCGACGATGAAAACGAGGTAGGCGGCTATGGTAGCGTCAAACCCGTGACCGCACCCTTTGTCGAAGCCGACTGGAACCTCGATACAATGGAGCCAAAGTCGGGCATTTATCCGGGGCAGAAACGCGGGCCGCAGGAGGCGCTGTCCCCGCGCGACCGGAGCATGCGGCAATGATGTTTCCGCTGCTGCTCGCCGCCGCTGCACCAGCGATGGTCGTGGTGCACGAAGAGGATGTCAAGCGCGAGGAGCCTCCGCCGCACGGCGCCATCGGCATGTCCACGGCCTACCGTATCAGCGACGCCGCGCCGCAACCGCGCGCAATGGAGTTCAGGAAGCGCATATTGCACAAGGGCGCGGCAATCGGCCTGCATCCGATATCGCATGACGAGGTCTATTTTGTGCTGTCAGGTGAAGGCGATGTCACCAGCGACGGCGTGACCCAGCGGTTGACGCCGGGAATGGCGGCCTATCTGTATAAGGATGCAGTGGTGGGCATCGCGCAGGTCGGCGAGGAACCGCTGACACTGATCATCAGTTATCCGAACAATCAGCAATAACGGGTTTCACGTTCCGGGCTGGATGTAAGGCACGCGTGCGAACAGCTCGCGCTCCCATTTACGCGGGTCGCTGACAGTGCGGCTGTTGGTATCGAAAACCATCGTCTTGCGTGTCGCTAAATCATAGCTGCTCCATCCCGGATTGCCTGTGCGGGCGAAGCGGATGAAAGCGTCCATTATTGTATCGCTCATCGCGCGCTGTGCAGGTGTTGGATCAGGCGTTGTACCGAAGGCAAAGCCGATATCGTCGGTATGCTTGCCCTGCTCGAAATCGAGTTGGTAGACGAACGTGTTGCCGCGCCCTGCTCTCGCTCTTGCCTCAGCCTCCTCAACCTGCCCACGCCAGCTGCGCGCGGCGGTAACAATGCGGTGGAAGATTTGTTCGGGGTTGTCCTTGGGATAGCGCCTCCGGAATTCGCCGACCACCCATATGGGCAATATGTCGATCCGCATTTCGGGTGCGATTCGGGCGGCAAGGTTATCCCAGTCCAGCCCCTGCAACTTCGGATGATCGGGCGGGAAGAAGGCTCGGGTTTCGGCGACGGTGTTGCCGAGCAGCATCGGGATACCCAGCGATTGCGGCGCGGCATCGGGCCAAAAGGGGTGGCGGGACAGATTCCGCATATCGAGCACCGGGCCGAAATAGAGGTCGCCGCCAAGGATTGGGTCCGTTGCCGAAAGTGCCGCCACTAGCTGTTCGACTGGCACAGTCGCTGGATCGACGTCCTTGCCGAGTTTTTCGAGAAACGCCTCGGCGCGTTTTCTGGCATTCAGCGGACCAGACGCAGTAACCTGCTGCCCCGACATGGTGATCGCCTTGTGGAATAGGCCTTTCGCAGCGGGCATCGCCATAAGTGTCGCAATCTTCGCGCCGCCGCCCGACTGGCCAAAGACAGTGACGTTGCCCGGATCGCCACCAAAGGCAGAGATGTTGCGCTGGATCCATTGCAGCGCGCAGATCAGGTCGAGCTGGCCGTTGTTGCCGCTGTCAGGAAAGCGGTCAGGCAAATAAAGATAGCCGAGCGCATTCAGCCGGTGATTCACGGTGACCACCACAACATCGCCGCGCTCGGCAAGCGC